>CBFHJI010000001.1:0-81315 GCA_965656255.1 Alphaproteobacteria bacterium
CAACTAGCTAATCTTACGCGGGCTTATCCAAAGGCAATAAATCTTTCCCCTTACGGGCTTATCCGGTATTAGCCATCGTTTCCAATGGTTGTCCCGAACCTCTGGGCAAATTCCCACGCGTTACTCACCCGTCTGCCACTGTCCACATCCCGAAGGATGCTTATCGTTCGACTTGCATGTGTTAGGCCTGCCGCCAGCGTTCGTTCTGAGCCAGGATCAAACTCTCAAGTTTGATTCTAGCAACATCACAATTTGCTTAAAACGTTCAAAAAATTCATAATAAAAAGTTTGCACTGATTATTATGAACGACGAGTTCCCACTCAATTTGCCGGTCAATGATTAAGCAAGCTTAACCGAAAACCGGACTTGAGTGGCGAAACGCGAACGTTAACAAGTATGTTGCTTTGTCTTTTCGTCAGCACATTCCTAAGAATGCCTGACAGCTAAGACTTCGCCGTCCACGTTTCTCTTTCCATATCAACAATGTCAAACATCTTGTCTGCAAACCTGCAGTGCGCCCTAAGGCAGTCGCTACTGGTATAGACATAAACTAATCTTGGTCAAGTGCATTCGCCAGGCTCAAAAGACATACTCACAGGATAATCAGTTATTGATAAATCAAGCACTTGATTTTCCGGGATAAGTCAGTCGAATGGCAAACAAACCACCTACGCAACGAGAAATCATTCCCGTAACGTCCGCGGGTTATATGTCGGGGGCGGCACACTGTCAAAGGTTTTTTTTGAGAATTTGTTGTTTTTTTAAATTCACGCCACCCACAGAGAGATTACACCCCCAAAACACTATATATAGCAAGGGTTAGCCTTAAAAATTCACGCCCTGCCCACACGAGAATAACGATTAGAAAAGTGGCTGAAGTTCCAACTGGACATAAAATAATGGTGCAAGCGCCCCCAAATTTTTGTCTTAATCTTGACTTACGTAGCGACTTCTTACATTCAAAGGTATGAGCAACCAAGCGACCGGACAGGACACGCCACATTATATAACGCGCCGAAGCAAAAGACAGCATCGGCAAGCGGTGGTCCGATTCGTCATTTTTACCCTTTTTATGACAAGCATCGTTTGGTATCTCGCCAATTCTGGACTTCAACCGCCCAGTCATACATCGCGATTGAGCGCACAACCTGCACCACCTGTTTTACCGATAGAGGAAAACTGGCTGGATCTTCCACCAATGCAGCGCGACTATGACATTTACACTATTTCAAAAGGTGGCTCGCTGGCCCAATTGCTAACTGAGGCCAATGTCCCATCAAGTGATGCCTTTGTCGCTATGCAGTCCATGCGTGACACATTTGATGCTCGACGCCTAAAGTCTGGCCAAGAGGTTCGGGTATTCTGGGAGCGTCCGGCAGACAAAATGTCAGATATCAAGCGTTTTTCAGGCTTTGATTTTCTGCCAACCCCTGCTCAAAAAATCATTGTGCGACGGTCAGGCAACCAGGCCTTTGAAACAAAGAGTTTTCAAAGACTTCTCACAGAACGCCACTTCTTTATCGATTCCTTGGTCGAAAGCAGCGTTTATGATGCTGCACGCAATGGCGGTATGGCGCCTTCCCTTGTCATTAAGCTCATTCGTATTTTTTCATATAACGTTGATTTTCAGCGTGATATTCGCCAAGGCGACCAATTTGAGGTTCTCTATAGCCGACGCTTTGATAGCAATAATAATATTGCCGAAGAAGGCGATATTATTTATGCCGCCCTCACCAATAAGGGTGAACGCATTTCAATGTGGGGTTTGAAAAATGAAGATGGAAACTACGCCTATTATGACCAGAATGGCAAAAGTGCGCAAAAACTCCTGCTGACCACACCCGCAGATGGTGCGCGACTTTCTTCGAGATATGGATCCCGCAAACACCCCATATTAGGCTTTACCCGCATGCATCGCGGCCTCGATTTTGCCGCGCCCAGAGGGACACCGATTTATGCCGCAGGTGATGGCAAAATTACCATGATCGGTAAAAATGGTAACTTCGGAAATTATATTCGGATTAAACATAAAAATGGTTTTGAAACAGCCTATGCCCATATGCGTGGGTTTGCCAAAGGCCTTAAGCGCGGCTCCACTGTAACTCAGGGCCAAACCATCGGTTATATAGGCACCAGCGGCCTCTCAACAGGCCCTCACCTCCACTACGAGGTTTTGCTCGGAGGCAAGCAAGTAAATCCACGAACATTGGCTTTACCGCCCGCCAAAACCCTAAATGAGCAAGGCCTTGAAAAGCTTAGGCAGGCGCGTGAAGAGATTAACCAGCGCGTCCGGCTGCTTTCCGCGGGTCAATTGGCACGCAATAGCGCGCCCTAACCACCAACCCCCAAAGCGTGCCTTAAATTAACGGCGGCACTTACCTTCTTAATGAGGTTTGGGGTTAGTGGGGTTTAGGCGTGCTCTGCGTCACATCAATGGTCAGATCGTCGCCCTTGGCATCGATATATAAATGCGCACCATCGAGAATATCGCCGGCCAAAATTTTATCCGCAAGACGATCCTGCACATATTTCTGAATAACGCGCTTGAGAGGGCGGGCGCCATAAACAGAATCATACCCCCGCTCGCCCAGCCAATCGCGCCCTTGGGCACTGAGCTCAAGCGAGATGCCTTTGTCTTTTGCCAGCTCTTCAAGCCGGTTCATTTGAATATCAACAATCTCGCCCATTTGACTCCGCTGCAAACGTTCAAATAAAACAATCTCGTCAAGCCTATTTAAAAACTCAGGACGGAAATGGGCACGAACATCATTCATCACGCCTTCTCGGACATCCTCGATATCCGCGCCATCCTCTTGTGCGGCCAATAAATGAGATCCCAAATTAGATGTTAAAATAATGATCGTATTTCGAAAGTCGACCGTTCGGCCCTGGCCATCTGTCAGACGTCCTTCATCGAGAACCTGCAAAAGAATATTGAACACATCGCTATGTGCTTTTTCGACCTCATCAAACAATACAACTTGATAAGGCCGGCGACGAACCATTTCGGTAAGCGCGCCACCTTCCTCATAGCCAACATAGCCTGGAGGAGCACCTATCAGACGTGCCACCGAATGCTTCTCCATATATTCAGACATATCCAGTCGGCATATGGCTGTGTCGTCATCAAACATAAAATTGGCGAGGGTTTTCGTTAGTTCCGTTTTACCAACACCTGTTGGTCCCAAGAATAAAAATGAACCAATAGGTCGGCTTGGATCTTGCAAGCCTGCACGCGAGCGCCGAACCGCTTTGGAAACGGCTTCAACAGCAGCATTTTGTCCGATGACACGTTCATGCAACACATTTTCCATTTGCAGTAATTTTGCGCGCTCGCCCTCGAGCATTTTTTCAACAGGCACGCCCGTCCATCGCGACACAACACCCGCAATATGGTCTTCGTTAACAACTTCCTCTAGGAGAAGGTTTGAGGGGGCATCATCATCTTTCTGCGCAAGCTTTTTCTCAAGCTCTGGGATAATGCCATAAGCCAGCTCGCTCGCTCGGTCCAATTCCCCGCGGCGTTGCACCTGCTCTAATTCACTTCGAGCGGCATCAAGAAGTTCCTTAACTTTCTGGGTATCTGATAATCGTTCTTTTTCACTCTGCCAACTTGCAGAAAGCACTTTCATCTTTTCCTCTAAATGCGAAAGCTCTTCCTCAAGCTTAGCCAAGCGATCAATAGAGGCCACATCGGTTTCTTTCATAAGGGCATTGCGTTCAATCTTAAGTTGAATAATGCGCCGATCAAGCTCATCAAGCTCTTCGGGCTTGCTATCAATTTGCATCCGAATACGGCTGGCCGCTTCATCTACAAGATCGATCGCCTTATCGGGTAAGAACCGATCAGCTATATAACGATTAGATAAATTGGCAGCCGCAACAATCGCACTGTCCGAAATCCGGACACCGTGATGAAGCTCATATTTATCTTTCAAACCACGCAAGATGGAGATGGTATCCTCAACGGTCGGCTCATCAATAAAGACAGGCTGGAAGCGACGCGCCAAAGCAGGATCTTTTTCAACATGCTTACGGTATTCATCGAGCGTCGTTGCACCAATACAATGGAGTTCGCCTCGCGCCAGAGCCGGCTTCAACAGATTAGACGCGTCCATAGCACCATCACCAGCACCAGCGCCGACGAGCGTATGCATTTCATCTATAAACAAAACAACACCGCCTTCTGCACTTGTCACATCTTGCAACACAGACTTTAAGCGTTCCTCAAACTCTCCTCGATATTTGGCACCCGCAATCAAAGCCCCCATATCAAGTGACAATAAGCGCTTATTGCGAAGCCCCTCTGGGACATCACCATCGACAATCCGCAAAGCCAAACCTTCGGCGATTGCTGTCTTGCCCACACCTGGTTCACCAATGAGCACGGGATTGTTTTTTGTACGCCGCGAAAGCACTTGCATTGTTCGGCGTATTTCATCATCGCGACCAATCACGGGATCGAGTTTTCCGCTTTGAGCATCTGCTGTTAAATCGCGCGTATATTTATCGAGTGCTTGATAATTTTCTTCTGCATTGGCGTTATCGGCAACACGCCCTTGGCGAAGGTCCGAAATAGCCTTTCCCAACGCCTTATCATTGAGCCCCGCCGATTTCAGCATGTTCTGCGCGGGCTGATTATCCTGATGAAGCAGCGCCTGCAAAAGTCGCTCAACTGTCACAAATTGATCGCCTGCATTTTCGGCGATTGTTTCCGCTGTCACGAATAATTTTGCGAGGTCTTTGCTCATGCTCATATCAGAGCCACCGCCAGAGACTTTTGGAATTTTTGCAAGCGCCGCATTATTGTCTGCGCGCACGCGTTTGGGGTCGCCCCCTGCGCTGGTGATAAGATTTGTTGCGACACCTTCGGGGTCATCCAAAAGGGCTTTTAACAAATGTACAACTTCGAGCCGCTGATGATCTTCACGCAAAGCAATTGTCTGAGCTGCTTGAATGAAGCCTTTTGCTTTTTCAGTATATTTATTTATGTTCATCATCATTCTCCAAAATAGTATCTAGAGAATATATGGTGAGGCTAAAGCCCATCTACAATAGATGGCACATCAACTTATCTGTGATGTCTTATCTGTGATGTCTTATCTGTGATGTCTTAAATGTGACCGCTCTAAAAGGTTTTATTCACCCGCAGCCGCATCGGTATTTTTTTCATCCGGCTTCGTCGTCATACGTCGGCGCAATGGGCCACGACGTCGACCTGTTTTTGCCGGACGGGGTTCTTCACCATCGGCCTGGCCATTATCGTCGCGTGTCAAAATCAAAGGTTCATATGAGTCATCATCATGCCCATCATCGCCAGCATCACGCGCATTATCATCATCAGATGAATCATTATCAGATAAATCGCCATCCTCAGATTGTGCGTTCAATATTTCTGTGACCGCTTCGCTTTGTCCTAACCCGTCCTCATTATCATCAAACTCATCATCTGAATTTGAAACTTCAGGGCGGACCGGCTGCATGCTTAATTGAATCCGATAATAGTGCTCTGCGTGTTGCATGTAATTTTCTGCACCAACACGATCGCCTGACAATTGTGCATCGCGTCCAAGCGTTTGGTATTTTTCATAAACTTGGCTTGCTGTTCCGCGTACGCGTACATCTGGACCATTACTATCATAGCTTCTATTGGCAGGATTTGATGGACGGCGTCCGCGTCCGCGAGAGCGTTTCATTTAATAATCTTTCCTCTTGTGCTTAATCACATAAGCCGTCCAACTAAAATCAAATGGGCGATATATCATCACGCCCCGTTTAATTGGCATTAACTATTTTTTCTTTAAAGCTGTCTGTTTCCTCGACGAGCACATGGCTCTTATCCGGAAACGCCTCATCAACCTGATACAGATTTCCAAGAACAGGCTGCAAACTAGACAATTAATTCAAATATTTCAAACATCTTTTTGTTTAATGCCCAAAAAATTTTATAGAAAGCTGTATAAGATATAAAATTCAACCATTCTATCGGTGCTGACCAAGCACAAATCGTGGATGACCAGCTAGATCTTTCCCGCACATAATGTCTTGATAGCCCGATTTCGAGAATATCTCTCGTATCTCTTTTTCTTGATCATAACCGATTTCACATATCAGCCAGCCGCCTTTTTTGAGGTGCTTATGCGCGGTGCCCACGATCTCATAATAAGGCTGCGTGCCGCGCATTCCACCATCTAAGGCACGCATCGGATCATAAGCCCGAACCTCTGTTTGCAAGCCGTCAATCTGATCTCTGGCTATATAGGGCGGGTTTGACACGATGAGATCATATTGAAGGGTCACTCTTGAGAACCAAGAACTCAGTCGAAAGGCAGCACGCTCGCGTACATGCAAACAGGAGGCATTTATCCGGCTCATTCGCAATGCTTGTGCACTCACATCTACACCTAATCCCCGCCACATTAAATGTTCACACAATAGAGTAATCAGCAAGCAACCGCTTCCTGTCCCTAAATCAAGAACGCTGGCATCGGCAGGCAAATCAAGATTATGAATAGCCTCAATCAAAACCTCACTGTCAGGGCGAGGGTCCAGCGTCGCCGGATCAATTTTAAATTGGCGTCCATAAAACTCGCGATAACCTAAAATTCGCGAGACTGGCTCTCCCGCCACACGCCGCCCTAAATATGTTTCAAGCAACCGTAAGGCTAATTTATCTATAGCCCGATCGCCATTGCGGATAAGGTCTTCGGGCGACATGTCGCAAACAGCGCAAGTTAATAGACGCGCATCCAGTGCATCTTGCGGCATGTCAAAGGACTTCAAATAATCCCGCGCATAGGCAAAAGCGTCCGCGCAGCTTGAAACGTATTGAGAAGATAAATGCTTCGTCATTGCCTCAAGAACTTAATCTTCTTGAGCGCTCAATCGACGAATTTGATCTTCATTAATCAAGGCATCAATCAGCTCATCTAAGGCTTCACCAGACAAAACACGATCTAACTTGTGAAGTGTCAAATTAATACGGTGGTCGGTCACGCGCCCTTGCGGGAAATTATAGGTTCGAATGCGTTCGGAACGATCACCAGACCCGACCTGCGACCGGCGATCAGCCGCACGTTCATTCTCAACGCGCAAACGTTCGGCCTCAAACAAACGAGCCCTCAAAACCTTCATAGCCTTTGCGCGGTTTTTATGCTGAGATTTTTCATCTTGCTGCGAGACCACAATGCCGGTTGGAATATGCGTAATTCGTACCGCACTATCTGTTGTATTCACAGACTGTCCACCAGGACCGCTGGCGCGAAACACATCGATGCGCAAATCTTTTTCTTCAATTTGGACATCAACATCTTCAGGTTCGGGCATCACTGCCACGGTTGCCGCGGATGTATGGATTCGACCACCGCTCTCGGTTTCGGGTACACGTTGCACGCGGTGAACGCCGCTTTCAAATTTAAGCTCAGCAAAAACACCCGCGCCACGAACCGATGCAATGACCTCTTTAAAACCACCAACATCTCCATCTGAGAGAGAAATTAGCTCAAGCTTCCAGCCTTTAACATCCGCATATCTTTGATACATTCGGAAAAGATCACCCGCAAACAAGGCGGCCTCGTCTCCCCCTGTGCCCGCCCGAACCTCGAGAATGACATCAAGTCGGTCCGCCGCATCTTTGGGGAGCAATAAAAGTTGAAGCTTGTTTTCAAGCTCTGGTAAGCGCGCCTCAAGGGCCGGCAATTCAACCTGGGCCAATTCGCGCATATCTGCATCATCCCCATCAATCAGCGCTTCAAGATCTGAAATTTCAGAAAATGTCTCGCGATAGGCCGTGATGGCTTTGACCAAAGGGTCAAGCTCAGCATATTCTTTTGACAAAGAAACAAAACGTTCTGGCGCACAATTATTATTTAGCTCTTCTTGAAGCTTATGGGCTCGCTCCAAGATTGCGTCGAGACGCTCATTCGGTATCATTTTTTAATCCTTAGACTCAATAAAAGACTCAACAAACAGATCCAATAAAACTTGGGTCACGATGGGCACGTTCGATTCGCACCAATACGCCTGATCTGTATCATTTCCTAACCCTTAGACGTAACAAGAGATTCTTGAGAAGTATTGCTAGCGTCATCCTTCTGAATATCCGCCACTTTTTGCTCCACAAGCCCCGCAAGATGTTCAATCATTTCTTCATGGGGCAATTTATGATTAGGACGACCAGCAAGATAAACCATCCCCTGTCCATGCCCGCCGCCGGTAAAACCAATATCGGTCTCGCGGGCCTCGCCAGGGCCATTAACAACACAGCCGATAATGGACAGCGTGACCGGTGTTGCAATATGGGCCAACCGCTCCTCTAAAGCACGAACGGTCGAGATAACATCAAAACCTTGGCGCGCGCAGGATGGGCAAGAAATAATGGTCACACCGCGGTGACGTAGCCCAAGAGATTTTAAAATCTCGAACCCAACCTTTACCTCCTCAACAGGATCGGCCGAAAGCGAAACGCGCATCGTATCACCAATACCAGACCATAGCAGGTTGCCAAGACCAATAGCCGACTTAACAGTGCCGGAGGTTAGCCCGCCAGCCTCAGTGACGCCAATATGGAGAGGACAATCAATGACCTCGGATAATTGCTGATAAGCGGCGATAGTTAAAAACACATCAGAAGCTTTGACACTGATCTTATAGTTCCGAAAATCATGCTCCTCCAACAAATTCACATGATACATAGCGCTGGCGACCATTGCCTCAGGGCAAGGCTCACCATATTCCTCGAGCAAGTGACGCTCTAAAGACCCAGCATTCACGCCAATTCTAATGGCACAACCATGATCTTTGGCCGCCTGAACAACATCGCGAACTCGTCCAGCATCACCAATATTGCCTGGGTTAATCCGCAAACACGCGGCGCCGGCTTCCGCGGCCTCAATCGCACGTTTATAATGAAAATGAATATCCGCAATGACTGGCACCGAAACGCTTTTGACAATTTGTTTCAAGCCCGCCGTGGATGCTTCATCGGGACAAGATACACGGACTAGATCCGCGCCCGCTTCTTCAATTGATTTAATTTGACGAATGGTCGCATCGACATCACTCGTCAATGTGTTGGTCATCGATTGCACTGAAATCGGGGCATCCCCCCCAATAAGAACCGACCCAACATTAATTTGGCGTGTTTTTCGGCGGTCAATATTTCGCCATGGCCTAATCATGATGAATCCTTATCTAACCCGGCGGCCTTAGCGGCTAGGTCTGTCTATGAAAATTGAACGCGTAAATCGGCGACGAGCAATAATTTCATTATCTCTGCCTACCGTACCAACAACAATGCCGTCACGAACAATTTCTAATGCACCCGCATCGCGCGACGCAACATAATATACGATCCCATCATTTAACTGGTAGCGGGCACCTTCGTCAACGATGCTAGAAAGCAAAATTCGCCCATCCTCATCCGACAAACGCAACCATGTCATCCGTTTTGCTCTGATAAACACTTCCACCGGCTTTATCGGCGCCACGACCTCTTCCTCAACTATGGCCTGCGAATCCAAAGCCTCATCAGACGCTATAACGGTTGTTGAATCTTCGCCAAGAGCGATATTATCTATTTCGGCAGGAGCCAATTCCAACACAACGACTTCGCGCTCAGACTGATCTGGCATGGGGATACCCAAAGGCATATTTTCTTGAGGCTCAACAGACTCTTGAGACAAGTCCGGTGCCTCAAGTGCAGGCAAGTCTGGCTCAATTAAGACAGTTTCTTTAATTTTTGCCTCGATTGGTTCAGGCGCCTGCCCTTGCTCCAATTCAACCACCGGTTCACTACCCTCAGAGGGCTCTGTTACATATGAATTATGACCGGAGACAAAGAAAATGAGCCAAACAAAAACAACAAGGCTAATCGACCCAGCAGCAATAGCGACTTTGATCTTTGTTGGGAGTGCTTCTTCTGCGGGGCCTTGAAAATCAAGTACCATTTCTTGCTGCACCGTCTCGGCATGATAACGCTGAATAAGCGCATCAGCATCCAAGCCCAAATAGCTAGCATAATTGCGCATAAAGCCGATGACATAAACATGCCCGCCAATGAGCTCATAATCCTCATCTTCAATTGCCGCCAAATATCGCTCTGAAATTCTTAAGTCATTGGCGATGAACGGTACCGTTAAGCCACGTTCTTGACGACGAACTCTAAATTCTTGTCCAAGCCCCAATACACAAACCTCCAAAAGCAATCCATCCCGCTTAAAGACAAACGGGACTAAAAATCAACTAAGTGAAATAACTATAGCTTAATGCCCTGCTCTTCGGCAATTGCTTCTAAACCCCGGCGCAGATCAACCCCAGGCTCCAGCAATAAGCGCTTAACCGCTTCGCTAAGACGGGCTTGATTGACAGAACGCACCATTCGCTTCACAGGCCCAATGGCTGATGCCGGGATCGATAATTCCTGAAATCCCAATGCCATAACCGTCATCGCCTCCAGGCTATGCCCAACCATCTCTCCACAGATTGAAACCGGCACCCCATAGGCGCTGGCCTTTAAGCGCACATGCTGCAGCATATGCATAACAGGAAGACTTAAGAATTCATATCGATTGCCGACGCGCGGGTTACCTCGATCGCTGGCAAATAAAAACTGCATGAGATCATTGGTTCCAATTGAGAGAAAATCCACTTCTGACAATAACTCATCGAGTTGCCACAAAAGAGCCGGCACTTCGAGCATGGTGCCAATTTTAAGTGATCGTGGCTCAGGAAGACCGAATTTTGTGAGTCGGTCACATTCTTTTTGCACAAGCTCTCGAGCGGCACGAAATTCGTCAACGGTTGCGACCAGAGGAAACATGATGTCTAAATCGCGACCGGCCGCCGCAGCCAATAGCGCGCGAATTTGATAACGTAATAAAGCGGGGCGATCGAGCGAGATACGGACAGCCCGCCATCCCATTGCTGGATTTTCCTCTTGCCCGATACGCATATAAGGCAGCACTTTATCGCCGCCAATATCGAGTGTACGGAATACAATTTTGTTATCGCCCACAGCATCCAAGACCTGTTTATAAAAAACACGCTGCTCTTCTTGTCGAGGCAATCTTGACGAGACCATAAATTGAAGCTCGGTTCGAAATAATCCAATATTATCAGCACCAGAAGCAGCGAGGTTTTCAACATCAACCATCAAGCCCGCATTGAGATTGAGCGTCATATCGTAACCATCGCGCGTGACCGCAGGTAAATGCCGAATACGCGCATAACGTTTCAAACGCCGCGCCCGCAACCGCGCGCGGTCGCTATAGGCGGCAATAATTTCATCTGTCGGTGTTAAGTGTACATCGCCGCGATCAGCATCAACAATAATATTATCATCATCATTAACGACACCAACAATGCCCCGAACACCCCCGATAAGAGGAATGTTAAGTGCGCGCGCGACGATCGCAACATGGGCGCCCATAGCCCCCTCTTCTAAAATGAGCCCACGCAATTTTCGTCGGTCATAATCGAGCAATTCAGCAGGGCCCATTGTTCTGGCAATCAAAATAGCATGGCGTGGCAGTTTATCATCTGATGAACGCAAGGCGCGGCCACTCAAGATACGCAGAAGACGATTGGTTAAATCTTCAAAATCATTTAACCGATCACGCAAATATTGATCGCGTTGACCAGTCACCCGCGCGCGCATATTATTCATAACGCGCTCCGCACCAGCCTCGGCCGTCAGACCCGTTTTGATCGCGTCATTTATGCGGCGCAACCAACCCCGATCATTAGCGAACATGCGATAGGTTTCCAAAACATCCAAATGCTCACCTGCATGTGATACATCTTCTGTCTGTAACAGATTGTCGACATCGCGACGCAGCACATAGACGGCTTGATCGAGGCGACGAATTTCCTCTTCGACGTCATCAGCAATTAATTTGGTCACTTCTACGCGCGGCTCATGAAGAACAGCCTGCCCTAGGGCCAAGCCTTCGGTCAGACCTTGACCATGAAATACTCGCGGTGTGTTTTTTTGTATTTCCGAAACGCTTGGCCCATCAACACCGGTTGGAAACATTTCCGAGAGAACCATTGCAACCGTTTGCAAAGCCTCAACCTCTTCATCAACGAAGCGGCGTTGGGTTACATTTTGCACAACCAAAACGCCACTGACTTGATCCCCTCTTAAGATCGGAACACCAACAAAGGAGATAAAGGGATCTTCCCCCGTTTCAGGCCGGTAAACAAAGCGAGGATGCGAAGGTGCCTCTGCCAGATTCAAGGCGCGCGCATGCTGGGCAATATCACCAACAAGGCCTTCCCCAATCTTCAATGTCGTTTGGTGTACAGATTCAGAATTAAGACCTTGGGTGGCATATAGCTCAAGAAGGTTATCAGGCCGACGAATATAGATAGAGCATACCGCCGCCTCCATGCTGGCAGCAATCATTTGCACGATCTTGTCGAGACGGTCTTGGCGGTCACCCACCGTTGCCATAAGTTCTCTTAGTCGCCGCAATAATACGCGCGGACCTTCCATCGAGAGGGGCATTATAGCGCCTTTCATATACGTCAGTTACGCTGTTCGTATTCGTATCGAGACTTAAACTAAGCCTCTTCCTTTAACCCTTTACGCTTCAGCTAGCCCAAACCCGTCATGCAAAGCACGCACGGCAAGTTCGGCATAATCGGCATCGAGCAATACACTGACCTTAATTTCCGATGTTGATATTACATGGATGTTAATGCCACGATCAGCCAATATCTGGAACATTTTCTGGGCTACGCCGGCATGTGAACGCATGCCAATGCCAACAATGGACACTTTCGCCATGCCAGGCTTTTGATCAACAGATGTAAATCCAACCTCATCATTAATCGCCTCAATCACCTTTATGGCCCGTGGCAAGTCGTCATTGGCAATTGTAAAGGTCAAATCCGTTTCATTTCCGTCAACTGAAACATTTTGAACAATCATATCAACATTAACGGCAGCTTCAGCAAGCGCGCCAAAAATACGAGCTGCGACACCAGGCTGATCAGGCACGCCTCTGAGTGTAACCTTAGCTTCATTGCGCGCATATGCAATACCGCTCACAACTTCTTGTTCCATTATTTCTTCCTCACTACATATCAGGGTGCCGACCAGGCCGTCCTCAGGGTAGTCTTGATCGGGTGCGTCAAAGCTCGATCGCACTTGCAATTTTACATTATGCACCATTGCCAACTCCGCAGAGCGCGTTTGCAAAACCTTGGCGCCAGAGGAAGCCATCTCAAGCATTTCCTCATAAGAAACGCGCGCTAAACGACGCGCAGTCTCAACAATACGCGGGTCGGTTGTATACACACCATCCACATCCGTATAAATATCGCAACGATCCGCTCCAATCGCGCCGGCCAAGGCAACTGCACTTGTATCTGATCCTCCGCGACCAAGCGTTGTGATACGGTTATCATCAGAAATACCCTGAAAGCCAGCAACAACAGCAACTCGTCCATCACGCATTTGCGCAATCATTTTATCCGCATCAATACCCATAATGCGCGCCGAACTATGCATAGCGCTGGTTTTAACTGGAATTTGCCAACCGAGCCAACTGCGCGCCGAAACACCAATATCCTGCAAGGCAATTGCTAAAAGCCCAACGCTAATTTGTTCACCCGCAGCGACAATAACATCATATTCACGCGCGTCATGGAGCGGTGATAACCCCTTAGCCAGATCAACCAATCGATTTGTTTCACCCGACATTGCGGAGACAACCACAGCAACCTCGTGGCCGGCATCCACCTCGCGCTTAACGTGACGCGCAACATTACGGATACGATCAAGATCGCCCACTGAAGTACCGCCAAATTTCATGACCAAGCGCGCCATTATTCCCTTTCTTCCGCACACGCACTATATTAATGAATGCGTCCACGTTTTCCTTTTTGTCTATACCATACAAAAACGCGGCACACTTACACGATTTTAGGCCATGATGGCAAATATAAAGGACATAAAAGAAATGGGACAAATGAAAGAGACCCCGCAAAAGGCAATCACAATTGACCCAGAAGAAGTGGCGAAATTTACAGCCATGGCTGAAGATTGGTGGAATCCCAAGGGTAAGTTCCGTCCCCTTCATAAATTTAACCCAACGCGTTTAACCTATATTCGCAATCATTTATGTTCACATTTTGGCAAAAACCCAGAAGATGAACGCCCGCTCGAAGGCATAAGATTGCTAGATATTGGCTGTGGCGGTGGCTTATTGAGCGAGCCAATGGCACGTTTGGGCGCCAGCGTTACAGGTGCCGATGCCAGCCCCGCCAACATTAAAACGGCTCATATTCACGCCCAAAGCCAAGGGCTTAATATCGAATACCGAGCCATCACCGCAGAAGAACTTGTTACAGAAGGTCTGCAATTTGATGCTATTTTAAACATGGAAGTCGTTGAACATGTCGCCGATGTTCAGGCTTTTATAGGGGCTTGCGGCCAATTGCTTGCGCCATCAGGCATGATGTTTTTAGCAACACTTAATAGAACACTCAAAGCATTTGGGCTTGCTGTTGTTGGCGCTGAATATATTTTAGGTTGGCTGCCGCGCGGCACCCATGATTGGCACAAATTCGTTACCCCGCGCGAGCTCGAGGATGCCCTCAACCAAGCTGGCCTGGCACTGACCAGCTCAACAGGTGTTAGCTTTAATCCATTGCGGGACAGATGGTCCTTAAGCGGCGATCTTGACGTAAATTATATGGGGATTGCGCAACACAAAAGTACAACAACCAATTAGACTACCGCCTTAGCGCCCCATTTAGTTCTTCACATTTGGGGGTAAAATGGGCAAGGGCGCAACAGGCACGCCTTCATCAATAAGTGCCTTAGCCTCTTCAAGCGTTGTTTCGCCATAAATATCTCTGTCTTCGCGATCACCATAGTAAATCGCGCGGGCCTCATCGGCAAAAGCATCACCAACATATTCGTAGTTTTTGCTCACATCTTCTAAAATTGTCTTCATCACCTGTTGTTGGCCTAGATTATCGCGCAATGTCATATTTGATTTTTTAGTAATTGACGGTGCCATGATCGCACGTTGAACTTTGGCTGAATGACAAATGGGGCAATTCAGATGCCCTGCATCTGATTGAGTCTCATAGCTTTGAATATTATCAAACCAAGCCTCAAACTCGTGCTCTGAGTCGCAAATCAAATTATATTTAATCACGCTCTAAAAACTCCACTTAAGATACAATATCCAAATCGAAATCTCGATCATGAGTTAAAGCTGGTATTTGTGACCGGGCGCTGTCGACAGCATCTAGATTCACATCCACAGATATTAACTCCACATCTCCTATATTGGGTTGGTTCTGCGCATTTACAAGAATTTCACCCCAAGGATTGACTACAAGGCTATGCCCGTAAGTCGCTCGGCCATTTTCATGAATACCACTTTGCGCCGGGGCTATGATAAAGCACCCTGTCTCAATTGCCCGCGCCCGCAATAAAACATGCCAATGGGCCTCCCCGGTCGGGCGTGTAAAGGCGCTTGGTACAGTAATGATATCAGCGCCGGCCTGCGCAAGTCTCCGAAAAAGCTGCGGGAACCTTACGTCATAACAGATAGTTAATCCAATATTGGCCATAGCTGACTTATATAAGGTGGCTTTCTCACCGGGACGAAACCTCTGGGATTCGCGGTGCCGCTCCCCTGAAGCGAGGGTTACATCAAAAAGATGGATTTTATCATATCGCGCCTTCACGACGCCATCAGCATCAATCAAAAGCGACCGATTTGCCGCACGCATATCCTCAGACTGAACGAAGACAGACCCCGCCAGAACCATAACCCCATACTGATGAGCTGCATCACACAAGCCGCGCACAAAGAGATCATCTTCTTCTGCGCAAAGCCGCTCAGCAATTTTATCCGCTCCTTGAACCATAAAATTACTGGTCTCCGGCAAGGTTATAAAATGCGCGCCCTGCTCAGCCGCCGCTGCGAGTGCTGGCAAGACTTTATCCAGATTTTGTCTCTTATCTTCGCCAGTGCAGGTCTGAATACAGGCAAGTTTCATATGACGCATATTATAATCTCATTTTCACATTCTCGAAATTGGCCCGCGCTCATTAAAAGGGCGCCTCCAAAATACACTTCAACGCACACGACCAATCGTAACCACACCAACCCAAGCAGCACCTGCCGCTTTTAAAGCCTTGCTACACGCATTCACCGTCGCGCCTGTTGTCATCACATCATCCACTAAAATAATGTGGCGTCCAACACATTCTTGCCGCAGCGCTTCTGGTACAAAGAAAGCATGCCGAACATTTTTAGCGCGTTGGGCAGATGATAAGCCGGTTTGCGGTTTTGTTGCACGCCGCCGGCGCAAGAGATTTGGGGCATATTGGTGACCGGTTAGCCGTGCGAGCTCGTGAGCCACAATGGAAACCTGATTATACCGCCGCATGCGCAGACGTCTGACATGCAATGGAACAGGCATGAAAATGAAGGGAGCATTTTTTGGCTCAAGCGAGAAAACAAAGCGCAACAACCATCGCGCCATTATATAGGCAAATTCAGGATGATCAGAAAACTTCATTTGCCGAATTAATTGGGCCACAACACCATCATAAAAGCAGGCTGACCGTGCCCAGTCATAATCGGGCGGATTTTTAAGAACCGCCGGACTAATTGCATCTACACCTAAATCATAAGCGAGCGGCACGCCCGAAACTGCGCAGACGGGATCGATTATCCAACTTATCCCTGCCCAACAATCGACGCATAAAGAGAGGATGTTTCCGGTCGGCCGGCGGCATCCAGGACAAGAAGGCGGCAATAAGATGTGAATTGCCGCTGAAATGATTTTCGCAAATGCCATTCTATTTTTCTTTATATTTATTTCTGGCTTTAGTTGCGCCATAGTGGCCCAAATCCTGTCGCGCCGCAATAATGCGGAGCGATGCGCAAAAGAGTATCTCGCATGAATGCATCTATTCCAATGATTTTTGATGCCCAGCAACGTCGCCGGCAACGACAAAAATTAACAGCTGGAGATCACGACATCTTGCTCCGCCGATCAGCCGAAGATATTGCCGAACGCGTCATCGGCATGACCAGAGATTTTGACAATGCCTTTATTTTTGCACCCGATATTTTAGAAGATCTCTTTTCCTCAGAACTGAAGGACAAAATCAAAACGCTTCATTTTGAATCATCCAATAGACTTACGGCTAAAAACCCTGAGGACTGGTCCTTTACGGCTGAGACTTATGATCTCATCATCATTCATTGGGAGCTACACTGTGTTAATGACTTGCCGGGGAGTATGTTACAAATCCGTAGAGCGCTTAAGCCCGACGGCTTGTTCCTCGCCTGCTTACCTGGCGGCGACACTTTATCTACTTTACGCCAAAGTTTCCTTGCCGCTGACAGCCAAACATTGAACGGCGCTATACCGCGCATCCACCCTTTTGCAACACTGCAAGACCTTGCTGGCTTAATGCAACGAGCTGGGTTTGCCTTACCTGTTGTCGACAGCGACAATCTCCGCGTGCGTTATGATGATGCTTTGTTTTTATTGCGCGATATCCAAAATATGGGAGAAGGCACTTGTTTGATTGAGCGGGGCCGTCACAGTTTACGGCGCGACACACTCATGGCCATGCGCGCCCATTATAAAGATCATTTTAGTGACCCAGATGGGCGTATTTATGCATATTTTGATTTGCTCTATGCAACCGGCTGGGCTCCCCATGAAAGCCAACAAAAACCTCTTAAGCCCGGTAGTGCAACAACACGATTAGCAGACGCACTAAATACCAAAGAAATTAAAATTTCTGATTAAAACCAATGCATCTAACAACTATCTGAAGCAGAATGATTTTTAAATCATATCTCGGAGCATAGCGATCAGAGGCAGATCTGCCGGTGGCATATCAAGGGAGGTGAGCTCTTGGACGGAACACCATTTAACTTGTTGTCCTTCTTGAGGCTGGATAAACCCTTTCCATTTGCGGCACGCATAAAGCGGCATAAGCAAATGGAATGTCGGATAGGCGTGGCTAGCAAATGTTAAGGGCGCCAAACACGATGCCGTCACATCAATATTAAGTTCTTCTTTCAGCTCGCGGATGAGGCATGACTCGGGTGTCTCTCCCGACTCCACCTTGCCACCTGGAAACTCCCACAGTCCCGCCATAGATTTTCCGGCGGGCCGTTGGGCAACCAAAACCTGGCGCTCAACATCGACCAAAGCACAAGCAGCAACGAGGAGGATGGGTTTAGCTTCTGTAGTCGGCATTAATGGAAATATACCCATGTGTTAAATCACAAGCCCACACCCGGGCACTGCCTTTGCCGACACCAACATCAGCCTCAATTGAAATATGTGGCGTCCGCATATGTTCGGCGACAAGCGTCTCGTCATAGCCCTCAATCGCGCGACCCTTTCTTGCAACCAAATGGCCACCAATCTTAATGCCAAGCTTGTCACGGTCAGCACGTTCACCAGACTTACCAATTGCCATTACAATCCGACCCCAATTGGCGTCTTCGCCGGCAATGGCAGTTTTGACCAATGGTGAATTTCCAATCGCCAAAGCAATTTTCCGCGCGGCAGTGTCATTTTGCGCACCTTTAATATCAATCGTCATGAGCTTTGTTGCGCCCTCGCCGTCACATGCTATTTGAATGGCGACATCCTGTATCACCCGCCTTAGCTCTTTCTTAAAATGACCCAAGCGCGGGTCGTTGACGGACCTCAAGGGTGCGCCGCCCAATGCCTTTTCGCCGGTCGCACAGAATAAGAATGTATCCGATGTGGATGTATCGCCATCCACCGTTATGGCATTGAAACTCTCATCATTGACGTCACGAATGAGCTTTTGCAAAAGGCCCGTAGGAAGCGCCGCATCTGTAAATCCAAAGGCAAGCATCGTCGCCATGTCGGGTGCGATCATGCCGGAACCTTTGGCGATCACATTAATGTTCACGCGGTGTTTACCAAATTTGGCTGTGCCTGTTGCGCCCTTAGCAAATGTATCCGTTGTACAAATTGCTTTGGCTGCGGAGAGCCAATCTTGACGGTTTTCATTTTTATCCAAACCAGCAAGCATGGCCGATACAAGTGGAGATGGATCAAGATCTTGGCCAATCACTCCGGTCGAAGCCATATAAACATTGCACGCATCAACTCCCAAAAGGGATGCGCAAGCAGCACTCACCGTTTCTGCGCTTGCCTGACCTTGCTTACCGGTAAACGCATTTGCAATACCGGCATTCACAACAATAGCCCGCACGCGTCCTTTGCTCTCTTTTAAATGTGCTTTACATAAATCAACGGCCGCGGATGGCATTGATGAATTCGTAAATACACCAGCGATCTTTGCTTTTTCCGGCAAGGTAATCACCAGTAAGTCATCTCGATGACGGTAGCGGGAACCTGTCGCATAAACATGAAGCCCAAGACCATCAATTGGGGCTAATTTTGGAAAATCTTGTGGCGCCAAAGGCGAGCGGGGAATTGTCTTAAGAGCCATTATAAACCTCAAAAAGGGAGTTATTTAGATCTAATATTACTTTGCACCAGCGGGTTTAATAAATTCAATTTTTGCCTCTTCGCGAAGTTCTTCATAAACCTTAGCCTGTGCTTGGCGCATTAAATGGTCTGTTATTTGCGGTGCAATATCGTTAAAGGCCGGAACGGGTTGGGTGCGTTTATCTTCCAGCTTGATCACATGCCAACCAAACTGAGTCTTCACCGGCTCTGATATCCCACCTGGCTTTAATTTAAAGCTAGCCGCACTAAATTCTGGCACCATTTGGTCAGCTGTAAAATACCCAAGATCCCCACCGGAGGGACCGCTTGGTCCGGTCGACTTTTCTTTAGCCAAAGCCTCAAAATCAGCACCAGCTTTGAGTTCTGCAACAATTTTCTTGGCCTCATCCTCGCTGGCCACGAGAATATGACGGGCACGCACTTCTTCAACAGGTTTTTTGCTGGCAATTTCTACTTGATAAAAAGCCGACACTTTTTCATCACTCACCGCGCCGGCAACTTGCCGCTCAACATATATTTCTTGGAGTGCTTTTTCCGTATAAAAGGCCAACCGCACCTGCACATCCGGGTCGTTGACAGAAATACCAGCTGCCTTAGCGGCTTCAGAAGCCAATGAACGGTCCACCAAAAAGCCGACAAGGGCTTGCATACGCTGGTCTTGAGGCATGTCACCAATCATGGCGAAAAGCTCTTCCTCAGCCAACACCAAATCACCCACACTAATGGATTTTCCATTTACTGTGGCAACCACCTGCTCATTATAAGGCGCCTTCTGAACCATATCTTTATAGGATGCGTTTTGAGCAAGGACGGGAGATATCGCGCCAATGGATACAAAAGAGGCCATGAACGCAAAAGCGGCTATTTTTATCGTGACTTGGTTAGATTTTAGCATTTTTTCTCCTAACAGCCCTTAATTGCTGATTATATGCGCTTTCTGGTCTAGTCTTATGCCTATATTGCGCCTTTTCATAGATCACGCAATTGACACTGCATGACCTGATGCTTACATCATTTTAGCCATTTTGCGAATGGCCAATTGATATTTTAAGAAGTGCCCCAATTCGGGTTACTTATGAGGGGACCTTTTATGCTTGGCGCAAACAGCATTCTGCAAAAAATATTTGGCTCTACAAATGATCGCAAACTAAAACCATATTTTGCCCGCGTTGAAAAAATTAACGCGCTCGAAGAGAGCATGCGCGCTCTTAGCGATGAAGCCCTTCGCGCCAAAACTGATGAATTTAAGCAAAAAATTAAAGAAGGTGCGACTCTCGACGACCTGCTTGAACCAGCCTTTGCAACCGTCCGTGAGGCTGCCCGGCGTATGCTTGGCCAACGTCATTATGACGTTCAGCTCATTGGCGGAATGGTCCTATTTGAAGGTCGAATTGCCGAAATGAAAACGGGCGAAGGCAAGACGCTTGTTGCAACCCTACCTTGCTATCTGCAGGCTTTATCGGGAGAACCCGTTCACGTTGTGACGGTCAATGATTATCTTGCCCAGCGCGATGCGGCCTGGATGTCGAAAGTGCATAATTTTTTGGGCATGAGCGTGAGCTGTATCGTTAATGATATGAGCGATGAAGAGCGAATCAACGCTTATGCCTGCGACATTACCTATGCCACCAATAATGAGCTTGGCTTTGATTATTTGCGCGACAATATGAAATATAGCCTCGATCAAATGGTACAACGCGGGCACGCTTTTGCCATTGTTGACGAGGTCGATAGTATTTTAATCGATGAGGCGCGGACACCGCTAATCATATCAGGCCCTCTCGATGACAAGACAGACCTCTATGTGCGGGTTAACGCTATTATTCCAGAATTAAAACCAGAAGACTTTGAGGTCGATGAAAAAACGCGCCAAGTGTCCCTCACAGATGATGGCAATGAGCATGTCGAGACCTTGCTTAAAGCAATCAACCTCCTAGAAAATGACAGCTCCATTTATGACATTCAGAATGTCACATTGGTCCACCATGTCACGAATGCACTGCGCGCTCATACTCTTTTTGCCAAAGACCGAGACTATATTGTCAAAGGCGCTGGTGATTCTGGAAGCGTCATCATCATCGATGAATTTACCGGCCGAATGATGGAAGGCCGCCGTTATTCAGATGGATTACACCAAGCCTTAGAAGCCAAAGAAGGCGTTGCCATTCAGCCAGAAAACCAAACTTTAGCATCGGTCACATTCCAAAATTACTTCCGACTTTACGACAAACTCTCAGGCATGACCGGAACGGCTTTAACAGAAGCCGAGGAATTTCTTGATATTTATGCGCTGGACGTCATCGAGGTGCCAACAAATACGCCGGTAACCCGCATCGATGATGATGACGAAGTCTTTCGAACCGCGGGTGAAAAGTTTGAAGCTATCACCAAAATGATTTCGGAATGCAAGGACCGCAAACAACCTGTTCTTGTCGGCACCACCAGCATTGAGAAATCAGAAATGCTCTCTGAGATCCTTAAAAAACGTAATATTGAACATAACGTTCTCAATGCAAGATACCACACGCAGGAAGCTCAAATCATTGCCCAAGCCGGTGTGCCCGGCGCAGTCACTATCGCAACCAATATGGCGGGCCGTGGTACAGATATTCAGCTCGGCGGCAATGTTGATATGCGCCTGAATGAGGAATGCCCTGAAAACGCGACAGATGCTGAACGCGCTGAAATAGAAGCACGCATCCGCAACGAAGTAACAGCTCTCAAAACTGAAGCGCTGAACGCAGGCGGCTTATGTGTCATCGGCACAGAACGCCATGAAAGCCGGCGCATCGACAATCAGCTTCGTGGCCGCTCAGGACGCCAAGGCGACCCAGGACAATCAAGGTTTTTTCTTAGCCTTGAAGATGACCTCATGCGTATTTTCGGCACCGATCGAATGGACGGTATGTTGCAACGACTTGGCCTAAAGGAAGGCGAGTCGATTGTTCACCCTTGGATCAACAAAGCCCTCGAGCGTGCCCAGAAAAAAGTTGAGGCGCGAAACTTTGATATTCGGAAAAATATTCTCAAATATGACGACGTCATGAATGATCAACGGCGCACCGTATTTGAACAACGCATCGACTTCATGCGCGCAGACAGCGTCAATGAAATCATTGCTGACATGCGCCACGATGTCATTGACGACTTAATCACCATATATATCCCTGCCAAAGCTTATGCAGACCAATGGGATATTGATGGTCTGGATGAGCGGATCAATGATCTTTTTGATGCACAAACCCCACTCAAAGAATGGGCCAGCGAAGAAGGTATTGCCGACCAAGAAATCAAAGAGCGCTTAACGCGTTTGCTTGATGAACGCGCCGCCGCAAAAGTAGCAAGGGTCGGCCCAGACCTTATGCGGCAAGTCGAAAAATCTATTTTGCTGCAGACCATGGATCAGCGCTGGCGCGAACATTTGCTCTTACTTGAGCACTTACGTCAAATCGTTGGTTTACGTGGTTATGGGCAGCGCGACCCACTTAATGAATTCAAACTCGAAGCATTTACATTATTCTCTGATCTACTCACACAATTGCGTGAAGATGTGTGCCGCTTTGTTAGTCGTGTTGAAATCGACACAAAACCCCCAGAGCTTGAGGTGCCCGAAACAGCTAGTCAGGCCGAAGCAGAGACAGAACAAAACAATTTGCCAAAGGTGCAGCGCAACGCGCCTTGCCCTTGTGGATCAGGAAAAAAATTCAAACATTGTCATGGTGCAATCCGTTAAGCGACACAGTGGTCACCCTGCCGGGAACTTATCCCAATGCGCTGGATAAAGTGCCCAACACCAAGACGGTCAAAGCAATACATAATATCTTAAATCTTATGCAACACCTTCGCGGCCCATCGCTAAGAATTTCTTGCGGCGATCGGATTTCAGTTGCTTGGGTTCAACCCCAGATAATTGGGCCAATTCTTCGCTAATAACCTGCCCAACTGAACGAATTGTTTCTGGCCGATCGCGATGAGCGCCCCCTTCGGGCTCAGGAATAATGCGATCAATCACTTTTAGTTCTAGAAGAGATTGCGCCGTTACCTTCAAAGCAGTTGCCGCAATATCAGCGCGCTCTGAAGTGCGCCACAAAATAGAGGCGCATGCTTCGGGCGAGGCGACAGTATAAATAGAATGCTCCAGCATTAAAATGCGATTGGCCGTAGCCAGCGCCAGCGCGCCACCCGAGCCACCCTCCCCAATCACCAGAGAAATCATTGGTACATTGAGCGACAAACATTTATCCGTACATCTCGCAATTGCCTCAGCCTGACCGCGCTCCTCTGCGCCAATACCAGGATAGGCTCCAGCTGTATCAACCAAGGCGACAACCGGTAAATTAAAACGCTCGGCAAGATCCATAATACGAATAGCTTTACGGTAACCTTCTGGGCGCGCCATACCAAAATTGTGCTTAATGCGTGTTTGCGTCGAATTGCCTTTTTCCTGGCCAATAATGGCCACACGTTGGCCTTGCCAACGACCAATACCACCAATGATCGCATGATCTTCTGAATAAAGGCGATCGCCAGCGAGCGGCGTGAAATCTTCAACCAGACCCTCAATATAATCCATAAAATGTGGACGCGCCGGATGACGTGCAACTTGCGTTTTTTGCCAAGGGTTTAAGCCTTGATAAACCTTGAGTGTTTGTTGGCGTGCTTTTTGCTCGAGCTTTCCGATCTCATCAGCAATATCGACACCCGTCTTACCCATGGCGCGCAATTCTTTAATTTTGCCCTCGAGCTCGGCAATCGACTTCTCAAAATCAAGATAGACTTGCATCTCACTGTTCCTTTGTCCGCGACATCTAGCTTACAACATCCAGGATCTAAATTTAAGGCGACTTTTCCTTAACAATAAGTGCCCCAAAACATAGACCTAGGTCAATCCCAAGACACCTCTATCTTACAAGAAGAGGCTTATATTTTTTTAAAACCATCGCGCGCGAGCGGATGAGCGGTCTCAATAATGCGTCTTTTATGATCCTGGGCGACATGGGTATAGATTTGTGTGGTGGAAATATCAGCATGCCCTAACATCTGCTGAACGGAACGCAAATCAGCACCATTTTCAACAAGATGGGTTGCAAAGGCATGACGCAAGCCATGGGGCGATAAATGAATATGGGCCAATCCCGCCTGCCGCGCCAATTCTGATAGAATTTGCCAGAATCTCTGGCGTGTAATATGGCCTGAGGCACCCCCGCTGGGAAACAAATATACGCTTTGGCTATATTTGGCGTCGCGTAGTTGTACCCATGTATCCAGAGCTGACATTGCAGGAGGACTAAGGGGAACAATACGCTCACGGCCACCTTTACCAATCACATGGACATAAGCACGATCTGCGTTAACGACCTTTCGGTTTAATCCGACAAGCTCACTGACACGCATGCCGCTGGCATATAACATTTCAATTGCGCAAATCAAACGCATGCGCTTCTCATTTTGAATAGGCGTTTTTGCTGGCAACGCATAGGCAGTCTCAAATAATCGATCAACATCATCTATACCCAGCAATTTGGGCAAAGGCCGCGTAAGCTTTGGCCGGGCTATCTCGAGTGCCGGATTGCTCGAACGGATACCTTCCGTAACCAAAAATTTATAAAAAGCCCTAACCGCAGATAAATGCCGGGCGACTGTTGGCGGCGCCATTTCACGATCATATAAAACACGCATATGCCGCGCCAGATGATCGTGTTCGGCCAATGCAAAACTGACCTTTTGTGCCGCAAGATTATCGGCTAAGGCCTCAAGATCACGACGATATGCGGACACTGTATTTGCGGACACACCACGTTCAGCAACCATCATGTCTAAAAAAAGATCGATTAAATGTGTGTCCTTGTTCATTATTCTACTATCGGCGCGGCGGGCGCCATTTCGCTAACCGTCTCCCCAAAAAGCAATTTTGGATTGGACTCGACGCTACCGCCCATGCTCCGGCTTGCATCATCTGGTTGCGGCTGTTCAGGCATAAGCGAATTGGTTAGGCCTTGCTCTTGGGTATCACTTTCATTTGGCACCAGCTTAATGAGGGGCATTTCATCCGGAAGTGCAAAAGGCACTGCCGCATCAGCAATAGCCTTGAGCTGCCCGCCAACCGCCAAATCAAAAATCAATTCATTGGCAAACATTTGAGCTTCGTGCTCAAGCCCCAGATAGGTTAAAGACGCCACCGCCATAATCGCCTCATGGCTTAGCCATGCATCTACCGGCTTACTTCCTATTGTTTCTTGTAGATGCAAAACAAGGTCGCCTAAGCGCCCCTCCTGACTTAAGCGAAGCGTCCGTTCAACCACAGTATGTCTAGATGCCAACTCGCTTAATGATAATTGCGGCTCAGAACCAGCCTGTATGAGAAGCTCCATCAATGTCGGCTCAACGGCAAGTAACTGTCCCGACTCTTGATATTGACGAATATTTGGAAAAGCATTTGTGCGGCCAGCTGCAAAATCAACGACATCGTAAATGTTTTTATAAGTTGGTTGTGCATTGGGGCGACTGTTGCGCGGAGTCAAAAATTTCTCGGCAATATCAATCCGCCCAAGCGTTAAAGAGGCAAGCGCCAAAACATCGCTCGGCACCACATTTTCATTTTGGGCCTGCGCCAATATATCGGGCGCCATCAGAGTAACCGCAAATTGCCAACTATTGGCACGCACTCCAGAAAGCAAAAAGGACTCTATGACGCTGGGTTGCAAGGCTTGTTGGCGCGCCGCAATAATTTGAAAGTTTTTGGCCAGACCCAAAAGGTCATCCCCACCAAAGACTAAGGCTGGCCTATTCTCGGCTGGATTGCCCATCGGTTCTAGAGATACGGGCGCAGAATTGTTCGCGCCGGCTTCTGGAAGTGCAGAGGCAGCTCCAATATCTCTAAAGTTTGCCTCAGGAGCTGCAGGGGTCAGTGCGACAAGCCGAACAATTTCGCGCAGCATATCAGGCTTGATTAAGCCAAGCTTCAGCGCACCTCGAGCGGCCTCGAGTTGCAGCACAGGATCCACATCATAATCGCGAGCTAAAGTTGGATAACGCGATACGCTATGGGCCTGAAGACGATTGCCGTAACCAATTTTGGCAATTTTAATCAATGCAAAATCTAAACTATCAATAAGAAGAGGTAAGGCCGGCGCCTCCATAGGTGCATCGAGTGTCACCATATAGGCCAGCGCTTCAAAAAACGGGTCTTGCGACAATAGCTCGCGATTGAGATCAATCGTAAGCGCAGCCTCAGCCCGATCATTGCGATTAAGCGCACAAATAATTTTATGTTGCGTAAAGAATAAATCCCTTTTGGGCATCCGCCGCGGGAGAGGCACAAGACAACTACTCTGGATATCACCAGAATCGAGCAATGCCTTTATGTTAATTTGGGCAATGGCGGCATTGCGTTTTTCCGCACCGGTAAGCGCGATGAACTCCGAAACGGATGTCAGATCACCAAGACCATAAAGGCGTGCGAGGCGCGCTTGAAACCAGCCAACATCTGATGGCGTTGCCCCTTTGGGGACAGGTGCGCGACCGCGCAATATCGCCAATTCCATTTGGCTCAACACATAGCTACTCGACGCATTGGGCAAACGGCTCAATTGTTGAATAATATAAGCCGACCGACTGCCACGCCAGACATCGGGACCATAGCCCCTCTCAAGACCGATCATACCGGTCTCAATTGCACCCAAACTGCCAACTTGAAGCGGCGCAGGCCTTGCGGTATCGCGCACAAGCACACCCGAGCGATCCCAACCCGCTTTTTTGCGTTCATCGGAGCTAAGCTCAGATAAGACCTGAGGCGGCACGATAACGACAGGCACGCCTTCCCCTGACAAGGATGTGCGAGATTGAGCAACCACGGATGGCGACCAAATACAGGACATCGCAAACAAGGAAAAAACGAACCTGCGTGCTGATGATCTATTCATTAACGACCCGTCTCCGCTTTTGCGGCCTTTGCTGCGAACTTGGGCATGCGTCATCTTGATTAATTATCGTACACTTGGTGCTTCAATAACATCAACCACCGTCTCGCGCTCAGGCGTTACGCCATTTGCAAGAAACACAATCGCGGCAATTAAAATGGTCGCGACGATAAGCACAATGAGATAAGGTTTAGCAATCATATTTTTTCCTCTTAAAGGCTGTCCAATAACGATTCAGGTGTATATTCTACACAAATTGCGGCAAAAACGGGAAAGTAACAACTTTTTATATTAAAACGCCTTATTTGTAGAAAATGTAAACGTCATAATGCACCCTTCTGGCTCCGATCTACACATAGAAAAACCAATTGTTCTCATTGGCATGATGGGAGCGGGAAAAACATCCATTGGTATTCGTCTTGCCCGCGCCCTTGATTTGCCGTTTTGGGATGCCGATGATGAAATCGAAAAAGCTGCCCAATTGGCAATTCCTGAAATTTTTGAACAACATGGCGAAACATATTTTCGTGACGGCGAACGGCGTGTCATATCACGATTACTCGACAATGGTCCCTGCATTATCGCGACGGGTGGCGGCGCATTTATGGCTGAAGAGACGCGCCAAACCATTAAGTGCCAAGGCTTATCTATTTGGTTGCGTGCCCCGCTGGATGAATTGGTAAGGCGCGTAAAGCGAAAACCAAACAAACGTCCATTGCTCAAGGGTGGCAAAGTCAAAGAAAAGATTGCAAAATTACTTAAAGAGCGCGAGCCATTCTATGCCTTAGCTGACCATGTGATTGACAGCCAAAACAGTGATCACGATGCAATCGTTTCCCGCTTGGTCACATTTTTACAGGACAAACCAAAAGACCATCAGATCATCTAATCCTAGACAAAAAGACATAGGTTTCGTAATCCCTTAATCATGAATGATATTAAGAAAAAATATGATAAAGTAAAAGTTGCACTCGAAGGTCGCAGCTATGATATTTTTATTGGTGATGCGTTAATTGAGAACGCCGCGCAATTTATAGCACCCTTACTTAAGCGCCCTCGCTGTTGGATCATTACCGATCACGAGGTGGCCGCACACCACCTAGAAACACTCAGCGGCAATCTCACTCAAAATAACATTGACGTCGCACATAAAATCTTGCCCGCGGGCGAAGGCACCAAATCATTCGCCGCACTCGGAGAAGTTTGCGACTGGCTCTTAGATGAAAAAATTGAACGCAGTGACATCATCATTGCCTTGGGCGGGGGTGTCGTCGGCGACCTCACCGGCTTTGCCGCTGCTATTTTAAAACGCGGCACACGCTTTGTGCAAATCCCAACCACTCTCTTGGCGCAAGTCGATTCAAGTGTCGGGGGAAAAACCGGCATTAATGTTAAGCAGGGTAAAAACCTAATTGGCGCTTTTCATCAGCCAGACCTTGTCTTGGCAGACCGCCAGGCACTCACCACTTTACCGCGCCGGCAAATACTGGCCGGCTTTGCCGAAATCATTAAATATGGCGCCCTTGGGGATGCGCAGTTTTTTGAATGGCTCGAAGAGAACAGCAATAGTGTTATAGACCTTCAGCCACATGCACTGGCCTATGCCGTTAAACGAAGTTGCGAAATGAAGGCAGCCATTGTTGCGCGTGACGAGCGCGAATCTGGCGATCGTGCCCTCTTGAATTTGGGACACACATTCGCCCACGCCTTTGAAGCATTGACCGGATATGGAGATAAATTACTCCATGGTGAAGCTGTCGGCCTTGGCATGGCAATGGCTTTCAATTTATCGCGTGATTTAAGCCTATGTAGCGCCGAAGCCGCCTCACGCGTTTCCACCTTAATTGACCGCGTTGGCTTGCCTGCTTATATCGAAGCCGTTGGCAGCTTTCAGGCCGACGCCTTAATTGATGTTATGGCACAAGACAAAAAAGCCGAAGCCGGCACCTTGCGCTTTGTCCTTGCCCGTCAAATTGGTGAAGCCTTTATCAGCAAGGATGTAACATCAAGTCTCTTGCGGTCATTTCTATTAACAGAAGGTGCACAGGCTTAATGTTAGACTTACTTAGCAATGAAGTTTGGATGACGGGTGGTATCATATTTCTGCTCATCATCTGTTCAGGTATTTTGTCAGGTTCTGAAACAGCTTTAACCGCAACCTCACGGGCAAGAATGAATACGCTGGAGAGCGAAGGCGTTCGCGCGGCCCGCTGGGTGAATTATTTGCTTGAACGCAAAGAACAGCTGATAAGCGCGATCCTGCTTTGCAATAATCTCGTCAATATTCTTGCTTCTGTTTTGGCGACGAATTTATTTCTAAAACTTGTCGGAGAGAATGGCCTTATCTATGCCACTCTGGTCATGACCGCCATTGTTGTCATTTTTGCAGAAGTCCTTCCAAAGACTTATGCCATATTAACACCTGACGATACAGCGCTGCGCGTCTCCGGGCTTTTGCGCGTCATTATGTGGCTCCTCACCCCCTTCTCAAAACTCCTTCAGGCCATTTCTCGTTTCACGCTCAGGCTTGCCGGGTTTCGTGAAGAAAATGCAGGTAACTTTCTCGCACCTCACGAAGAAATCAGAAGCGCTATCGACCTTCATCACCGCGAAGGTGGCGTGATTAAGCAAGACAGAGATATGCTCGGCGGCATTCTCGACCTTGCTCAAATTACGGTTGGTGAAGTGATGGTTCATCGCAAGCATATGCTTATGTTTGACGCGGACCAACCCAGCGCCAAAATCGTTCAAAATATTTTAGACAGCCCCTATACGCGCATACCACTCTGGCGCGATGATCAAGATAATATTATTGGTGTTGTCCACGCCAAGGATATGTGGCGCGCCGCGGCCCAATCTAAAGAGGAGATCAATCTTGATGATGTTATGTCTCCGCCTTGGTTTATTCCTGAAACGACTCCGCTATCGGAACAATTAGCGGCATTTAGAAAACGGAAAGCCCATTTTGCCCTGGTCGTTGATGAATATGGCACCCTAATGGGCCTTGTCACCATGGAAGATATTCTCGAAGAAATTGTCGGGCATATTCACGATGAGCATGATGAACCTGAGAGTGGCGTTAAGCGCCTTTCAGAAGGTGGTATTGAAGTTGCTGGCTCAATGAGCGTGCGGGACTTAAACAGGGATATGGGATGGAACCTGCCCGATGATGAAGCGACAACCATTGCCGGCCTTGTTATTCATGAGGCCCGCGCCATTCCAGAGGTTGGCCAAATTTTTGACTTTCATGGCTTTCGGTTTCGGGTCATCGCGCGGCAACGCAATCAAATCTTATCTTTAAGAATTTTACCCACCTCACATAAACAAAAAACCCAAGGCTAGAAACAATTATTAGCCTTCATTCTCGGCTGGTGTTTTAGCTTTAAGCGCAAGTGCATGCACTTTTGTGGCAAGCTCTTCTTTTAAGACAGCATAAATCGCCCGCTGTCGTGCCAAACGCGTCAAACCATCAAAGAATGGGCTAACAATCTCAACCCGAAAGTGGCTCTCACCGCCCTCAGGGGCGCCGCTATGACCTGCATGCTTATGGGACTCGTCAATAACACTCAAATGTACCGGCGCAAAAGCCTCAGTGAGCTTTATTTCTATATTTGTAAGAACAGTCATGGCGTTTCTACTTTCAGTTATAATATGCCCACCATAGACCGACACGTGAACAAAAGGCAAAAAGATGCAGGAGATAAGCTCTATTTAATCATCTTCCTATAGAAGCGCGCGCCAAATAATGGCACGATGGGCTTATGAAACTGCAATCTAAATATTTTGATATGATCAGAATCCATCGTCCGTCTGAAATCAAAGCGGATACACGCGTGGCATGTGCCTGGCCCGAGTGCAAGGATTTTGGGACATTTCCAGCGCCTGCAGGCCCCCAAAGCAAAGACCGACGGTTCTTCTGCAAAAGCCATATCACTGAATATAACCGCAATTATAACTTCTTTGAAGGTATGAGTGATGATGATGCCGAAGCCTACCGTCGCGGCGCTGGGGTTGGCCATCGCCCTACCTGGTCGCTCGGCGCACGGCGGGCGCGAGGGCATCATAATGGAGACTGGCAATTCCATGACCCACTCGAAATCATGAAAGAAAACGGAATCGTCGATGAACCAAAGCGCAAAGGCAAGCGCGTATCATCTGGACAAAGCCGCGCTCTTGATGTTCTAGACCTCGATGAAACGGCAGACGCCAAAACTGTACGTCAACGTTACAAGGAATTAGTCAAAAAATACCACCCAGATGCTAATGGGGGAGATCGGCGTTTTGAAGAACGCCTTCACCGTGTTATCAAGTCCTATCAATTCTTAAAAGCCTCGGGCTTTTGTTAGTGCGCTTTATTTGCTAACACTTTGCACTAATTAAATGAGATAAATTAAATGACCATTGAGTAGGCTTCCTAAAAGAGCCGTGGAGAAAGTAATGACTGATAAAACTGAACGTGCTGGCCCAATGCCAAATGAACCCGATATGACTGTTTCAGCCCGCGAGGTTTTTAATGTTGATATCGACATGCAAGTGCCGGCTTTTTCTGCCACCAGCGAATATGTCCCCGACATTGACCCGAATTACCTTTTTGATAAACAAACAACACTCGCGCTTTTGGCTGGTTTTACGCATAATCGCCGCGTCATGGTTCAGGGATATCACGGCACAGGGAAATCAACTCACATTGAACAAATCGCAGCACGTCTAAACTGGCCTTGTGTGCGCGTGAACCTTGATAGTCATGTTAGCCGTATCGACCTTGTCGGAAAGGATGCGATTGTCCTTAAAGACGGTAAACAAATCACTGAATTTCAAGAAGGCATTTTGCCATGGGCTCTGCAAAACCCAGTGGCGCTGGTCTTTGATGAATATGACGCAGGCCGCCCTGATGTCATGTTTGTTATTCAGCGCGTACTTGAGGTCGCCGGTAAGCTTACGCTTTTGGATCAAAGCAAAGTGATTCGTCCCCATCCATTTTTTCGTCTCTTCGCAACCACCAATACAATTGGCTTGGGTGACACATCCGGCCTATATCATGGCACACAGCAAATCAACCAAGGGCAAATGGATCGCTGGAACATTGTAACGTCGCTCAATTATTTGCCACATGACCAAGAAACCAGCATCGTCCACTCAAAGGCGCAAGGTTACGAAACCCCTGAAGGAAAAGAAATGATTGCCTCCATGGTTCGGGTTGCCGACCTGACACGATCTGCCTTTATTAATGGCGACATCTCAACGGTCATGAGCCCGCGTACTGTTCTCACATGGGCTGAGAACGCAACAATTCTCGGCGATGTCGGTTTTGCTTTTCAGGTGACATTCCTAAATAAATGTGACGAGCTCGAGCGTCCAACGGTTGCTGAATTTTACCAACGCTGTATGGGCCAAGACCTGCCACAATCAGCTATCAGCGTTCTCGCATCCTAAGGAGCTAGATTGTCATGAGCGAGACGGATCTTGACCGTTTCAAGCGCGCTGTTGTCCAAACAATGCGGTCCATTGCCGAAGAGCCCGAATTATCGGTTGCCTTTGGTGCGGAAACGCCAAGTTTAAACGGCCTGAAAGCGCGCGTCTCACAACCTGCGCGCGACCTGCCGCTTGCCGAACGCATGCTTGTGCGAGGTCAAAGCGACTCACTGGCATTGCGTCTTGCGAACCATGATGAAGAGCTTGCGTCAAAACACGCACCGCGTGACAGTTCGGCACGCCTTGCATTTGATGCGGCAGAAACAGCGCGCTGCGAATCCATTGGGGCGCGTAACATGTTGGGCGTTGCCCAAAACATTGACGAAATGCATTCCGCCCGCTGTCGAAAACTTGGCTATCAGGACAAAATGACTCGCGAGGAGGCGCCATTAGCCGAAGCCTTGGGCTTTATGATTCGCGAGCGCTTAAGCAATCGCGCTGTACCTGAAGCTGCCCGCGGCGTTGTCGATGCCTGGCGCGAATGGATTAATACTCGCGCCGGCGACAATCTGGCAAAGCTAACCGATGCCATGTCGGATCAAGATGAATTTGGCCGTATTTCTCAAGATATTCTTGTTGACCTTGAGCTTTTGGAAGAAGGCGATAAGTCCGACCAAGAAGGCGAAGACGCTGATGGTCAAGACGGTGAAGACAATCAACAAGATGGTGAAGAGGGCGAAGCCAGCCAACAAGATGGCATGTCGGATGAAGACATGGAAATAGGTGAAGGCGACGCTGAACAAGGCGATAGCCAATCCATGCAAATGGACGGCGATGATGTTGAAGGTGACATGGAGGGTGAAGATGGTGGAGAGACCATGGAAGCCAACCAGCAAACTGGTCCACTAACTCCAGAAAAATCTGCCTATGCAATTTATTCCAACCAATTTGATGAAACGATCGAAGCTGAAGAATTATGCGATGCCGAAGAATTGACGCGTTTACGCGCTTATCTCGATCAGCAATTGCAAAACCTACAAGGCGTTGTCGCACGGCTTGCCAACCGATTGCAAAGACGTTTACAGGCCAAACAAAATCGCTCTTGGGACTTTGATCTTGAAGAAGGCTATCTCGATCCCGCGCGGTTAACCCGCATCGTCATCGATCCGACCCAGCCGCTTTCTTTCAAGCAAGAACAAGACACAAAATTTCGTGACACTGTGGTTACAATCTTGATTGATAATTCAGGCTCCATGCGCGGACGGCCCATCACAGTTGCGGCTATGTCTGCCGATATTTTAGCCCGCACCTTAGAGCGTTGCAATGTCAAGACCGAACTCCTAGGCTTTACAACACGTGCGTGGAAAGGTGGCCAGGCTCGCGAGCTTTGGATGTCAGCCGGCAAACCCGCTTATCCTGGCCGTTTGAATGATATTCGCCATATTATTTATAAAAACGCCGACACGCCATGGCGCCGCGCGCGACGCAATTTAGGCTTAATGATGCGTGAGGGCCTGCTCAAAGAAAACATTGATGGAGAAGCGCTTATCTGGGCACATAATCGGCTCCTCGCTCGCCCAGAACAACGACGTATTTTAATGGTCATTTCTGACGGCGCCCCCGTCGATGACAGCACGCTCTCTGTAAATGCCGGAAATTATCTTGAAAAGCATTTGCGTAATGTCATTGAGGATATTGAAACGCGATCCCCGGTTGAACTTATTGCCATTGGTATTGGTCATGATGTGACCCGCTATTACCGGCGCGCCGTTACGATTATTGACGCCGAGCAATTGGGGGGTGCGATGACAGATAAGCTGGCAGAACTCTTTGATGAAACGCAGACTGCAAACCCTAAAAGCAGCGTCTCTGGCGGCACCGGGGCTTTGGCCCAAGGTGCACGCGCTGCCATGAAGGCGGCCAAACGCGCTTAACTGAATTTACATCGCTATACAGGCATAAAGTTATAGAGGCATAAAAAAAGCGCTCCATGGAGGAATCCAAGGAACGCTTTTTTGAATGGTTTTTTGAAACTTAAGCGATTTTTGCGCTGATTTCTTTTTTAAACTTAATGGCGCGCTGAGACAAAACATTGTCGCGGGCTTTAAGTAAAAACTTATCAATGCCGCCGACATGCTCAACGGAACGAACAGCTGAAGCTGTGACACGTAAACGCAAAGACCGACCCAAAGTTTCACTCGGCAAACTTACTTGCTGAAGATTTGGCAAAAACTTACGACGCGTTTTATTCATCGCATGGCTTACATTATTGCCGCTCATTACACTTTTTCCGCTTAGTTCGCATACGCGTGACATAACGATCTCCGATCAATCTATCGGCCATAAAGGCCGATATGGTTAATTCTCATAACGCTCAAGAAAACTCAAAAAACCAGTCAAGAGCGACATAAACAAATGTACAAGACAAATGGGCCAGGCAAAGCCAACACACACTTATCTGTTGAAGGATTGCTTATATAAAGGCTATGCGCCCCCGTCAAGAGGGGCATTCACATCAATACCTTTCTTATTGACCAATGAAACCAAATAAAACGCCCCCTACTTTGCGGATCTGTATTTCCTCAGCCCCTTCAGTAATACGATAACGGCGGTGATGGCGGTAAATATGTTCAAAAGGCTTATGCCGCGAATAACCAATCCCACCATGAACTTGCATTGCCTGATCCGCAGCCTGACATACCAACCGGTTGGCGCGGTAATTACACATAGAGACTTTGTCCGAGAGGCGCTTGGCTACTTCAGGCTTGGACATTGTGTCCATTTGCGCCGCTGTTTTATAAACCAGATTACGGATCATCTCGCATTCCGTATGCTGTTCGACCAAAGGAAACTGGATCGCCTGATTGGCCGCAAGGGGCTTGCCAAATGGTTTTCTTTTCTTGGCATAGGCAACGCTCTCATTAATGCAATATTGAGCGGCACCCACACCTGAAGCGGCTTGTCGAATGCGGTTTTCATGAACAAAATGCTGAGCCAGCATTAATCCGTTATCGATGGGGCCAAAAAGGGCTGTTTCGGGCACCCACACATCCGTCAATGAGATCCGCGGATGATCTGTCGGCATGTTAAATGTCCACAAATATTCCTCAATTTTAAACCCAGGCGCATCAGTTGGCACTAAGAAACAGCTTATGCCAACGGCACTGCCATCATCGCCAGACGTGCGAGCAAAAATCATGTCATAATTGGCAACATGCAACCCAGTATTCCACATTTTTTCGCCATTAATAAGCCAACCATCAACACCATCGCGCTTCTCAGGCACTGCTTTGGTTTCCATCCATGTTGCATCTGATCCATGCTCGGGCTCAGTGAGGCCAAAACCTACTCGGTGTGTTCCCCCTAACATACCATTGATAAATTCATCTTTTTGCGCCTCTGTCCCAAAATCGCGGAACATTAAGACCTGAGGCATATTGCCGACAATAGAGCTCTCATTTTGCAAATCATTATGCAACCCAAGCCCTTTTTCAGCCAAATGTTCGCGAATAACGGCCATGGCAAGGTTGCTACCGTCCTGCCCACCATATTCTTTGGGTAACCCAAAGCGCAAATGGCCAGCGGCATCAGCTCGGCGACGCATTTCTGCAAGCAACTCTTCCCAATCCTCGCGAGGAAGCCCCCCATTATCCCAATCCGTGCGTGCATGTTCACGGCGATGATCAAAAAAACGAATATTATCGTCTTGCGCCTCGAGCGGTTTTATTTCCTTTTCGATAAACGCATCGAGAACGGATAAATATGTCTTAATATCCTGTGGAATTTCGAGATCCATAAGCTACTCCTCTTGCAAATTTTTATCATGTTAGCACGCCTAAAAAAAAGCGAAACTGGTCAATCATCGACAATGACGTTTTGTCATAGGCGCAAAAACACCATATCTCGTAGGGAACGAAGCATGAAAACCTACTATGTCAGTGATTCGTACACACTCTGTTCTTGCCATGTTCTCGGAATTCGATTCGAGGGCCGAATCGCTAAAATCAGGTTTATCGTGATAGTTTTGAAATGTGCCTTGCCTATTCCCCCTGTTCCAACCAAATTAACCCCATGAAAAATCAGAATTATAAGTTTACATCCTATGCCAGTGCCGCGGGAAAAACCGACAGTGACCTTCGTGTCATTTTGGGGCCAACCAATACAGGTAAAACACACTTAGCAATGGAGCGCATGCTGGGCTACTCATCTGGCATGATTGGGCTTCCCTTACGACTTCTCGCTCGGGAGGTTTACGATCGTTTGCTTAGGGGTGATTTTGGCCCAGTGCATGCTGCAGATGTTGCGCTCATTACAGGCGAGGAAAAGATTCTTCCGCCTAAGGCGCGCTATTTTATCTGCACCGTTGAGGCAATGCCCGTCTCACGCCCTGTAGAGTTTCTCGCCATTGACGAAATTCAACTCGCAACAGACCAAGAGCGCGGTCATATATTTACCAACCGCCTTTTGCATGCGCGGGGGGATCTCGAAACGATGATCTTAGGCGCAGAAACCATGCGCCCAATTATTCAGCTTTTATTGCCAAAGGCGCTAATCGAAACACGCAGTCGTTTTTCCGCATTACGCTGGGCTGGTGCGAAGAAATTATCACGCCTACCAAGACGCACGGCGATTACGGCTTTTTCTGTTGAGAATGTTTATGCGATCGCTGAGGTTATTCGACAACAAAAAGGAGGTGCTGCTGTCGTCATGGGCGCACTCAGCCCACGCACGCGAAATGCGCAGGTAGAACTTTACCAATCGGGCGAGGTTGACTTTCTTGTTGCAACAGATGCCATCGGCATGGGCCTCAATATGGATATTGATCATGTCACATTTGCACAAACCCGAAAATTTGATGGTCGAAATCATCGCCCTTTAACACCCGCTGAGCTGGCCCAAATTGCTGGTCGGGCGGGACGCCATACAAGCGACGGCACTTTTGGCGTAAGCGGTGATGTTGCCGAATTTGAAGATGAATTGATTGGCCGCATTGAGAACCACGAATTTGATCCCATTAAGCTACTCATGTGGCGAAATGCCGATCTCGACTTTACCTCAGCCGATAGCCTACTGCTCTCTCTTGAAGCGCCCGCATCAACGCAAGGCCTCGTCAGAGCCCCCATGTCCGATGATCTAACGGCTCTAACTTTTTTGCGCCGTCAGCCAGACATCATCGATCGAGCGCAATCTCCGGATCGTGTTCAGCTCCTGTGGGATGTTGCTCAAATCCCAGACTTTCGAAAAACAATGGCCGGTGATCACGCAAGTTTATTGGGCGAGATCTATCTCTTTCTAACAAATGGTAATGGCCGCATTGACCCGAATTGGCTCGAAACGCGGATTAATCATTGTGAGCGTTATGATGGCGATCTTGATACATTATCAACGCGCATCGCCCATATTCGAACATGGAATTATGTTGCCCATAAAAATGAATGGCTGGACGACCATCAGTTTTGGCAAGAGCGAAGTCGAATTGTTGAGGATCGGCTCTCTGATGCACTTCATCAGCGGCTAACAAAGCAATTTGTCGACGGCAAATCCTCTGCGCTTACGCGCCGGCTAAAAGGTCGGGAAGAGGTCCTTGCTGATATAGATGAAAATGGCGATATCACGATAGAGGGCGAGTTTACCGGACGCTTGAATGGGCTCACCCTCCACAGGGATCCCCGCCTAAAGGGGGCGGCAACTGGCTCTGCGCGACGCGCCGTAGAGCTTTTGGCCGGCGAGACTATTCAGAAACATGCCCAAGCCATCACACTCGCGCCTGACGAAGACTTTGCCATTGATCAAAGCGGCCATATCATTTGGCAAAATGCAAAAGTCGCGAGGTTGAAATTTGACCCCCATCCCAATGACACAGATAATAGCATTAAAAGCATCAACTTCTTACAGCCGCAGATCAGCCTTATTTGTGACGAAATGCTCAATGGTCCATCGCGGCAAAATGTAGAAGCTCGCATTCAAAAATGGATGCGCGACTATGCAAACACAAAACTATCTGCCCTTGCCAAACTATCGACAGAAGAAGGGCTTGATGGGCTGGCTCGTGGTCTTTCTTTCCAGCTTTTAGAAGCCAAGGGCACCCTTATACGTTCCGAGATCACGCATATTTTATCCGAACTCGACCAATCTGCCCGCGCTAGCTTACGCAAAATTGGTGTGCGCTTTGGAGCTTATAATGTCTTTATTCCTGAGCTTTTAAAGCCAGCTGCTTCGCAATTTTTGGCACTTTGCACAAGCATCAGCCTGAACCGCGCCGCCAAACCTGACCTTCACATTTTACCCCGAGCGGGCCTCACCTCAGCCGTCCGCGACAAAACATTACCCTCTACGCTTTACCGCGCCGCAGGTTTCCATGCCTTTTCCACTCGGGTTATCCGATTTGATATGCTCGAACGACTGGCTGATTTAATCCGAACTGCTATCGACGCAGATAAAACCATTAAAGGTTTTCGGGTGAATGACGCCATGGTCTCAATTATGGGCTGTAGTGTCGACGAGTTGGGCCAAATTTTGCGCGAACTGGGCTATGAGGAAAATACGCAACCCAGAAAAACTGAGCGCGAAACTGGATCTGACCCTATCGAAACAGAAATGTCGGATAAAATCGTTTCTGAAGATGCGCCTGAGCCGGATATGGCCAAAGCGCCAACCGCGCGCGATATCATATGGACTCGCTCTATGCACCGCACAGGAGTAAACCAAGGTAAAGCGCATCGCCAAGGTCCGCAAAACCCTCAAAAGCAAAGGGCCAAAGGAAAATATGCCAAAGAAGGCACCGCCCAATTTGCAAAATCAAACCCGAAGCCCAAAACGAAGCAGGCAAGGCACTCACCGCAAAGCAAACAGTCAAAAGCGCCTAAGTTTGATCCAGATAGTCCCTTTGCCGCTCTAGCCCAACTCAAAACAAAGAAGCGATGACAGACACACCTTCCATGCGCCTCGATAAATGGCTTTGGCACGCTCGGTTTGTTAAAACACGGAGCCTTGCTCAAACACTTTTAACCGGCGGTAAAGTCCGTTTAAATGGCAATAAACTCGATAAAGCCAGCGCCAAAATACGCGTTAATGATGAAATTTCATTCGCTGTGCATGACCGCCTCCATCTTATCAAAGTTGCAGGTCTCAGCGACCGACGTGGGCCCGCGCCTGAGGCACGATTGCTCTATGAAGAAATTGAGCCACCTCAAAACCTTTCAGAGCGCAAAAGCCAAGCCCAGCGGCCCCGAGGCGAAGGTCGACCCAGCAAGAAGCAACGTCGACAAATAGACGAATTTAAGAAACAGGGCTTGCCTTCTGAGTGAAGCTTATCTAAGGAATAATCTATGCTAGACCGTATAAAAAACCTATTTGCTAATGTGGAACCCAGCAAAGCTGAGCCAAGCTTTGATGTCGCTCACATGGCTGCCGCAGTTCTTTTGGCCTATGCGGCCCAAGTGGATGGCAGCCTAGATCAGCACGAAGAAACAGTCCTCAAACGTATTACCGGACCAGCCTTTGGGCTGTCTGAAGACGAGGCCGCAAGCCTCATCGCGCTTGCAAGCGCAAATGCTGAGACGGCTAATGATTTGTTCCAGTGGACCAATATCATTAATAGCCAATTTGAATATGAGCACAAATTGCATTTAATGGAGCTCTTGTGGCAGGTTGTGGACGCGGATGGTATTGTGGATGATTATGAAGCAAACTTGATGCGACGCATTGCAGGGCTTATACATGTTTCAGATAAAGACAGCGCAATCGCACGTCAGAATGCCCGAAAAACAAATGCCTAATCTAGAATATATGAAATTGGGGAAGGGAAAATATAAATGACCTATGTTGTGACCGAAGCATGCATTAAGTGCAAATACACAGACTGCGTAGAAGTTTGCCCCGTTGATTGTTTTTATGAGGGCGAAAACATGTTGGTTATTCATCCCGATGAATGCATTGATTGCGGTGTTTGTGAACCCGAATGCCCCGCTGACGCGATTAAAGCCGACACAGAAGCTGGGCTTGATAAATGGATCGAGGTCAATGCCAAATATGCTGAGACATGGCCGAATATAACAATGAAAAAAGATGCGCCAGCTGATGCGGATGACTTTTTGAATACACCAGATAAATTTGCCACTTTATTTAGCGACGCACCCGGAGAAGGGGATTAATCGTCAACGATTGAAATACCGCTCTTTTTCTGATATAATCCTTAAATATATGTTAGATGCCGCATCAATCAGGGTGCGGCTTCCTTATTTTATGATGAAACCGTTATTGCTCAGAAGATAGCTCACAAATAGAGCGCTGATGAGCATGTCGCCTTAGGGTAATATGCATCCAGAGCTAAAGCTCGAAAGAAATCGTTTTGGTTGATCAGAACAAGCTTTCAATGCATTAAACTGCTTTAAGACGACGCTTAAAGACACTGAGTCTTAAGTTTTAGGTGTTTGAAGGAGATTGATTATGGCAACGAAAAAACCAACATCGAAAGCAACACCAAAAAGCAAAACACTTCCAAAAACTGCGGCCAAGGCTGTAAAAGCCAAAAAACCGATTGATAAAAAATCTGTCACGAAGAAGCCCGCAGCCAAGCCAACGGCGGCAAAGAAAACAGCCACGAAGAAGCCTGTAACCCCTAAAGTATCTGCAACAAAAACGCCTCCGAAAGCAACATCAGTGAAAACTTCAGCACCTAAGAAAACAACACCAAAAGCAACAGCGACAAAAAAAGTACAGAAACCGGCACCTGCAAAGGCCACCACAAAAAAGCCAGAAGCTAAAAAACCTGCCCCAAAGGCGGCGCCAAAGGCAGCCCCTAAAAAAACAAACGCCAAAATAGAGGACAAAAAGCCTAAAGCAAAAGTAGCTGCAAAAGCACCTGCTAAAAAGGCGCCCTCCAAAAGACCTCCAACCAAAGCCAGTGTTGCCAAAGCATTTAAAGAAGCGATTAAAGCTCAACCGCGCGTCTTTAAAAAAGAGAATCTTACAACAAAATCAGCGATTAAGTCCGCGAATGCCTCAAAAGAGACTAAGCCAGTCGAGGTAAAAAAACCAGAAGCCAAGGTTGCCCCGAAGCTAAGCGTTATATCTGACAAAAAAGTGTCCCAAGGCTTTCGCGTCAATGAATATATTGTCTATCCCGCGCATGGTGTTGGCCAGATCACCGAGATCAGCACTAGTGAAATTGCCGGCATTACCCTTGAGCTCTTTGTTATACATTTTGAAAAAGAAAAAATGACCCTTCGTGTGCCGCTTGAAAAAGCGAAAATGAATGGGATGCGTAAACTTGCTGATAAAGATATGCTAGAGAATGCACTCAAAACATTGCGCGGCCGGGCAAGAATCAAACGCACCATGTGGAGCCGTCGCGCCCAGGAATATGAAGCAAAAATTAACTCAGGCGATATTATCGCTATTTCAGAAGTGGTGCGCGACCTCTATAGAAATGAAAATCAACCCGAACAAAGCTACTCAGAACGCCAGCTATATGAAGCTGCGCTTGAGCGTTTAGCGCGGGAATATGGCACTATTCGGAAAATTACCGATGGGGAAGCAATTATAGAACTTGAATCTATTCTTGCTAAAACAACTGGAACAAGCTCAAAGGCTGTCGATTCTGAGGAAACTGAATAATTATTAACCCCCACCGCCTGCAGCTGTTGCTTAATCCGATTTAATTATAAATTCGCAAATAAAATGTGAACCATTTGCTCTGCCATTACGTAAACCTTAACAAAGGAGATTGCGTTATGGCTTTAGTTGAAATGGAAGAAATCCAAACAGCAAACCAGAGGTTTGTGCGCCGTGCGATGAAACTCGAATTGCTTGAATTGGAAGATGAGCAAGAACTTGCGCGATTGTGGGTGGAAGAGCGCGATGAAAAAGCGCTCCACAAGCTGACTAGTGCGCACATGCGCCTTGTGATCTCCATGGCCGGTAAATTTAAGAATTATGGCCTGGCCATGTCCGACCTCATTCAAGAAGGCAATATTGGTCTAATGCGCGCTGCTGAGCGGTTTGACTGTGCACGCGAGGTCCGCTTTTCAACCTATGCCGGATGGTGGATCCGAGCCGCCATTCAGGATTTTGTTTTGCGCAATTGGTCGATTGTTCGCACAGGAACCACTGCATCTCAAAAGTCCTTATTCTTTAACTTACGCCGTCTGCGCGCGAAAATTAATGATAATGGCACCTATATGTCCGATGCCAGCCGCGATTATATCGGGCAAACATTAGGCGTTAAACAATCAGACATTATAATGATGGAAGGCCGCATGTCAGGCCAAGATCGCTCGCTCAATGCGCCAATGACCAATGATAGCGATAATGGGCAAATTGAATGGCAAGATACATTAACCTGTGATCGACCAGTGCCAGAGGAAGAAGTAGCTGTGCGCATGGATGGTGAGAAATGCAAAGATATTTTGCATAATGCTTTAAGCACATTATCGCCCCGGGAAGTTACCATTATTAAAGCGCGGCGGATGAATGATGAAAGCCGAACCCTCGATGATTTGGGTAAAGAATTAGGCGTATCCAAAGAGCGCGTTCGTCAGATCGAACACGAAGCACTTAGCAAGCTTAAGTCCTTTATTATGGCTGATGACGGTGGGCGCATCCTAGAACAAATGCTTTAAGGCATAAAACTCAGTAAATTGTCTTTAGTTGCTGACCGACTTTCAGCTTATCTAAATTCGATAGGCCATTAAGGACCCTAAACCTCTCGATATGTTGATCCGGGACCATCATGGCATTGGCCAATTTTGAGATCGTATCACCTTTTTGAACTGTGATGACTTTAACTCTTAAGGGTTGTGGGCTCGGCACTGGGAATTTACTTCTGACTTTTATCGCGTTCATAACATCGTCTAAAACACGACCCTTATCGTCTACCTTCATGCGGGTTAGAAAACGGAATATGGTTCCACCCTCGCCATTAATAGCCAAGACATGATAATGCTGGTTCTTCTTAACAGTATAGGCACGTACCGCTTCATAACCTGATACGCGCAATGTCTTTACATTTAGACGGCTATCCCCCACCCATTGTTTGCGCATATATTGTGCTAAATCATCTTGACTGGATGGCGCATCTACCATTTTGGCAATATCAAAGACGATGACCCGATCATCTGAGCCGATTGCCGCGACACGCTCTTTTCCATTGATCAGTTTAAAGCCATCAGGAACATCAAAATAAACTTTAAGCTCGGGGTGAATGAAAGCACGACCGCGCACAAAACCCTCATGAGGACTATCACCATAAGCAATGCCGTCGATTGCTTTAAAATGTGATTCACGGCCGACAATCAGGTGATCACGTCCAAGCGCATAAGATGTCGCCAAGCCGCGGGCACGCGCAACACGGTCTTTCGTATTTGGATGCGTTGAAAACCAGTCTGAACCAACCGGAAGATCACGACTAGCTAATTTATTTTGGAACTCTGTTTGCCGTCCCAGACTTTCAAGAAAGTCGGCGGCACTTTTAGGTTGATAACCGGCTCGGAAACTTGTCTGAAGACCCAAGCTATCCGCTTCATATTCTTGGCTACGGCTAAAGCCTGCGACCGCCGCATTACCGCCAAAATTAAGAAGTTCGGCAATCGCATCGCCGCTGCCGGGCACTTGGGCATTGGCAACACCTCCCAAAATACCAGCCACCACGGCTGTTCCTACGGCAGCCGTGTGGCGCTGAGCGGAATGACGCGCGGTCACATGCGCAATTTCATGGCCAACAACGCCTGCAACTTCTGCTTCATTATTGGCAAGAGCCAAAAGGCCTCGCGTGACATATGTGTAACCATTGGGCAAGGCAAAAGCATTGACAGCGGGTGAGTCGAGCACGGTAATCTTAAACTTACGATCAGGACGCTCCGAGGCCGTCGCTATTTTTTTCATAATGGTTTCAACATAAGCTGCAACAGCCGGGTTCTCATAAACGCCGCCATATTGGGCAATAATTTTACCATGTTGCTCTGTGCTGACTTTGGCTTCCTGAGCCTCACTCATAAGCGTATATTGAGGTCCACACCCACCTAAATAAAGCAAAGAAAATAAGAGTATGAGGCAATTTATATAATAAATAACACCAGAAGGGGTTTGCTCTCTTACCAATTTATGTGATCGCATCATGTATCACCTCATCTTTATTCGACGCTTGCCTCACAGCGGGGTTTATAATCGACTCTTCACGATCATTCACAACCATGTATACGGGCGGTCATTCGCTTCGTTAACTTTAACAAAAATTGCGCTTCGTTTTTTTGACTTATAGCACGAAAAAAAGATATGGTTCCAGTAAGGTCCCGTAGCTCAGCAGGATAGAGCACCAGATTCCTAATCTGGGGGTCGGTAGTTCGAATCTACCCGGGATCACCACATAGGCCATAACGTCGATACAAAGGCTCATTGGCTTTTAAAAAGCGCTAGACTATATAAAGAATATGACAAAATCTAAGAATCCACCCCCACTTCTCGACTGCTTAGACGACTTACCAGGATCTTTTGACTACGCTTGGCATATGCTGGTCAATGGTGCGCGCAATCGGCGCAGCCCCTTTCATACACCCACGGTCGCGACAATAGACCAATCAGGCATGCCCCAAATTCGTACAGTCGTGCTGAGAGATGCAAATGCCAAAGAAGCTTGGCTGCGATTCAACACCGATAAGCGTTCACAAAAATTGGAAGAGATCGCGCGCCATCACGAGGGTGCAATGCACTTCTATGATGCTGATGAAAAGATTCAGCTGCGAGTTGCATGTCAATTCAGGCGTGCCACTGAAGAAGAATGTGATGCAATATGGGAAAAAACCCCAAGCATGAGCCGCGAATGCTATCAAGTCATTCAAGCGCCAGGCACCATTATAAGTGACCCCTTAGACATTTCTTTTGACAGAGATGATGACAGAGAAGGACGGGTTAATTTCCAACCCATATTTGCTCAAGTTCATTCAATTGAGTGGCTCTATCTGGCCGCTTCTGGACATCGACGCGCGCTTTTTAAGATGAATAATGTCGATGCACAACAGTATAGCGTCGATATGCAATGGCTCGTGCCATAGCGATCATTTGTCACCTTTATTATGACTGAGGGCAATCTATATTGCCATGCAAGGTGTGAAATTCATATTTGTTCTAAAGGAGTAAGTTTATGATCTTATCTAAGTCTTCTACCTTAGCCCTCACTTTAATGCTCGGTTTAATAAGCTCGGGTGCAATGACTTCTGCAAAAGCGGCCGACCTCGCAAAGGGCGAGAGTGTTTATAAGAAATGCGTGGCCTGCCACATGGTTGGTGATGGCGCCAAAAACCGCGTTGGTCCTCAACTCAATGGCATTGTCGGGCGCCCAATTGCAAGCGTAGATGGTTATACCTACTCTTCCGGCATGAAGGATTATGCAAAAGCCCAAGTCGTTTGGTCAGAAGAAGCATTGGCGACTTATCTAGAGAACCCACGTAAAACCGTGAAGGGAACGCGCATGTCATTTGCTGGACTGCGCAAAGAAAGTGATCGAGAAAATGTTATTGCTTACCTAAAGCAGTTTAGCGAATAAATCACTTAAGAATTAATTACTAAAATAAAAGGGCCGCAAATTGCGGCCCTTCTTAATTCTATCTGATCAAATAATCAGTTCTTATTTTAGACGCTCTAGAATAGATACATAATTGGCGACAGCAGCGCCACCCATGTTAAAAACGCCAGCTATTTTTGCGTCTTTGACCTGCATCTCACCTGCATCATCCATTAATTGGCGAGCAGCCATCACATGCATTGAAACACCTGTTGCGCCAACAGGGTGCCCTTTGGCTTTCAAGCCACCCGATGCATTAATGGGTAGCTTTCCGTCCTTATAAACCCAACCCTCTTTGAGGGCCGTTGCGCCCTCACCAGGCTTTGTCAAACCCATTGCCTCATATTGAATGAGCTCAGCAATGGTAAAGCAGTCATGGGTTTCAACCAAAGACAAGTCATTCAGTGTTAGGCCGGCATCGCTTAAGCCTTTGCGCCATGCTGTTGCAGGGCCCTCAAACGCAATGACATCACGCTTGGACATTGGCAAATAATCATTGGCTTGAGCGCGCGCCCGAATAGCAATTGCCTTGTCATGGCTTTTTGCCGTCTCTTCGTCTGTAAGCACAACCGCTGCGGCACCATCTGATATCATCGAGCAGTCTGTCCGCTTCAAAGGACCTGCAACAATCGGATTTTTCTCTGACTCGGTACGACAAAACTCATACCCAAAATCCTTCTGCATATGGGCGAGAGGATTGACGCTGCCATTTTTATGATTTTTTGCAGCAATCTGGGCCAAAGCATCGCTGTGGTCTCCATATTGCTGAAAATATTTACCAGCAACGACCCCAAAAATACCAGGGAAGGTAAGGCCTTGGCTTCCTTCTTCGGGCATGTAACTTGCGCGAGACAGACACGTACCAACATCGCCGCTCGACAAATGTGTCATTTTCTCAACACCAATGGCAAGAACGCGGCGTGCGTGCCCGGCCTCAATCAAATTCGCGGCCTGAAACACAGCTGCGGATCCTGTTCCACATGCATTCTCAACACGTGTTGCTGGGAGGAAACGAAATGCATCGCTCACCTGGAGTGCCATAGATGAAATAAAATCTTGCTCGGACATGCCGGCATTAAATGTCCCGACGTAAATAGCATCAATATCTGATGCCTCAAGACCCGCATCCGCGAGCGCTTCGGTCGCCGCCGCAACCAAAAGCTCTTCAAGTCCTTGGTCTTCTAATTTACCAAATTTCGTATGTCCCCAACCCACCATGCAAACAGTCATATTGTTCTCCACTAATTCAAGCTTTCCAGCTGCTTTGGTCATACTTATACTGCATTCTAGAACATTACCCAATAGGTGCGAAGTCAAATGACATATAAAAGAAAACCAAGCTCAGTTTCGCCAGATCAAATCACATCTATTTTGCTTATAAAACTAGGCGCCTTTGGTGATATGGTTTTTGCCGACGGGGTTATGCGCCTTATTCGCAGTCATTACAAAAATGCTCAAATCACACTTTTAACAGAACCATTTTACGCCAAACTCTGGGCAAATGCGCCTTATATTGACGGCACAATGCAAGACAAAAGAGATTCACGTTTTAACCTAATGGCCATGCGCCGTCTTAAAAAACAACTTATTAAGAGGAAGTTCGATCTGGTTATCGACCTTCAAAATAGCCCAAGAAGTCGTCAATATCGCGGCTGGCTTAAAAATAGTATTCTCTGCGGCAAACAAGAACCAGCCGATTATGTTTATCAGCAAGACGTCCATAAAGCTCAGTCGGTTGCCGATGTGCTTGCAGAACAAATTGCCCTTCTCGATATTCATACTGAAAATAATTATGAACCCGATATGAACTGGCTGGGGAAAGCGGCGCAAGAAACACACGCCTTATCGGAATGTGCAAATAGCATTCAAGAAAAGTCTATTTTGCTTGTGCCTGGCGCTTCAGCGCGCAATGCAGATAAGCGCTGGCCGCATTTCGCTGCGCTCATCAATCTTCTGACGGAACATGGTTGGCACTGTTATACAGCACCAGGACCCGATGAAATTGACCTATGCGCATCCCTACCCTGCACAAGTCTTCTCCTCGATGGAAAGCCGCTTACATTTGCAGAACTTGCCATGATAAGTCAGCGCTTTGCCTATGTGGTTGGCAATGATACTGGGCCCAGCCATTTGGTGGCGGCCTGTCAAAGACCCAGCCTGATTTTGTTAGGAGCGCGCGGGCAACCCGATCGCATCCGCATCAATAATATGATGCATTTCCTACAAACCGAAGACATCAGCGGTCTTTCACCAGAGGAGGTCTTTGCCGACCTCATGGATCGCTTACCTCAATAATCTTTATATGATTTTTCTTCGATAATGCGCGCGCCTGTCGCCAGATTGATTTCTTTTTTGAGGGCGGCACGTTTATCATTTGTGATATAGACCGATCGGGCGAGCTGAATAAATTTATCGCCAAAATCACTTTCGGACTCGCAATCGCGAATATCATCTTCAATTTCCCAAAGTGCTTCATTGACCGTTTTGAGAGCGTCAGTAAGTCGTTTAATCTCCTCTGACGCAGGCACATGACGATTGCATGTTTCTTCCAAGACACCCAATTCGAAACGAATATTTTTGAGCTTATCCGCATCTTCAATGCGTTCCGATTTAATGCGTAAAATCGTAATCTTATCAATAAGCTCGCCAGCACCCAACTCAACTAATATCTCACTCATATCATCGCCCCCATTTTAGATTATCGACCTTTATACTCACGGCCTTCCTAGACTGGTTTATTGCCCAAGCAAATCAAACATGCCATAGTTTTTTAATAATAGTTTTCTTAATAATTAAGAAGGGAATTATAGCATGAATCTTGGGCATCCAAAGTACACATACCAAAAAGGCCTACATCAAATTGGTAATGGCGCTTATGCATGGCTCCAGCCCGATGGTGGCTGGGGATGGTCAAACTCTGGCCTTGTGGTGGACGGTGATCAGTCGCTCGTTGTAGATACATTATTTGATGTTCCGCTGACCCAAGAAATGCTCAAAGCCTATGCCGATGCTGCGCCAGCAGCTCAGAGTGTGAATAAAGTCATCAACACGCATCACAATGGAGATCACTGCAATGGCAATTGCTGTTGCCCTGACGCACAAATCTTTGCGCATCGCGCCACGCACGCGCATATGCAGGCGGAACCACCACAATTGGTGCAAGGGTTTCTTGATGCGGCCCCAGAGCTTGGTGATCTCGGCGCCTATTTAACTCATTGCTTTGGACCATTTGATTTCAAGTCGGTCACTCAGAAACTCCCCGACCAATTATTCGATAAAGACACAGACATTTATGTTGGAGACAAGCTCGTCCACATGCTCCATGTCGGACCTGCACACACACCAGGCGATACGCTTGTTTATGTGCCCGCAGATCGCACTGTATATACAGGCGATATTTTATTCATTGGCGGACACCCCATCATATGGGAAGGCCCCGTCCAAAACTGGATCGATGCTTGCGATCGCATTTTGGCAATGGATGTTGAAACCATCGTGCCAGGCCATGGCCCCATCACTACGAAATACGGCGTTGAGCAAGTCAAGCTTTATCTCGAGACGCTCAAAGCCGAAGCCAAAAAACGTTATGATGCTGGGATGAGCTACCAAGAAACAGCTTTGGACTTAGCCCTTGATGTCTTTGATGACTGGGGGGACCGTGAACGACTTATGGTGAACTGCGCAACCCTATTCCGCGAATTTGGCAGTGATCATGAGCCTGAAGTTGCGGAACTGTTTGCCAGCATGGCCGCATATCGTCGCGCCAAAAACATTACCTAAATTGCCTGGTCAAATCCTTCGCCTTTTAATGTTAGGCTTATCTATTAAGAAATGAATGTAAGTCAATGAGTGTCAGTGACAGGGATGAAAAACCCATAATAATAGATGCCACGGGCTTAAGCTGCCCACTACCTGTTTTGCGCGTACAAAAAGCCATTGGCAGCTTAAACTCAGGTGATAAGGTCACACTCCACGCAACCGATCCTATGAGTTGGCTAGATATCCCCCATTATTGCCAACAATCTGGACATGAATTGATCAGCCAAATAAAACAGCCTCACCCTAAAAATGCCACGGGTGGCAGCAACGCCTATGACACGGTCTATATTTTTGATATTCGGCATAAGTAAGCCCGAACTCAACTAGACCAAAGCCGCCTTCAACCTATCGTCGAACCCAATAAAGACATCATTACCAAGCTCAACAACGGGACGCTTAATCAAAGACGTATTTTCTAATATGAGAATATGAGCTGAGGTGGGATCATCCATCATGGATTGCTGAGCGGGCGTTAATTTGCGCCATGTTGTCCCGCGCTTATTAACCAATTTATCAATACCGCTTTTGTCTATCCAATGAAGAAGCTGATCTTCGCTCAGACCATCTTTTTTAAAATCATGGATAACGGCCTCAATTCCGTTTTCTTTGCACCAGCTCAAGGCCTTTTTACAGCCATCACAATTGCGCAATCCAAAAAGTGTGATCACTTCGCGCCCATAAATTGCATTATACGCATAGACGTATCGCGATAGACGTCGGGTTTGCCAATTTTTAACTCAGACCGCACTTGCTCTAACGGCAAGGTTAGGAGACGCTCCCAATCCGCAGCACCCAACCAGTTAGCTTGCTTGCCCATCCGAAAACCTTCACGAATAGCAGGCCAAGCGGCAATGCTTGGTGCTTGACTGCGCATAATTTTGAGCCCGAAGAAGATAATAAACAAAAATCCCCAATTTCCCATTTGGCGATAGGTAAAGGCTAATAGAGATAATTCACCTAAAGCATCACGCCCATAGCCAGTTGTCACATGCCAGAGATCATGCGCGTCACGCGAACGCTCGCGAAATCGTTTTTCATCTGCAGAGAGAATTTCAACGCTCATGCGCCCATCGACACTTGCATCGACCAAACCGTCCGCTGTGATCTGCTCGGTTTCAGTGAAGTCATAATATTTTTGACCCAAGCTGCCCATAGGCAAGGTTTTTAACCATGCGCGGTCGGATAAATAATCCAGAAGCGTTTTATCTGCGGACAAAATAGCTTGGCTCTGCTGGCTTGCCATGAAACGAGCAAATGTTTTCTTGCCAGACCTGCGCCCCAACGCTTCTAGGATAATAAAGACTTGCTTTGTGTCTTCTTTGTCAGCAATGAGCAGGCGTATGGCCTGCATGATGCGGATGAAACGAAATTTAGAGTAACGAAATTCAGTCATTATAATCTCATGATCTACTATTAAATTGCCAGGACGAGCCCAAGCCCATTACGGGTGATATTAGCGAAAAACCTAACAGATGGAAAGCCGCAGCGCAGCTTAGATGCGCGAATATTGAATAATGGATTATTTGTCGCATGGTGCCCTTGGCCAGACTTGAACTGGCACTCTCGTGAAAGAAACGGATTTTGAATCCGTCGCGTCTACCGATTCCGCCACAAGGGCTCCAAAGCGAGAGGCTGTTATACGCGGTGATACCGTTCACGTCTATGCCTTAAGCCAAATCGAAGACAAGTTTTTTTAATATGGGCATTTACCTGAAACGCCTTAATTATCTTATAATCGCACTTTGCGAAGCACAATTTAAAGGTTACTCTCCCGCCATGTTGAGAAAGCTCTATAATTGGACAATGTCATTGGCGGCACATAAACATGCCTCACCTGCCCTTGCCGTCGTGTCTTTTAGTGAAAGTTCTTTCTTCCCGATCCCCCCCGATATTTTATTACTGCCCATGGTTATCAACCAAAGGCAAAAGGCCTGGTTCCTTGCCAGCCTATGCACAATTTCTTCTGTGCTTGGCGGCTTAATGGGCTATGCGATCGGCTATTATTTCTTTGCCCTTATCGGTGAGCCGGTTTTAGCATTTTACAATGGGCAGGCAGCATTTGAAAAATTCACAGCTATTTATGGGACCTGGGGTGCTTGGGTTGTCTTGGCAGCAGCTGTTTCTTTTATTCCTTTTAAAATTGCCACGATTGCAAGTGGCGTAGCTGGACTGCCGCTCTTGCCGTTTTTAATCGCAAGTACCGTTGGTCGAGCGACACGCTTTTTTGCGGTTGCGGCTTTGGCTTATTTTTTCGGGCCAACTGTGCGTCATTTTGTTGAGCGTCACTTCACTTGGGTTAGCCTTGTTTTGCTTGGCCTATTAATTGGCGGATTTTTATTAATCGGAAAACTCTCATGATCACAACAAAACCAAATCAACTTGCGCTTGGACTAGCCTGCCTGACCATTATAATAGCGCTCCTAAGTGAGCATATTGGCGGCCTGGTACCATGCGATTTATGCCTTAAACAACGCATCGCTTATTATATTGGTATTCCAGTCCTGATCATTGCTTGCTGGCAAAGTTTTACATGGCGCCCATTGGCAGCCAGACTTGGCGGCCTAATTTTTTTAACGAGCGCTGCCTTTGGTTTTTTCCATGCCGGGGTTGAATATGGGTTCTGGGACGGCCCCAGTACATGTCGTCAAGCTATTGTAATGCCAGACACTATCGATGATTTAGAAGCCATGCTGTCACAAGCCGTTGTTAGCTGTAGTGAACCTGCCTTTGTGCTTTTTGGCATTTCAATGGCAGGCTATAATTTTCTTGTCAGCATGCTCATCGCTATTTTAAGTTGGCGCGGCCGAAACCAATAACTGGAAAACGGGGAATATAAAAATGTCATCGCAACTTAAGGAAATGCTCCGAGTCGATCACGCTGGTGAATATGGTGCTGTCCGGATTTATGACGGCCAAGTTGCAGTCTTTAAGGGCCGACCTGACAAACAGCATCTTGTTGATATGATTTCGCATATGGCCGAACAAGAGCAAACCCATCTCAAAAAATTTGATGAACTGCTCGTTGAACATGATGTGCGACCAACAGCCCTCGCGCCACTTTGGAATATTGCTGGATTTGCCTTGGGTGCAACAACAGCTCTTATGGGCGAACGCGCCGCTATGGCATGCACAGCCGCTGTTGAGGAAGTGATCGACGCGCATTATGCCGAACAAATCAAAGATTTAGAGAGCTCGTCTCGCCACAATAAATCTGAGATCATAGATACGATTAAAGCTTTTAGGGAAGATGAGATCGCACATCGGGACACGGCGCTTGAAAATGGCGCTGAGCAAGCACCCGCATACACATTATTACGAGCCGCTATTCGATTTGGATGTCACACGGCGATTAAAATATCTCAAAAAATATAGACAAACACAGTCATTAGCCAACAGAGTCATGAACGAACCGATCACGGTTCCAGTTCGCTGTCCCAATAAAGATAATCCTGCCAGCTATCATGCATATAATTTGGCGGAAACCGGCGACCAATGTCGTCTAGCTCATAGACTGTTGGTTTTCGTGGATCTTTGCGCGGAAACATAGCGGCCTGTTTGGGCAAACGCCCGCCTTTGCGTAAATTACAGGGCGAACAAGCTGCCACAACATTCTCCCATGTTGTGCGACCTCCAGCACGGCGCGGAATGACATGATCAAAAGTAAGATCGCTAGACGCATTGCAATATTGGCACGCAAATCCATCACGCAAGAAAACATTAAACCGCGTGAAGGCAGGAAACTGAGGGCGCTTCACATAAGCTTTTAATGAAACAACGCTCGGTAATGCAAATTCAGCACTTGGCGAATGGACTTTAGTTTCATATTCAGAAACAACATTAACGCGGTCCATAAAAACAGCCTTAAGCGCATCTTGCCACGACCAGAGGGAAAGCGGATAGTAACTTAATGGCCGAAAATCGGCATTGAGGACAAGCGCAGGACATGTGTCGGGATGCGTGAAACGTGCCGGATCAAATGTAGTCACATCCAAGGGCTGGGCTTGCGTCATGCTGAGCCTTTGACGGGCTTAACAACGAATCGAAAAACAACGAATCGAAAAAAAGTTTTCATCATTTAAAAATGTTGCCACGATAATCAACGAAAGCCAAGAAAATAAGAAAATTCATAAGCGCGCCAGAAAATGACTTGCCATATGATTTCACTTTGAAACGAGGCGGACCATGCCGTAAAAGGCCTTACTAAATAAAGGGCACGCAAAAATGCCGCAGAGCCATGCGCGGGTTTGTCCCGAAAAAAACTAATCCACAAACAGATGCACTAAATAGAAAGATAAAATCAAACTATTTGGAAATAACCAAACCCTCGTCTTTTTTGTTCAGACAATGCCCATAATAACGCCATAACATATAAGCTGCCGCAGACCGCAAAGGCTGCCACTTAAGCGCAATCTCATCCAGCGCCTCTGGCTTGGGACGGGCTTCAAGGCCAAGCAGGCGCCGATAACCTTCTTGAAGGGCTAAATCACCGGCAGGAAAACTATCGGCCCGTTGCATACCAAACATTAAATATATATTTGCTGTCCACGGACCGATTCCCTTAAGCGCGAGCAGACGCGCACGAACCGCGTCATCTGATGCCTTAGAGAGCTGTCGTAAATCCAACTGCCCGGACGTGATCTCTTTTGCTATGCCATAAATATAAGAATATTTTTGACCGGATAAACCGTTCGCCCGCGCCTCAGTCTCCGATAAATTCAAAAAAGCCTCAGCTGTTACCTCTGGCAGACAAGCGCTTACCTTCGTCTCGATACTTTTAGCTGCAGCCGTAGACACTTGTTGGCCGATTAACATTGAGAACAATCCGGAAAACCCTGCTTTGTGCTTTCGAATGACCGGCTGCCCCGCCTCACGCAAAGCGCGCGCCATGTCGGCATCTTGGGTTGCCAATATATCCAGAGCGCTATTGAGCTCTTTTTGTGTTTTGATATGTTTCATGGCAGGTATTATTAGCGAGCAGCATGACGAGGACAAGAGCCATAATGGATCAGCAAGATTTTATCACACGTTTTGCCCCCAGCCCCAATGGACGGCTTCATTTGGGGCATGCCTATTCAGCCTGCCTCGCGCATGACATGGCAAAACAACGTGATGGCCAGTTTATTCTGCGAATTGAAGATATTGATATAGGTCGATCACGCGATCATTTTAGGGAGGCTATCTTTGAAGACCTCAACTGGCTTGGTCTCGACTGGTCGACACCGGTCATACAGCAGTCAAAGCGCTTTGGCATTTACAAAGCCGCACTCACACGCTTGAACGATATGGGTGTTATCTATCCATGCTGGGCCACCCGTGCTGAAATTCGTGCGCATATAGATGCGCTCCCAGGCGGCATAAAACATTGGCCGCGCGACCCAGATGGCGCACCTATTTATCCTAAACTCTACAGCGATATTTCTGAACACGAACGACGCGACCACATGTGGGAAGGCCGGGATTATGCTTGGCGGTTAAATATCGAAAAACTTCAGCTGATGGCTGAAACCATAAATGGGGGGCCATTATTTTTTCGTGAAGTCGATTTACTAAACCAAAATGAGTGTGAAACGATAAAAGTCGATGCACGTGCATTTGGAGACGTCATCATCGCCAGAAAAGACATACCTACGAGTTATCATTTAAGCGTGGTCATTGATGATGACGCACAAAACATAACGCAAGTGATCCGAGGGCAAGACCTAAAGGCCGCAACCCATATTCACCGCTTATTGCAATCTGTGCTCGACTTAAAAGTCCCTCACTATCACCACCACCCTCTCCTATATTGGTCGGGTGGGCGGCGTTTATCGAAAACAGCTGGCGATATTGGATTTAGATCCATGCTTGGTGACAGCGCAAAAGCGGCACAAATCCGAGCACTGCTTCCGCCCCCTATTGGTCACGGCGCGTTTGATCAGAAAATTGAAATTAAATAAAGCGAGTTGGCGAGGGCCTAAACCATCAAACCCTCACATCACCAAAGTGACGTGGAGAAAGATGCGACATTTAAGCTAGCTGATGCCGACTTGCTTTAAATGCTGGTCGGTTTACACTAATGCTGTTGACAGATTGGACGGAGAAACATGGCGCAGACCGACTGGATCAAATTTAGCAATCAAGCCGCACAAGATGCGACAAATTTTGCGCGCAAAGTCGCCCAATCCGACAGAGGTAACAGTCAATTCCTACGTCATGGTTTGGCATGGATCACAACCTATGCCGAAGCTTTGACCCAGGTTGCTCAACTCATCCCTCGTTTGGTTGAAGACAATAAATGCACACCCCTCGAGGAAGACCTCACGCATATTCTTTTTGGCGAGTATTTAAATCAGCTTATGGGCGGTGTGGCCATGAGCCAAAGTGAAATTATCCGCCCTCATGACTTTGGTTTAGACGGCGCCGAGGCTTTTAAGTCTGATGCCAGCCAATATTTTATCCAAAACGGAAACACAGCCAAACGCCGCCTCACTGTCGCGCAGACACTCACATCGCAAGGCGACGCACCAGGTGGTGAAGGCGGATTAGATGAAACGCATAATTTAATTCGTGAGCAATTCAGACGTTTTGTTGAAGATAAAGTTGTGCCTCATGCGCATGGCTGGCACGTCCGCGATGAGCTCATCCCGCTCGAAACAATCTCGGAAATGGCAGATCTTGGCGTCTTTGGGCTTACCATTCCTGAGAATTATGGCGGGCTTGGCCTTGGCAAAGAGGCCATGTGTGTTGTTTCTGAAGAATTATCGCGCGGCTATATTGGGGTCGGTTCGCTTGGAACGCGCACAGATATTGCTGCCGAACTGATTATGCAAAATGGAACAGAGGCGCAAAAAGAAAAATACCTGCCGGCCATTGCCAATGGATCCATTTTACCCACAGCAGTGTTTACCGAACCCAATATTGGGTCTGACCTCGCGCATTTAAATACACGCGCGACACAATCAGAGGACGGCTTTGAGGTGGTTGGCAATAAAACATGGATTACCCATGCTGCCCGCGCTGACCTCATGACTTTACTCGTCCGCACAAAACCTGAGCATGACGATCACCGAGGCCTTTCTATGTTATTGGCTGAGAAGCCACGCGGCTCAGATGATGATCCATTTCCAGTTCACGGCATGAGCGGTGGCGAAATTTCTGTGCTCGGCTATCGCGGCATGAAAGAATATGACATTAGCTTTGATGGGTTCAAAGTTGCCAAAGACGCTCTTTTAGGGGGTGTTGAGGGGGTTGGCTTTAAACAATTAATGCAAACATTCGAATCCGCCCGTATCCAAACCGCAGCCCGCGCCATTGGTGTTGCCCAATCGGCTCTTGAGCTAGGGTTAAAATATGCAAATGAGCGCATTCAATTTGGACAACCTATTTTTAACTTTGAGCGCGTTCATAGCAAACTCGCGCTTATGGCTGCTGAGATATTTGGCATTCGTCAATTAACCTATTATGCCGCAAGGCAAAAAGACAGCGGCAAACGCTGTGATCTTGAGGCCGGCATGGCTAAATTATTAGCGGCCAGAACCGCCTGGTCATGTGCCGATAACGCGCTACAAATTCATGGCGGCAATGGGTTTGCAATCGAATACCCTATTAGCCGCGTATTGTGCGACGCCCGAATTTTAAGTATTTTTGAGGGTGCCGCAGAGATTCAAGCCGATGTAATCGCAAGACGCCTAAAAGAAATTCATCAGGAGGCCGCATGACAACCCTTTCTTTTCTTATTCCCATCGGCCTTGGTGCCGTTGTTGTCGTGCTTTTAATGGGACTTTACAACATGATGCGTGGTGGCAGCGCCAATCTTTCCCAAAAACTTATGCGTTGGCGGGTCGGACTCCAATTTGCAGTTGTCGTCTTGGTTATGTTGTTCTTTTATTTCTCACAAGGAAACGCTTAATTGGTTAAATTAACGAAAATTTACACCAAAACGGGTGATGACGGGGCTACCAGCTTGGCCGATGGCGCCCGGCGCCCCAAAAATGATGCCCGCATAAAAGCTTATGGCACAATTGATGAAGCCAATTCAGCGCTGGGCATTGCCAAGCTTCATCTTGAAGAGCCCGTCTTAGGCATTATTTTGGCTCTCCAGAACGATTTATTTGACGTCGGAGCCGATCTCGCCACACCAAACAGTGTTGGGGACAAGGCTTTGCGTGTCACTCAAGCACAAGTTTTGCGCCTTGAAGCAGAAATTGATCAATTAAATGCAGACCTTAGCCCATTGAATTCATTCATTTTACCTGGCGGTACGCATGGCGCGGCCTATTTGCACTTAGCGCGCACAATATTACGCCGTGCCGAGCGTGAAATTATTGAAATGCAAGAGAATCCGGGCGAAGAAGCCAGCCTCACATTACGACAATTTGTTAATAGAGCGTCAGATTTAGCCTTTGTCGCCGCCCGCTGGGCTAATGATAAGGGCGCTTGTGATGTTTTGTGGCAACCCGCAAAGAACCAAACATCATCATAGGTCTAAAACTGGTGTGATTTGCCGCAGATACCTTATATGAGAGGGTTTGACTTGCGAGCGCGCTCGGCGTAGTTTCTGCTTCATAACGGCCTATATAGGCAATGTGACTTCAGGAGAAAAAACATGAAAGTATTAGTGCCCGTCAAACGGGTTGTTGATTACAACGTGAAAATCCGAGTAAAGCCCGACCAAACCGGGGTTGATCTTGCAAATGTCAAAATGTCGATGAACCCATTTTGCGAAATCGCGATCGAAGAAGCTGTCCGTCTCCAAGAGGCCGGAATTGCAACTGAAGTTGTTGTTGTTTCCATTGGACCAGCTCAAGCACAAGAAACCATCCGCACAGCTCTGGCTATGGGCGCTGATCGCGGTATTTTGGTTAAATCAGACACTGACGTTGAGCCGCTTGCAATTGCCAAGATCCTTAAAAAGATTGTTGAAGAAGAGCAGCCCGGCCTCGTCATTCTTGGCAAACAAGCCATTGATGGAGATAATAACCAGACTGGGCAAATGCTCGCAGCATTGCTTGGTTGGTCACAAGGCACATTCGCTTCTGAAATCAAACAAGATGGTGATAAACTAACAGTCACCCGCGAGATTGATGGTGGTTTGCAAACCATTAAACTAGCAACACCAGCGATCGTAACAGCGGATCTTCGTTTGAACGAGCCTCGTTATGCCTCTTTGCCAAACATCATGAAAGCAAAGAAAAAACCAATCGATGAAAAAACAACTGACGATTACGGCGTTGATGTTGCACCACGCTTAACTGTCGTGAAAGTGACGGAACCAGCTCAGCGCGAAGCTGGCATCAAAGTCGAAACGGTTCAAGAACTTGTATCAAAACTTAAAAATGAAGCGGGGGCATTCTAATGACAACTCTTCTTATTGCTGAACATAATAATTCTGAACTCAATGATTCAACGCTCAAAGCCGCAACAGCAGCTAGCAAGCTTGGTGCAGATGTACATGTGCTCGTTGCTGGCTCAGGTTGCGCCAGCGTTGCTGAGGCTGCCTCTAAAATAGCCGGCGTTAGCAAAGTCTTATTGGCAGACGCACCGGCACTCGACAAAATGCTTGCCGAACCTATGGCGGCTTTGGTGACATCACTGGGTGACACCTATACAGCTTTTGTAACAGCCTCTTCCACAAATGGTAAGAATTTCATGCCACGGATTGCGGCATTGCTTGATTGCTCACAAATTTCTGATGTCGCTGCGATCCTAGATGCAAACACATTTGAGCGTCCAATTTATGCGGGCAACGCTATACAGACAGTTTCAACATCTGAAGCCAAGAAAGTGCTTACTATCCGCACAACCGCGTTTAAAGCCGCAGAACTAACTGGCAGCGCCGCCGTTGAAGCGATCACAGCCGGTGACATGCCTGGCCTGTCTGAATTTATTGGCGAAGAGCTTACAAAATCTGACCGCCCAGAACTAACTGCCGCTAAAATCGTTGTATCTGGTGGTCGCGGTATGCAATCAGGTGAAAACTTTGCAATGCTTGAGAAAGTTGCCGACAAATTGGGAGCCGCTATGGGCGCCTCACGCGCAGCTGTTGACGCTGGTTTTGTGCCAAACGATTACCAAGTTGGTCAAACAGGTAAAGTTGTTGCCCCTGATCTTTACATTGCCGTTGGCATTTCAGGCGCTATTCAGCACCTTGCCGGCATGAAAGACAGCAAAGTCATCGTTGCAATTAACAAAGATGAAGAAGCGCCTATTTTTCAGGTGGCTGACTATGGTTTGGTTGCTGACTTATTTACAGCGGTGCCTGAACTTGAAGCCGAACTTGGAAATGCTGGGCTTTAAGCATTAAGAATATGGTCTTTAAAAGCTAAGCTAGGGAAAAACAAATGGTCACGACAGTCGGCATTATCGGCGCAGGCCAAATGGGCAGCGGAATAGCCCATGTGTTTTCTTTAGCTGGCTTCAAGGTCCTGTTGAATGATATTTCTGAAGACCGGGTTGCGAATGGCTTAGCCACGATAAATGGCAATATGAGCCGTCAGGTTGTCTCTGGCAAAATTACAGAAGAAGCACGCTCAAAAGCGCTCGACAATATTGAAGGCGCTAATGACCTTGCAGAACTTTCTGCATGCCACTTGGTGATCGAGGCGGCCACCGAGAATGAAAGCGTCAAATGTGATATTTTACGCGAAGTCAGCGGCATTCTTGGGCCAGAGGCTATTATTGCTTCAAATACATCCTCAATCTCGATTACGCGACTTGCCGCTGTCACAGACCGCCCTGAAAAATTTATTGGCATGCATTTCATGAACCCCGTCCCTGTGATGGAGCTCGTCGAAATCATTCGTGGAATTGCCACTGACGATGCGACTTTTGAGACGGTTCTGGAGATTGTCGCAAAATTGGGTAAAACCAGTGCTGTTGCCGAAGACTTCCCAGCATTTATTGTGAATCGTATTTTACTACCCATGATCAATGAAGCAGTCTATGCGCTTTATGAAGGTGTTGGTAATGTCGAAGCAATTGATAAAGCAATGCGTCTTGGCGCAAATCATCGCATGGGACCCTTGCAATTGGCCGACTTTATTGGCTTAGACACTTGCCTTTCTATCATGCAAGTGCTCAATGACGGGCTTGGTGACAGTAAATATCGTCCTTGCCCGCTTCTTGTGAAATATGTTGAGGCAGGTTGGCTCGGCAAAAAAACCGGTCGTGGTTTTTATGACTATTCTGGCGAAACGCCAATGCCAACGCGCTAAACCGCGTTAACCCTAGGTTTACTTCCCGATAAGCCCTAAAATTGCTGCTTGCGCCTGCGCCCCATCCCAAATGGCCTCCCCTTGCAATCGCGCAACTTCCTGGCCCTTTTCATTAATAAATAATGTGGTCGGAACACCAAATAATCCAATTTGGCGGGCGATTTTTTGGCCGCCATCATGTGCCCTCAATAGGGAGGTAATACCCAAACTGTCTAGAAAGGCGTCGGGTTTATCGCGTTTACCGCGATCGAGGCTAAGCGCAATCACATCGGCGCGATCACCTAAAATATTTTGTAGGTTTTCAAATTGAGGCATTTCGCGACGGCACGGCGCACACCAGGTCGCCCATAGATTAATAATAAGAAAACGCCCCCGAAAATCAGCCAATGTCTTTGCACCCGTAGGCAAATCAACGGTAAAATCTGGAAGTTCAATAGGGGTGGTGTGCTGCACAAATTTCGTATTAAAATCATCATGCGTCGACGACGACTTGCTTTCTATGCCCTCAGTCAGGTATAGGGACACAAGGCCGATAATACCGGCAAAGATCGCTAGCGTAGCAAAGATTTTAATAAAGCGGGATGTGAACAGTTTTAACATAACCATCTCCAAAAGGTGAGACATGAGCAATCGGATGTGGGGCGGACGGTTTGGCGACGGCCCCGACGACATAATGGAAGAGATAAACGCTTCTATCGGTTTTGACCAGCGTTTGTCTGGGCAAGACTTGCGGGGTTCGCGAGCGCATTGTCGCATGCTCATCGCACAAGGCATTATTTCCGAAGCAGACGGAAAAGCTATTCTCTCTGGTTTAGATAAAATAGAAAGCCAAATAGAAAACGGAACATTCGAGTTTAAGCGCGCGCTTGAAGATATTCATATGAATATTGAGGATGCGCTTCGCCTCGATATTGGTCCGAGTGCTGGCCGGTTACACACGGCACGTTCACGCAATGACCAAGTCGCAACCGACTTTCGTTTATATGTTCGCGACACGATAGATCACATCCTAACGCAACTCATTAAATTACAATTGAGCTTTGCTCGGCAAGCCGCTTCTCATGCAGGCACAATCATGCCTGGGTTTACGCATTTACAAACCGCTCAGCCTGTCACCTTTGGGCACCACTTATTAGCCTATGTGGAAATGCTGGCGCGGGATCGTGGCCGTTTTGTTGATGCCCGCAAACGCCTCAATGAAAGCCCTCTGGGCGCGGCTGCTCTTGCTGGCACGTCTTTTCCAATCGATAGATTTAAAACTGCCGAACTATTGGGATTTGATCGGCCAACAGCCAATTCCATTGATAGCGTCTCGGCCCGCGACTTTGCTCTTGAGACTTTATCGGCAGCGGCTATTTGCGCAACTCATCTCTCGCGGTTTGCGGAAGAAATTGTGATCTATGCCACCAGCGCATTTGGTTTCTTTTCACTACCCGACGCCTTTTCAACAGGCTCTTCAATCATGCCGCAAAAACGCAACCCAGATGCGGCTGAACTTGTGCGCGCGAAATCTGGTCGGATTATTGGTGCGCTTACCGGGCTTATGATTGTGATGAAAGGTTTACCTCTTGCTTATTCAAAAGATATGCAAGAAGACAAAGAAGGTATTTTTGACGCATTGGATAATTTATCACTTTGCCTCGCGGCCATGACCGGCATGGTCGATACAATGGGAATTAATATTGATAAAATGGCGGCTGCGGCCGGTGCCGGATTTTCAACTGCGACAGACTTAGCCGATTGGCTCGTGCAAAATATAGACATGCCGTTTCGCGATGCGCATCACGTAACAGGCACTTTGGTTGCCATGGCTGAAACAAAAAATTGTGGCTTAGAAGATCTCAGCCTCAATGATATGCAATCTGTCGAACCGCGCATTACGAATGATATTTTTGGCGTCCTTGGCACGCAAAACTCTGTTGCTAGCCGCGTCAGTTATGGCGGCACAGCACCTGAAAATGTATCAAAGGCCGCCCAAATTTGGCTTACCGCGTTAGAAAAGGATGCGTCATGAGGAAACTAATTACACTTGGTCTAATGGTCATACTGATCGCTAGCGCAACCCAAATCACCGCATGCGGGCGCCGAGGCGACCTAACGCTTCCCGGCCAAACACAACAGTAGAAACCTAATCAAATGGATCACTTTCAGTATAAGAATGGCGCGCTTCATGCCGAGAATGTCGCTATTAGCGAGATTGCCCGCGAAATTGGCACCCCCTTCTACTGCTATAGTCATGCGACGCTAACCCATCATTACAATGTCTTATATGACGCAATGATGAGTGCTGGTCTTGGCAAAGACAGCTTAATTTGTTTTTCAGTTAAAGCGAATTCAAACCTAGCCGTCATCGCCACACTAGCCAAACTTGGCGCTGGCGCCGATATTGTTTCTGGTGGCGAACTTAAGCGCGCCCTCAAGGCAGGCGTCCCTGCTGATCGAATCGTCTTCTCAGGCGTAGGAAAAACCAAACAAGAAATGGCGCAAGCTATTGAGGCCGGCATTAAGCAGTTTAACATTGAAAGCTTGCGCGAGGTCGAGCAATTATCTGAGGTTGCTTTTGACCTTGATAAAATGGCGACAATTTCTTTTCGCGTAAATCCAAATATTGATGCCAAAACACATGAGAAAATATCCACGGGAAAGGCCGAAGATAAATTTGGAATTGCCTGGGAGGATACAGAGAGGGCCTATGATTTGGCCGCGAACTTGCCCAATATTATATGCTCTGGCATTGATATTCATATTGGCAGTCAAATAACCGATCTTGAGCCTTTTGAACGAGCATTTACAAAAGTTGCGGATTTGCTGGCACGCCTACGCGCAAAAGGGCATGACATTAAAACGCTTGATCTTGGTGGCGGCTTAGGTGCCCCTTATGATAAACAAAATCAAGCGCCGCCCAACCCAACATATTATGCCAATATTATTGCTAAAACCCTGGGCGCATCAGGTTGCCAAATTATACTTGAGCCCGGCCGTGTTATTGCTGGCAATGCCGGTATTTTGATCACATCTCTTATTCGCGAAAAACGCGGCAAAGTTAAAAACTTTATGATTATAGATGCCGCCATGACAGAGTTGATGCGACCAACGCTTTACGGTGCATATCACGAGATTCAACCAGTAATAACCACGTCCGGAGAAACCATTTTATGGGACATTGTTGGACCTGTTTGTGAAAGCGGTGACTTTATTGGCAAAGACCGTGAATTGCCACAACTTCAAGAGGGCGACCTCTTAGCGGTATCAACTGTTGGCGCCTATGGCGCTGTTCAGGGCTCCACCTATAATACGCGCCCACTTGCTCCAGAAATACTGGTCTCCGGCGATCGCTTTGAAATTATTCGCCCGAGAGCAAATGTTGAAGATATGCTCGACAGGGAACACATTCCTGATTGGTTATAGGTAGTTTTCCAAAGACTCAAATCGTGTAATGATGCGTTAACGTCAAATGACACAAAGCGCTCAGAGCAAGAATGATACATTTAGAGAATATTGGCCTGCAATATGAAGGAGCTGCCCCCATTTTTAAGGATGTGTCCCTGACCATCGAAAAGGGGTCGTTTCATTTTCTGACCGGCCAATCAGGCGCTGGCAAAACATCATTGCTGCAGCTGATATTTCTGGCTAAGCGCCCAACTTCGGGCAATATATCATTATTTGGTAAGAATATTTCGAGCTTACCGCGCGACCAGTTGCCCGCAATTCGACGTCGGATTGGGGTCGTGTTCCAAGATTTTCGTCTTATTGACCATTTATCTGTTTATGAAAACGTCACATTGCCTCTCCGGGTGGCGGGTCAAAAAGAGGTGATGTTTCAGGATAATGCGCATGAATTACTCAAGTGGGTTGGTTTGGGTGAGCGTTTAAACGCTTTGCCGGAAACCCTTTCGGGCGGTGAAAAGCAGCGCGCGGCTATTGCGCGCGCCGTCATTGGTCGGCCACATATTATTGTTGCCGACGAACCAACCGGAAATGTCGACCCAGAGATTGGGTTTCGTCTCATGCGGCTTTTGGATGAGCTGAATAAAATGGGCACAACCATCATTGTCGCAACACATGATCAAAAAATATGGGAAAGCTTTAAACATCCTCGCTTGAATATTGCCAATGGACAGGTTGAGCGGATATGACAAAAACTATCCATCACCGACAATTGACAAACTCACCCATTCTACCGCGAAGCAATATGGCCGGGCCCACTCTTGGCGCCGTAACAATGGTCATGTCTTTTCTTGCTTGCCTCGCACTTGGCGCAGCCATTCTCGTTGGCCTTGCCTCAGACAGGTGGCTATCACGTGCCACAAGCGCTTTTACTGTCCAAATTATTGACAGCGGCTCATTAAGCCCAGACGACCAAATTGAGAATGTCATGCGGGAGCTAAATGACTTCCCTGGGGTCATAAGCGCGCAACAGCTGGGATGGAATGATATGGTTGAACTACTCGAGCCATGGCTGGGCTCGGGTAATGTCACCACAGACCTTCCTCTGCCCATACTCATTGAAGTCACGCCCGATGATAATTTGCGACGAAATGCACAAGCGCTCAATCTTCGTCTCCAAGCTGTTGCGCCTGGCGCACATCTTGATACACATGGCAGATGGCGGGAAACGCTTGAGCGCACAAGTATGATTTTACGCGTTTTTGCAGTATTCATCCTGCTTATGGTTGCTATTGCAACGCTAACAGTGCTTATTTTTGCAACGCGTGCCGGGCTTCTCGCCAATAATGAAATTCTACAAATTCTCCACCAAATTGGGGCGCGGGATGCATTTATCTCTCGGCACTTTGAGGCTCATTTTGTAAAGCTGACTTTATATTCATCTGTTGCTGGTCTCCTATTGGCGGCAACGATGTTCTTTCTGCTCGGCGAACTTGTTCCAGATGCGCGAACAACAGCACTTCTGCTTTGGTTAACCCCTATCCCTATTGGTTTTATATGTCTAAGTTGGTTTGTAACGCGCCGGCATGTCTTTCGGAACCTTCGCGACATGGTTTAAATATGGCACTCAAAATACATTCTTCAAAATCATCCGCTAATATCATGCTTGTTAAGCTGGCGCTTCTTAAACTTGCGCTGAGAGTAATTGTAAGCTTTGGGCTAATCGCCACCGTTGGATTTACATTATTATTTTTTGTCTTTGTAAGCGCCTTGGGCGAAACAGACCGCGCACAACTCAAGAATGCTGATGGTATTGTTGTCTTAACGGGGACAAGCCCCATTCGCATTACAGAAGGCTTTGAATTACTCAAAAAGAATTATGGGAAACGCCTCTTAATTACGGGTGTATATAGCGGGCAAAGCTATGAGAATATTGCATCACTTAGCAGTGATCGCGGCGCAACCGAATGTTGCTTTGACCTTGATTACATTGCAACAACGACCGTGAGCAATGCTGTAGAAACTCGCAAATGGGCTCAGGTGCATGATTTCTCATCTCTCATTATTGTTACCAGCATTCATCATATGCCACGTGCTATGGTTGAGTTTCGGCGGTTCATGCCATCTCTTCACATTACCCCTTATGCGGTTCGCCCAGAGAATATTAAGCTCGATAGCTGGTGGCGCTATCCCGGCACATTCAAACTCCTCATCGGAGAATATGCACGCTATGTCCTCAGCCTTATTGGGCTATCGGCTTAGTGAAGGTCAAAGGGAAATAAAATGCCAAACCATCAAAACAATCAACCCAATACACCAAGTCGGCGTACAGCACGCTTTTGGCTTTTCTTTCCATTTACTGCGCTTTTACTGGCCGCGGCTGTCTATTATTTAATATGGATCTATCTTGCTGACAGCGTGGAAAAAGAACTTCGATCTGCTGGGTTAAATTATGAAAGCACAACGCGTGGTGGCTTTCCCACGCGCATTGGATTGATCTTTCAATCACCCCAATATGCAGACACCCATATCCAATGGGCCAGCGACCTCTTACAAATTGACCTTATGCCCTATAACCAACAAAAGGCGGTTGTCCGTTTGGATGGCACACATGATATTTCGCTCAAAAACGGCAGGCTAGCTATCACTCATGAAGGGAATATTGCCAGTGCCCGCGCTGACCTTAATGGTCTGAGCAAGCTTGACCTTGTGCTCACCCGCCCTGTATTTGATGGAAAATTAGGGAGAGTTAACATTAATGCCGCGACCCTTGGGTCAGAAATCCATATTCTTCGCGCTGGTGAAGGGGCGGATCATGCTAAACTCAGCATAACAAATAAAGGCCTGCGCATAGGCTCAAAAACAGCACTTGATCGCGCGGATATACTCGCGCACTTCCCGACAACTTGGCTAGAGCAGCCCACCCAATGGGCGCAAGACCTCAATAATGGTTCTACAATCAATATTGTTGAAGGAATCTTCGCCATGAACAACCTGCTTTTCAAGGTTACAGGGCAATTAGGTGCAGACCAAAACAAGACCCTAAACGGCAAATTGAACCTTGAGGTTAATGATCTCAAAGAATTTGTTAAATTATTGGGTGACCTAGGTGTGATCACAAAACGTGAATCAAAAGACCTACAAATTCTCAGTGGTGTGACGCGTTTATTTCGTTCGACCAGGAGCAACGACCAACCGATAAAGATTAAATTAACATTTAAAAATGGAAAAACCTATTTAGAGCATATTGATATTGGCGCGGCACCAAAGCTGCCAATCTAGCTTTTATCTGACTTGCTATTCCGACCGAAATTTGGCTCGGCAACATCTTGCCCGGCATCAATAATGCTTTTACGAATATCTCGCGTTCGCGAAAACATATCTTGTAACGTATCACCATCATCATGTCGGATAGCGCGCTGCAATGCTGTTAAGTCTTCATTGAAGCGGCCCAGCATTTCAAGAACCGCGCGCTTATTTCGCAAGAAAATATCACGCCACATGATTGGGTCAGAGGCAGCAATACGCGTAAAATCACGAAAGCCACTGGCTGAGAATTTGATGACATCCGAACGCGTATCCGCTTCAAGATCAGACGCCGTGCCAACAATATTATAAGCAATCAAATGCGGAATATGGCTGGTAATTGCGAGGACCAAATCATGTTGATCGGCATCCATAAACTCGACATCCGAGCCAATATCGCGCCATAATTTTGCAACCGTTTCAACAGCACGCAAATTAGTATCTGGGGTTGGTGTAAGTACGCACCAGCGGCCAACAAACAAATCTGCAAACCCGGCAGCAGGGCCAGATTGCTCGGTTCCAGCTATAGGATGACCCGGCACCAAATAAACATCGGGCCGCAAGATCGGGCTGATATCTTCAATCACACTTGCTTTGACAGAACCAACATCCGTAATGATCGCGCCGGGTTTAAGAGCCGGCATAATTTCTACCGCCAGGGAATAAAAAGCCCCCATCGGCACATTAAAAAAGATAATATCCGCACCCTGCGCCGCTGCCGCGGCGCTTTCATAGACAACATCAACAAAACCAATATTGAGTGCGGTCTCGCGCGTCTCGCGACTACGTGCATAACCACGAACCTGACCCGCCAATTGATGTTTCTTAATGGCATGTCCAAGCGATGATCCTATTAGTCCAAGACCAATCAGAGCTATTATCGGCTTGGTCATAATTCATCCTTAAAAGCAGCCAGTGCTTCGACAACCCGACGATTGGCTTCTTCTAAGCCGACGGTCAAGCGCAAGCAGTCTGGAAGTTTATAGGATCCCATTGCACGCAGAATTAGTCCTTTTTGGGCTAAATAATGATCCGCCGCTGCAGCAATGTCTGAGGACGCAAATCGAATGAGAACAAAATTTGCTTGGCTCGGGATCACCTCAAAGCCAAGCCCACTGATTTGCTGCGTCAGCCATTCGCGCCATTGCCGATTATGCTGAACAGACTGCTTAATATGGTTTTGGTCCTTAAGCGCTGCAATACCTGCGCGCATCGCCAAGCTATTCACATTAAATGGAGGGCGTATGCGATTAAGAACATCAGAAATGGCCATTGGAAAATAGCCCCATCCCAAACGCAGCGCGGCAAGCCCATAAACTTTTGAGAAAGTGCGCGTGACGACCACATTGTTATAGGTATCAACGAGGTCAAACCCGTTTTCACTTTCACCTTCTGGGACATATTCGGCATAAGCGCCATCAATGACGAGAATAATATCAGAGCGCAAACCAGCATGCAGGCGTCGGAGTTCATCAGGACTAATCATCGTGCCTGTGGGGTTATTCGGGTTGGCAATAAATACCATTCGTGTTTTGTCTGTCACAGCCGCAAGCATTGCGTCCACATCGGCTGTTAAATGTTGCTCATCCACACTGACCGCCTCCGCACCTGCGGCTTCGGTAATGAGACGATAAACGAGAAAAGCGTGTTTGGTGCTAATCGTCTGATCGCCTGGCTCAAGAAATGCCTGAGCCAAAAGGTGTAAGATTTCATCCGACCCGTTTCCGCAAACAATTCGTTCTGGATCGATTGCAAAATGCTGGCTTAATATCGCCCGAAGTTCCGCCGAGGCCCCATCTGGATAAAGAGCTAAATTAGAAACATCGCGCAAACAAGCCAGCGCATCAGGGCTTGCGCCTAATGGGTTTTCATTTGCCGATAGCTTGACCGGATTAAGAACACCTTCCACATGCTCGCGCCCTCCAATATAGGGCTCGACATTTTTTAAGAATGATCTGGGCTGGGGGAGTTTATCTGTCATGCCATATCACGTAAATCAAAGGAAACAAAAGAGCCGAGGGTTTTAAGTCCATCGACAGGGGCTGGGCCACTGAACAATGACACGGATCCATTTTGCGCGAGCCGTATTAAAGATTTTTCCTTGAGCGCCTGATCCACGTCAACCTGACCCTCTAAAAGATAGGTTATGTTAACGTTAGACGCATCATAGCCCTGCTCATCGGGCAATTCTCCAAAGCATAAAAACCGATCAGCGCCAACAAGTGACAATCGGGCCACAAATCGTCCCGTCATAGGCCGCTTATTTTGCCAATCAGCATAATCATCAATGCTCACAACGCCGACAGCTCCCGTAGCAATCGCGGTGCTGAGAACCTCAGCGGCGCTCGGCAGGCACTTATATGTCAGGGCCGAACCGAAATAAAGCTGCGCCGCACTTAGCCCTTCTTGCGTGGTTAAAATAACCATGCCACCTTGTTGTGCTATCGACGCACCAATAATTTCACGCCAAATGCTCAAAATGCTTATATCGGGATATGCAATACCCGCTTCACGGCACCAAGCCAGAATTCGAGCCATTTGGCTTGCTTCACGAAGCGGGCGCAGCGGGATCGTATCCACAGCATCGGCTTTAGCGCGCGCAACATCCTGCACAAGCGCGCTTCTTTGAACCAGAAGGTCAAAAATGCCTTGGTCAATCGCATCAATTTCTGCGCGAATGTCGCCAAGCTGGCTTAGCGTATGCGGTGGCGCTTGGCCTGTCATTTGACCTCTCTTTCAGCCATTAGTTTTACGATTAGAAAAGCACTAAATCAAAGAAAACATTTCATAAAAAGAGATAATTATGAATCGGAACACGATAATTGATCTATATTAAGCCTACGCATAATCATTGACCAGAGCATGTTGGAGCGTTAAACCGTGCAAATGACGGAAGTAAGTTCGAATATAAACCAAACTCATGTTTTCAATGGCATAACACTCGCACTCGATGGTGGGGGCGCTTTGACAGCACCTCATATTGCCTATCGCACATATGGCACACTTAATGCAGCGCGCTCAAATGCCGTGCTTGTATGCCACGCCCTAACCGGCGACCAGCATGTCTTGGGACAAAACCCAATAACCCAAAAGATGGGGTGGTGGGAAACCATGGTGGGCCCAGATAAGCCTATCGATACCAATAAATATTTTGTCATTTGCCAAAACGTTATTGGCGGTTGCGCGGGATCGAGCGGTCCTGCCAGCATTAATGAAGACACAGGTCAACCTTATGGCCTTGAGTTCCCCGTACTTACGATTGGCGATATGGTGCGTGCGCAAAAGCTTCTCATTGATGAACTAGGTATTCCAGACCTGTTTTGTGTCATTGGCGGCTCTATGGGCGGCATGCAAACTCTGCAATGGGCAGCGGCTCATGGCGACCGCGTATTCAGCGCGATACCAATTGCCACCGCGGCGCGACATTCATCACAGAATATTGCTTTTCACGAAGTTGGACGACAAGCCATTATGGCGGACCCGAACTGGCGTGGTGGTGCCTATTATGACCAAGAGGAAAAGCCGAGCAAAGGGCTTGCGGTGGCGCGTATGGCAGCCCATGTCACCTATCTGTCAGAATCCGCCCTGCATAGAAAATTCGGTCGCAACCTACAAGACCGTGATGCCCTAGGTTATGGATTCGATGCAGACTTCCAAATTGAGAGTTATTTGCGCCATCAGGGCATGAGCTTTGTCGAACGCTTTGATGCAAACAGTTATCTCTATATTACGCGTGCTATGGATTACTTTGACATTGCCGCTGATCATGGCGGAAAATTAGCCGAAGCCTTTAAAGGCTCAACCTGCCGCTTTTGTGTTGTCTCCTTTAGCAGCGATTGGCTTTTCCCAACACATGAAAGCGTTAACATTGTGCGCGCCCTGAGTGCCGCGGGTGCCGATGTCAGCTTCGTTGATATTGAGAGCGACAAAGGACATGATGCTTTCTTGTTGGATGAACCGGAAATGTTTAAAACCCTGCGCGGGTTCATCGACTCATGCGCTATTGCACGCGGTCTAACCGCAAGTGGAGACGCAACATGATCGATCACCGCGCCCATGCTGATGGCAATATTTCAAGCAATCGCCTCGACCTAAAACTCATTGCAGATATGATCCCGAAAGGTAGCCGCGTGCTTGATATCGGTTGTGGGACAGGTGAGTTGCTAAACATACTCGTCCGTGATCGCAATGTCTCAGGTCATGGGCTTGAATTAAGCCAGTCGGGGGTGAATGCATGTGTGGCGCGTGGCCTCAGTGTGGTTCAGGGCGATGCCGATAAAGACCTTTCCTATTACCCATCAAGCGGATTTGATTTTGTCATATTGAGCCAAACCTTACAGGCAACCCAACGTCCACAAGACGTGTTAGAAGAAATGGCACGTATTGGTAAAAAATTAATCATATCCATCCCAAATTTTGGGCATTGGCGCGTTCGGCTAGACCTTCTCTTACGGGGTCGTATGCCTGAAACCAAAACGCTTAATTCACAATGGTATAATACCGCGAATATTCATTTATGTACCTTGCTTGATTTTGTCGATCTCGCAACACTTGTTGGCCTTAAGGTCGATTCACATATTATGGTTCATAAAAACAAGATCCAGCAATCGAAGAGCCAAATATCAGCTTTAGATAATTTGCGCGCAGAACTAGGTGTTTTTGTGCTCAGCACCACCTTGTCATAAATGAATATAGAGCTTTAAACCGAAGCTGGTTGAGGCATAGCCGGGGCGTAGCGTAAGGCGCGACGTTTATAGGTAATTGGAGCCGGAACGCGCTTGACCAAAACCACAACCAAAGCTCCTGCCATTTCCGGTAAAATAGACCGGCCAGACTTTTCAAAAAAGGGAGAGACAGATTCAATCCCCAAATGCCAAAATGGTAGAAAGTGCAACGCGCTCGTCCAAGAGACCGCAACAAATCCGGTTTCTTGACATAAGCGCCTTAACTGACGACGACTATAAGGGTGCCCAACACCAAAAGGCGTGCGATCACGTCGCGACCAGAGTCCACGCCGGTTCGGCACAATTAACGTTAATCGCCCCTCGGGAACAAGAACGCGCCATAATTCGCGCAAAGCATGATCGGCGTCGCGACTATGCTCTAAATAATGCATCGCGAGCAAAGACCCGATCTGATTATCAGCAAATGGCAGCAAGTGTTCATCAACCAATATATTCTGCCCAACACCGCGAACCGTTCCCTGCTGAGCCGGCATTAAAATTGGCTTGGCGCCCAAAACCAAGGACGATACAAAACCGACACCAAAATCAATATTGTCGAGATTATCTCCCGCAGCTGTGTCGATGCGCGTAATAGCATTTTTGAGATGTGTCGCCGCTAATTGCCCTAGCCTGCTAGAGTAAAAATTCTCTAGGTCGAGAATATCAATCGTCATCGTCATTATATCCTATTTTCTTGATCATAAGCGAAATGGACGCAGATAACTAGATTGATGTCCCATAGATAAGCGACTAGATTAACTAAACGAGGTATTACATATGATAGAAATTGAACAATTTGCATGTCTGAGCGACAATTATGGCTATCTTATTCATGATCCGGAGACCGGTCACACCGCGGCGATCGACACGCCCGAAGTAGAACCAATTCTAGCCGCTCTTAAAAATCGCAATTGGCAACTTACCCATATTCTCAATACCCATCACCACTATGATCATGCTGGTGGAAATCTCGAATTAAAAGACAAAACAGGCTGCACCATCTATGGCCCCAAAGGGGAAAGTGCAAAAATTCCCGGCATTGATATTGCGGTTGATCAAGATGACTCATTCATATTTGGTAAGGATCGCGTTCAGGTGCTCAATGTCGGCGGGCACACGCTTGGCCATATTGCTTATTACATTCCAGAATGCCACGTCGCCTTTGTTGGTGACGCACTCTTTGCGCTTGGATGTGGACGCATGTTCGAGGGTACCGCAGAACAAATGTGGGGAAGCCTATCCAAATTAGCAGCGCTGCCACCTCAGACCGAAATTTTCTGCGCGCATGAATATACATTATCAAATGCCAAATTTGCCGTCACCATTGATCCAGAGAACCAAGCCTTACAAACGCGCGCTCGTGAAATTGAAGCCGCACGCGCAGCGGGTCAGCCGACAGTTCCAACCACAATCGCTTTAGAGCTTGTAACAAACCCGTTCCTTAGGGCCCACGACCAGAAAATCCGTGCCCAGCTTTCCATGCAAGACGCCAGCGATGTGGATGTGTTCGCAGAGATAAGAGCGCGAAAAGATAATTTTTAATAAACGCCTGATCTGGACCATGAACACATGAGGCAAGTAGCTTACAATGCTTAAATATATATCACCCGCAGGTGCGCGCATTGAAGAGGTTCCTTGGGTTACGCCAGAGGCGATATTTTCAAATATTCACCATTTGTGCGGTGCCCTATGGCTCGACAGCCAGAAACAGACCCAATATGGACAAAGTAGTTTTATTGCTGCTTTCCCGAACAAGCTCCTTTCTGCAAATGCTGAAGAAGCTCCGCTCAATTTGTTGAACACATACCTAAAAGCAAATGAAAATCCATGGGCAGATCTGCCTGACAACCTTCAGGAAGTTCTTCCGCTTTTTCGTGGCGGTATCGCCGGAATATTTGGTTATGAATTAGGCGGAAGCCTTGAAAGGGTCAAAACCAATGGGCCACTGATTGTTAATGGACAAAAGATCCCAGATTTATGTGTCGGGTTTTACCCCAGTGCTATGTCCTTCGACCATACTGCGCAAAGATGTTTTGTGGTCGCGACTGGCTTTAATGATAATGGCCTCAACCAAAACCAAGCTGCCGAAGCTCAATTAAATCAATGGCGCTCAGTATTAGAGGCGCCCAAGGATTCAAACCAGCCGCCATCACCTATTGCCACTGTCAAAAGTAATTTTTCGCGTGCTCAATATATGCAAGCTGTGTCAGACGTCATTGCGCTGATTTGCGACGGTGAAATTTTCCAAGCAAATATAAGCCAATCCTATACTGGGGAATTAGAAGCGCCGGATGACGGATTTAGCCGCTACTTAAAAATGCGCGCGCTCAACCCTGCATCTTTTGGTGGATTTTTCAGAGGCGAAAACTGGAACCTAGCTTCAAACTCACCCGAACGCCTTATAACCCTCAACCAAAACAAGGTCAGCGCCCGTCCCATCAAAGGGACAGTGACACGCTCGCAAGATCCAATAGAGGATCAACAATTAGCTGATCAACTTTTGATGAGCACGAAAGACCGCGCCGAGAATATTATGATTGTTGACCTGCTCCGTAATGACCTGGCGCGCGTCTGCGAGGATTCTTCTATTAATGTACCAGACCTTTGTGTTTTAGAGAGCTTGGCGCATGTACACCATCTCGTTTCAACGGTTTCAGGCACATTACGAAATGGACAAACGCCCATAGACTTACTCGCCGCTTGCTTCCCTGGTGGGTCGGTAACAGGGGCGCCTAAAATCCGCGCTATGGATATTATCACTGACATTGAACAACGCCCGCGCGGTCCTTATTGTGGGAGTCTTGGTTATATTGGTTATGATGGGCATATGGATATGAACATCCTCATTCGCTCCATTGTTCAATCAGGTTCTGAACTCGTTTTCAATGTCGGCGGTGGCATTACAGCCCAAAGCAATCCGTCGGACGAATACCAAGAAACACTCGATAAGGCAGAAGGGATTTTCCGCGCAATCGGTCTTGAAGAAAAACACTTTCAGGAAAAGCGCGCATGATGATTGTCATCGACCATCACGATAGTTTTGTGCATACACTAGCACGCTATCTCCGCCAAGAAATGACGTCCGTTGACGTCATTCGCGCCGACACCTTTAATGTCGATGAAATTATCGCGCAGAAACCAACAGCGATTATTTTCTCACCCGGGCCGGGCAACCCATCCCAAATTCCAAACTCAGTTCTATTGGTTCAAAAAGCGGCGGCAACCATCCCCATGCTTGGCGTTTGCCTTGGACATCAGTTAATCGCCGCATCATATGGAGCTGATATCGGGCGACATCCTCCTGCTCATGGCGTAGCGACAATGATGACACATACTGGCAATGAATTATTTGAGAATGTTCCTAATCAATTTGTCGCGGGGCGATACCATTCGTTAATACCCGAAAATCTTCCCGAAACATTAACGCCTATTGCTCACGGTCTAACAGGCGATATTATGGCATTTAAACACGCGACCCATCCCATTTATGGTGTTCAGTTTCACCCTGAGTCAATTCTAACTCCGCATGGGCCTCAAATTATCCGTAACTTTGTGAAAATAACAAAGCATCATTCTATTATAACCCAGGCGCCATCATGATTTGGATAAATGGAAGACACGACGATCTACGGCATCAAATCGCATATGATGACCGCGGCTTTCTACTCGGTGAGGGCGTGTTTGAAACCATTGCTTTTCGCAACAATGATATTTGCCATTGGTCACATCATTGGGCACGTCTTAACCGCGCGTTACATTATATTGGTATTTCTTGTCACTATAGCGAAGATGAGATTTTATCGGCGATCAAAGTTTGTGCCGAGAATAATTTAATTGAGAGCGCCAGTGGAACCATTCGCATCACGGTCTCCGCGGGCGGTGGCGGGCGCGGGCTGAGCCCTGCACAAACCGGCCCGGCCCAATGGCTCGTCCAAGTCAGTCCCATCTCAGAGATCAAAGACACCATTACCTTAGAAGAAGTAGATATTCTGCGTCCAAGCAAAAACCCAAGCAGCAGGTTCAAAACGCTCTCCTATATTGACAATATTATGGCACGCCGACAAATAAGTGCTGATGAGGCGATTTTGTTCAACGAATTTGATCGCCTTGCCTGTGCCGCCGCGGGCAATGTTTTCATATTACAAGATGATTGCTTAATAACCCCGCCCTGCTCCGATGGCGCTTTGGATGGTATTATACGGCAGGTCCTATTAGAACGCGGCACAATAAAAGGCCTTGCGTGCCAAGAAGCCACGATCAGCCGATCTCAATTACGGTCTTGCGATGCGCTCTTTGTTACAAATTCCTTGATTGGCGCACAAGCGGCTCAATCCCTAAGCCTTAAGAACGAGCCGCCCATAAAAAAAGGATCTCCGCGCGATGCAGAAATCCTTTTAGAAATTCGTTCTTTTGCCTTTTAAGCTAGCTTAGCTTTTTGGCGCCAGAATTTGTTTGCCACGGTATAGACCGCTTTTAAGGTCGATATGGTGTGGGCGGTGCAATTCACCACTATCTGGGTTTTCAATATAGGTTGGATTTGATAACGCATCAGCTGAACGGCGCATGCCGCGTTTTGAAGGCGTTGTTTTTCGTTTTGGTACAGCCATAATGGTCTCCACATTCAATGATTGGCGCGGTTATACGTCAAGCAGGGCCCCACGTCCAGCCCCTTCTTAATTGATATCACCAAGCCAAAGGCAAAATGCCTATTTGCGCGGCTTCACTTTCATCACGCGACCGTTTTCGCCTTCAAGCAGCAAATATATGGCGCCATCGGGTCCAGTGCGGACATCGCGGATACGTTCTCCAACTTCTGAAAACAAAATCTCTTGTTCGCCAGCCACTAATCCGTCCATATCGACCCGCACAACATGGTTAAAGATAAGGCTCGAAAGCAAAATATCTCCGTCCCATTCAGGGAAAGCAGCCCCGCGATAAACCGTCATGCCGCTTGGCCCAATCGATGGTGCCCAATAGACTAAGGGCTGCTCTAGCCCTTCATATTCAGTAAATGGGGAAATGCGCCCACCAGAATAATCTAGACCCCAAGAAATCGCAGGCCACCCATAGTTTTTCGTTGGCTCAATTAAATTCAGTTCATCACCACCGCGTGGTCCATGCTCGGACTCAAAAACAACGTTACGCACTGGATCATAGACAATGCCTTGTTGATTACGATGACCGAAGGACCAAATTTCTGGCTGGGCCATATCGCTGTTCACATAGGGGTTATTCTCTGGCACCTTGCCATCATCTGTGACCCGAACAATAGAACCAAAGTGATTTGATGGATTTTGCGCTTCTTCGCGATAATCAAACCCATCACCGACAGTTATCAGAAGGGTTTTATCGGCCATGAAGGTCATGCGACCACCATAATGAACTGGTGTATTTTTGCGCGGGGCGGCCTCAAAAACAGTTTGTATATTTTCTAGGCTATCACCGGTAAAGCGTGCCCGGATGACACGTAGCGCATTTGATTCCGGCGATCCGACAGCCAAAGATAAATAAATCATCTGATTTGTCGCAAAATCCGGATGGATAACAATATCCATCAAGCCACCCTGACTTGCGCGATAGACCTCAGGCACATTTGAAACAGCCTCATTGACCAAAGCGCCATTGCTTATAAGGCGTAAACGCCCATCAAGCTCAGTGACCAGCATGTCGCCATTTGGCAAAAAGGCAATGCCCCATGGCAAAACCAAGCCCTCAGCGACTGTTTCCAAAACGTAATTGGCATTTTCCGAGGTCGCGGCTGGCGTGGGGGCATTTTCTTGAGCCCACGCTTTATGTGTGCCGACCTGTATCATCATGCCAAACAAGATAAATAGACCGAGGACACTTATAAAAGAGCACCGCTCAAAAACTCGATAAAATTGAACCATAAAAAACCCCCGTCACCCTATTGCACTAAACAGGTGCAGCTTAAAATTAGCTTGCATGAAAAAACTCGCTTTAGATTAGCACAAATGCTAAACTAAACCCACATTTTGTTGTTCAATCCCTTTAAAAAGAGGGTTTACCTTATTATTGCCGGCAAAATTAAAGTGCCGTCATAATTATCGAGGAACCGACTATGCGAAATATTGTTGCATTTTTAATGGCTTGGGTCTTTTTCGTCGTTATTGGCGAGAGCATCATGAGCCAATTTGTTCTCCGCGAAGTGAGCAATATGGGCTTGGTCGTGCCATTTTCCGTCCGCATTCAAACAACCCTTCAGGATATTGTTGGAATGGCCCCTCTTTTTGGTGCCATTTTTGGCGTTGCATTGCTTTTGGCCTTGCTTGCTGGCGCAGGGGTTAAACGGTTTTTACCTCAACTCAGAACCGCAATTTATGTGACTGCCTGTTTTATTGGCGTTGCCGTCGCACTGATTGCCATGAAAATGGCCTTTAGCATCACTGCAATTGCCGGCACACGCGATTTTGATGGATTTCTGGCCCTCTGCCTTGTCGGCGGGTTTTCAGGATATGTCTTTTCGAAAATATCGATCAAGAAAAGCTAAATATTTACCAAACGCGAAGAATTGCCGACTGACTGGCGGATGCCATAAGGGTGCCATCTTCGGCGAACATGAGCATTCGCCCATGAACAAAGCCGGCATAGATGCCGTGGATACGAATATCACACAAAACCCATTCACTTGGCACAATACGTCGAATCCGGATCGTATTATCAAGCGAATTAGCGCCTGCGTCTAAGCCCAGAGCATGTCCCGAGGCTGAGGGAACAAAATCAGCAATAATCGATAAAACACCCGAATTAACGGGCAAGCCGTTGCGCATACGCGCCCATATTAAAACTTGCCCATCTTCGCTTGGCCCGCCCTCTTGGCGCGCTTGACCGTAACGGCCTTTTGCTAACCGCGTTTCAATATTCTCATGCAAATCATTGCGGCCAATCCAAGAAGCGATTTCAGGGTAATGAAGCGGCGCTTCAACCTTTGGCATTTCAGCCCATTGTCCTTCGTGACTGCTCTCGCGTTGCCCGAGCGCGCTATTGACCGTAAAAATCTCACGATCCCCGACATGCCCCGTAGCCCGCGCCTGACTAATCTGATGACCGGCAACGGGGACTTTAATATCGATGTCCAGAATTTCTCCTGGACGCGCATAAGAGAGATATTGAGCCGTTGCCCAAACAAGGCGACGGCCCGTAGCAGCCTCAAGCGCCGAAATAGATGAGGCCAGCCCAACTCCGCCGAACAAGAACATGTTTTCAGGCGGCCCGACGCAAATATTTTGCTCGACCGGTAATCGATACCGCAAGTGGTCATCCGTCACTTGCAGATTAAAAATATGCTCTTTGGTCATAAATGCTCGGGATCTCTATGCTCAGTCGTTTGAAGATTAAGACGCTTGCGCGGCTTTATAAGCCAAGCGTTGAGCATGTAACAAAGGTTCAGTATAGCCGCTTGGCTGCTCCTTACCTTTAAACACAAGATCACACGCAGCTTTAAACGCAATGCTTTCCTCAAAACGACCTGCCATTGGCTTATAGGCTGGATCACCAGCATTTTGATGATCAACAATCGCCGCCATACGTTTCATGGTTTCTTCAACTTGCTCTTTGGTGCAAATGCCGTGATGCAACCAATTGGCAATATGTTGACTTGAAATACGCAAAGTTGCGCGATCTTCCATTAAGCCTACATTGTGAATATCGGGTACTTTTGAACAACCCACACCTTGGTCAATCCAACGCACAACATAACCCAAAATGCCTTGCGCATTATTATCCAGCTCTTGCTGAATATCCTCAGGGCTCCACTGGGGGTGGGTTTCGACCGGAATCATTAGAATATTATCCAATGACGCTTGCGGGCGGTTTTTAATTTCGTTTTGAACAGCCTCAACATCCACTTTATGATAATGGATCGCATGGATCGTCGCCGCTGTTGGTGAAGGTGCCCAAGCGCAGTCTGCACCGGCTTTGGGTTGACCAATTTTTTGCTCGAGCATAGCCGCCATTAAATCGGGCATAGCCCACATGCCTTTACCGATTTGTGCACGCCCCTGCAAACCACAAGCAAGACCAATATCAACATTCCAATCCTCATAGGTGGTCAGCCATTTTTGTGTTTTCATATCGGCTTTACGGATCATTGGACCCATTTCCATCGAGGTATGAATTTCATCGCCCGTGCGATCCAAAAAGCCTGTATTGATAAAGATAACGCGATCTTTGGCGGCGCGAATGCACTCTTTCAAGTTAACTGTTGTGCGGCGCTCTTCATCCATAATTCCCATTTTCATGGTGAGTGGTGCAAGACCAAAAGCGGCTTCAACTGAGCTAAAAATATCGCAAGCAAATGCCACTTCTTCAGGCCCATGCATTTTAGGTTTTACGATATAGACCGAGTCATAACGGCTGTTTTTTAAACGCGCATCGGTTTTTACAAAATCATGCTTTGCCAATAAACCAGTCATTACGGCATCCATGATCCCTTCAGGAATTTCATCACCAGCCGCATCTAAAATGG
>CBFHJI010000002.1:0-1856 GCA_965656255.1 Alphaproteobacteria bacterium
ATTTCGTGGTTATCTATACTTGAAGCCGATGGCCGGGTTGAGCGAAGATTTGCCTTGGCACTCTTTGTAAATGGCGATAGCCGTGAGCCAGAAATGGCGGGGATTAAAGGGGCACTTATAGGGACACTATGGACCATGTTGGTGACACTTGCTGTGAGCCTACCTATTGGTATTATGGCCGCGATTTACTTGCAAGAACTCGCCCCTAAAAATCGCTTTACCGATATGATCGAGGTGAATATTAGCAACCTCGCAGCTGTTCCATCGATTGTTTTTGGTTTGCTGGGTTTGGCTGTCTTTATTAATTTTTTAGATGTTCCGCGCTCATCACCATTGGTGGGCGGGTTGGTTTTGGCTTTGATGACCTTTCCAACAATTATTATCGCAACGCGGGCTGCGCTTGCGTCAGTCCCGCCATCCATTCGCGAGGCGGCTTTGGGTGTAGGTGCATCCCCTATTCAGGTTATTACGCATCATGTTTTACCTTTGGCAATGCCGGGTATTTTAACCGGAACGATTATCGGTCTTGCCCAAGCTGCCGGCGAGACAGCTCCCTTGTTGATGGTAGGCATGATGGCTTTTATCGTCGACACACCGACGGATATAACGGCTAATGCGACGGTTTTACCAGCCCAGATTTACATGTGGGCGAATAATCCAGAGCGTGCTTTCTTAGCGCGCACATCCGCTGCAATTTTGGTTTTACTGGTATTTCTTCTATTTATGAATGCAATCGCCATTTATCTGCGGAAGAAATTTGAACGAAGGTGGTAATATGACACAAGAATTAACAAAAATTCGTGCCGAGAATGTAAATGTATTTTACGGAGCAAATCAGGCGCTTTACGACGTCTCGGTTGATATCCCTAAAAACCAGGTTACCGCTTTCATTGGTCCCTCAGGCTGCGGTAAATCGACTTTTTTGCGCTGCTTTAATCGAATGAATGATGCGATCGAAGGTTGCCAAATAAGCGGCAATATTATGATTGATGACGATGATATTTATAGTTCAAAGGTCGACGTTGTTGAGCTGCGCGCGCGTATCGGCATGGTCTTCCAAAAACCAAATCCATTTCCAAAATCTATTTATGATAATGTCGCCTATGGTCCCCGTATCCATGGTTTGGCGGATAAAAAATCAGATCTTGATGACTTGGTCGAAAAAAGCCTGCGCCGCGCGGGCTTATGGGAAGAGGTCAAAGACCGCCTAACTGCGATTGGTTCGGGTCTTTCAGGTGGTCAGCAACAGCGGTTATGTATTGCGCGCGCGATTGCGGTCAACCCTGATATTTTGCTAATGGATGAACCTTGTTCGGCTTTAGATCCGATCGCAACCGCAATTATCGAAGAGTTAATTGATGACCTTCGGACAGGATATACGATTGTGATGGTGACACACTCGATGCAGCAAGCGGCACGTATTTCTCAGAAGACGGCTTATTTTCACATGGGGCAGTTGGTTGAATTTGGAACTACAGACGATGTGTTCACAAACCCAGCAGATGAGAAGACCGAGGCTTATATTTCAGGAAAGATTGGATAATAAAATGGCACATATTGTAAGCGCATTTGATGAAGACTTTGCGGACCTCACCGATATGTTGGCACGTTTGGGTGGTATGGCTGAGGCGCAATTTACTAATGTGATTGATGCGATCGAGCATCGTAATTTGGATCAGCTAGATACGATTATCAAAGGCGATAAAGAGCTTGATGTTATTGAGCTTGAGATTAATGAGCGTGCCTTGCGCCTTATCGCTTTGCGCGCGCCCATGGCCCAAGATTTGCGTCGGGTGCTTGTTTCACTAAAGGTGGCGGCAGCGTTAGAACGAATTGGTGATTATGCAAAGAATATT
>CBFHJI010000002.1:1954-27929 GCA_965656255.1 Alphaproteobacteria bacterium
TCAAGATTTGCGTCGGGTGCTTGTTTCACTAAAGGTGGCGGCAGCGTTAGAACGAATTGGTGATTATGCAAAGAATATTGCTAAGCGGAGTAAAGTGTTTATTCCGGGTAATCATTATGATGCGCCAATGGCGAGTGTTTTGCGTATGGCGCGATTGGCTCAGGCAATGCTTCATCAGGTCATGAATGCCTATATCGAGATGGATAGCGATTTAGCGATCGATGTTTGGGAGCAGGATGTTGCTATCGACCAACTCCACAATGCTTTGTTCCAAAATTTATTAGATCTTATCGGAAGCTCAGGTGATCGTGCGGCTATTATTTCTCATTTATTATTTACCGCGAAGAATATTGAGCGCGTCGGAGACCATGTGACCAATATTGCAGAGCAAATATATTTTGTTAACCATGGAAAATTTCCCGAAGATGATCGGCCAAAAGCTGATATTTCGAGTAATCTGAGTACAGAGTAATTGGGTTTAAGAAAAGAGTATCTCAATGTCCGTTAAAATTTTGATTGTGGACGATGAACCTGCCCAGCGCGAATTGTTAAAATATAATATCGCTAAATCGGGTTTTGAGGTTTTAGTTGCAGAAGATGGTGGCCAGGCCATCGAGCTTGTAGAAGATCATCACCCTGATCTCGTGGTTCTTGATTGGATGATGCCAGAAGCATCTGGTATTGATGTATGTCGTGTCTTACGTAGTCGGCCGGAGACACGCGGGATTCCAATCATTATGCTTAGCGCCAGAGGTGAAGAGAGTGATCGTACATTGGGATTGGATAGTGGCGCCGATGATTATGTAACAAAGCCATTTTCACCTCGCGAGTTGGTAGCGCGTATTAATGCCCTTTTGCGGCGCGCGCGCCCTTCTTTGTTAAATAATGTTATGCAATTTCATGGCCTTGTTCTTAATCCTGAAACGATGCGGGTTACTCGCGATGATGATGTCATTCACCTTGGGAGCAAAGAATTCCAACTATTAAGTTTGTTGATGGAGCGCCCTGAACGGGTATTATCGCGTCAACAATTGCTCGATATGGTGTGGGGGCATGGTGTTTACGTGGAAGAGCGCACGGTAGATGTTCACATGAGCCGGTTGCGGCGAGCCCTTAATGTTGGGGCCAATGGTAAAAAGCCTGACATTATTAGAACCGTTCGGGGTGCAGGTTATGCACTCACCCATGTTTCTGACGCAGAAGATTAATAGACCTTTTAAGTATTATGCAGTAGCCTTTTTATATGTCAGATACTGTTCTCGTTATTGGCGCAGGTGATGCCACAGGTGCCGCAATTGTTGAAAAATTTGCAGCAGAAGGTTTAACCGTTATTGCTGCGCGCCGTCCTGTAAATGCCGATAAACTCTCGGCCTTGGCGGCCAAGAGCGCTGGTCATGTGATCGCTATGCCTGTTGATGCACGCGATGAAGACAGCGTAATAGCCCTATTTGAGCATATTGAGAGTGAAATTGGTCCTCTCTCCTGTGTTATTTTTAATATTGGGGCAAATGTTTATTTCCCAATAGAAGAAACGACGAGCCGTGTTTACCGTAAAGTGTGGGAAATGGGGGCTTATGCTGGCTTTTTGGTCGGCCGTGAAGCTGCACGTGTGATGCGCCCGCGTGGCCAAGGGACCATTCTTTTTACCGGCGCGACGGCTTCCATACGCGGATCGTCTGGTTTTTCAGCATTTTCAGGGGCCAAATTTGCTCTGCGGGCGCTTGCGCAATCGATGGCGCGTGAGCTTGGTCCTGAGGGAATCCATGTTGCGCATTTGGTTGTTGATAGTGCTATTGATACGCAATGGATTGCTGAAAATTTCCCAGATCGATATGCCTTGGGTGCGCAAGATGGTTTGGTTAAGCCTGAGGATATTGCACAATTATATTGGCAGTTGCACCAACAGCCGAGATCGGGTTGGGTGCACGAGCTTGACCTACGCCCTTATCTGGAAAAATTTTAAGTTAGGGATGGATGATGCATAAATTAGAGTTCATATTTGATATTGGTAGTCCAAACGCCTATCTGTCTATGCAGGTTCTGCCTCAATTATGTGCGCGCTATGACGTGGAGCTGGTGATCACACCAGTTCTATTGGGGGGCATCTTTAAGCTAACCAATAATCAGCCACCTATGGTTGCCTTTGGGGCGATCAAGAACAAACCAGAATATGAAATGCTTGAGATTAAGCGCTTTATCGAATTTCATGGTATTACGGCATTTAAAATGAACCCGCATTTTCCCGTAAACACATTATATCTCATGCGGGCAATGATCGTCGCACAAATGATGGGACGTGAGGCTGATTATCTTGCTGCGATTTGTAAAGGCATGTGGGAAGACGGATTGAAACTCGACGACCCCGAGGTTTTAGATAGATTTTTTAATGATCATGGTTTTGACGCCGATAAAATGCGTACCGACATGTCGAGTGAAGTTGTTAAGAAAAAACTCATGGAAAACACAGATAATGCTGTAGCCCGGGGGTGTTTTGGCATTCCCAGTTTCTTCTTCAATGGCGACCTTTACTTTGGCAAAGATCGTTTGATTCAGATCGAGACTCTGTTAAGTCGCGCGCCTAATTAAGCGGGCCACCATCTAACGTGATGCGATGCATAACGCGCCGTTCACCATGATAATCATTGAGTGCATAGTGCCAAGTTGCGCGATTGTCCCAGAATGCGATGGACCCTTCACGCCATTGAAATCGTGTTGTATTTTCAAGCGTCGCGGCGTGTTTATAAAGATAGTCGAGCAGGGGTTTTGACTCTGCTGCCGTCCAGCCTTCAAAATGAATTGTAAAGCCTGGATTAACGTAAAGCGCTTTACGGCCACTTTCAGGGTGCGTGATAATAACGGGGTGGATGGCATCTTGAGTTGCCGCGCTTGCATTGCCGAGGCGCTCACCAAATTCGTCTTTGTAGGCAGATTGCTCACCAAAGACATGGCGGCTGGAGTGAACGGCATTCATAGCTTCTAATGTCTTTTTTAAACCTGGTGAGAGGCTCTCATAAGCCTTGTACATACAAGCAAAAAGCGTGTCACCACCGATTGGGGGCGTTTCGCGCGCAAGTAGGATTGAGCCCATTGCAGGAATTTGATCATAAGAATGGTCAGTATGCCATCCGCCTCCAATATTAGAGGTTTGATCTGGCTCTTTTCTGACTTCAGCAATTTTTTCGTAACCAGGTACTTTCGCAAAAAAGCGATTAATATTAATGGGAGCCCAACGTTCTGCAAATTCAATATGTTGCTCAGGTGTTAAATTTTGGTCATGGAAGAAGATAAGGCCATGCTCAATAAATGCATCTCGTATTGTTGAAAAGTCCGAGTTACTGAGTTCCTTGGATAAATCAACATTGGAGATTTCAACACCAACACCACCAGAGATAGGTTTAATTTCAACTGCAGACATATTCCCCTCCATTTGTCAGTTCTTAGATTGCTCAAAAATAATTAAGAGAACAAGCCCTAAAACTATAAACTTTACAATTATTCTTTGATGCTTTTATCCATCATTCGCTTTATACTGTTGTTTATTCAAGGAGATAGCTATGTCTGAAACGTCCTATCGTAAACCGCACGAGTTACGCCGTTCAATTGAAACGCTCGTTGCAGAGGCAGATGATAGCCTCCATGCTCAGAGCGGGGAAGAGTCTGGAGCGCGCGTAAGTCCTGATGATCTTGAGAAATATGCACGTGATCTTGATTTGGCAATTAGCGAAGAAGCGCTCGTCACATTACGGGCTCAATTTCTTAGATTCTCAAGTGTGTTTGACACAGCCCAATCCCGCGATATGGTTCGTGAGGCCGTTGCAGATGTTGTTAAGCCACTCTTACAGACTTGGATTGAGAATAATATGCCAGATATTGCCCGTGAAGTTATTACGGATGCAATTAGTCAAATAGCTGATCATAAAATGTCATCTTAAGCCTATTTGAACAGTGCCCAATATTACGTTTTGGGCTAAGAGCTCGGCCAAATATTTTTAGCGATTTGACGAGACTTATAGGAATAGATTTCAGGTGCAATTAAGCCAGCTTGATATAATGCCTTAAGGGCAAGTAATTTCTTTTCGGCTTCAGCAAGAGCGTTGAGCTCATCCTCATTGACCGGAAGGTCATCCACATATTCATCACTTGTCGCTTGATCAATCGGGTTTTCTTGGTCTTGGGCGACAATGTTCTCAGTGACGTCCTCTGCCAAATTTAAGGCAGGCTCGGGGGGGATATCACTCGAAATATGATCCAAGGCCTCATCTTCATGCGTGGGCGCTTCACCAATAGGTTCATTTAGTTCTTCATCAAACTTTAGAACCGCATATTGACTAGCTACAATTTCGGAAAACTGATCTGTCGAGATTACGTTTTGCTCTATATCTGATGCGCTGTCTTCAGCAGCAAAATGCTGAGCAATTTGGGCGGGATCACGATCATGACTATGATCATCAAGGAATTCGATATCAGGCAGTGATGAAGATAGCGGCGTTTTAACAATATTCTTATCGTTTTGAGTGGGGGTTTTACGCGGACTTGCATTCAAGAGGTATAATAAAAATATCAATAAAGCAGCAGCAATTACGGCTGCCCCGATTGCAATGGCTTGAGCATTATTTGTAATGAAGGGCTGAACCATTCCCAAAATTTCGGCAAGTGATCTTCCGCCAATTGTTATTTTATCTAAGTCCATTTTATCTGCCTCTCTGCGGGTCTTATGATAGCATAAATGTCGTTGATTACTATATCGCAGGCCTTCTAAATTGGGGGCAACGATTGCTTTTGAGGCTTACCCATCCCAAGGGTGACGACGCTCAGGCTTATTGGGTTTATCTCGGTTTTGCGGTGTCTGTGGCGCAATTGTTGGAATATGGGCGCGCTGCATGGGGCTCATGTCAAAGGCTTTGCTTTGAGATTTTGCAAATAGAGGCACATCAGGACGCCGCAAAAAGGGTATGAGTGCCGCGCCAGTTATAAAGCCACCAATATGAGCCCAATAGGCGACATTGCTTTGGCTGTCGCTTAAGCTCCAAAATTGCAAGCCAATCCAAAATAGTAAAACAATGGCAGCGGGTATGTTGATGCGCCGAAAGAAGATAAAAAATCCGACCAAGCACCGCACATTGGCGCGTGGATGAAGCATGAGATAAGCCCCTAGTGTGCCAGCAATGGCTCCGCTGGCACCAATCATTGGGGTTGTTGAGCTTGTATCTACAAATGATTGTGAGAGCGCTGCAACAATACCGCTAGCGATATAAAGAATGGAGAACCTAAGTGGCCCCATACTGTCTTCCACATTATCGGCAAATATCCAAAGATAAAGCATATTGCCTGCAAGGTGTAGAAAGCCACCATGGAGAAACATTGATGTGAATATGGTCAAATAAGAGGGCACCCAAATCAGTTCGGGAGGGAATTCACCAAAGCCAAAAATGCGCGCCGGAATCATGCCAAGAGCAAGAATTGCTTCGCCCTCACCATCTCCTAAGCTCATTTGCCAGAAATAGGCTAGAACGCATGCGGCGAGAATAACCCATGTCACATGCGGGCGATCTAATGTTTTATTATCATCGTAAAGAGGGAAAAACCACATTGGGTCAGTTTAGGCAGCTTGCCATGGCATGCAACTAAAATTCTTGGGTTTTATATCTTGGTCCAGCTCCACATCTCACTCAGTATGTTTTGCCAAGCAAAGCTGATGTCTCGCTCCGGCATCTTTTTTAAATGGACAATTACCCAAAGCTGTTAGGTGCATCGTGGTGAAATCAGGGGTGTCTCTAGTTCGGCCGCGAATTTCCCACAAATTGAATGAGGGGTTTTTTGTTTTGAAGAAGGCGCTTAGCGACACGCAGAATATCATCGCGTGTAACAGCTTCTATCTTGTCATTACGGGCTTTAAAATGGTCCTTGGGCCATCCGTTTAGCTGGACACCTGTTAAAGACAGCGCAATAGATGATCCACTATCAAAGCGTAAAGCATATGAACCTGTAAGGTAAGTTTTGGCCTTGTGAAGTTCTTCTTCGCTGACGGGTTCTTGGCTTATACGGCGCAGTTCTTGTTCTACTGTTGTCAGTGCTTGGTCAACTGTATCATTGTCGCTTGCAAAGGTCAGAATCCAAACTGGCTGTGATGCTAAGTCGTATAAATTGCTTGAAATTGAATAAGTTAGACCTTTTTTCTCTCTCACTTCTGTCATGAGTCGGGACGTCAAGCCTGCGCCACCGAGAATATGGTTCATGACATAACCGGCGTATAAATCTGGATCATTTATGGCGATACCAGGTAATCCTAAAAATACTTGGGTTTGAGGGCCTTCGCGTAGAATTGTTGCCGAACCGCTTTCTTGCAGGCCTGGGCTGGGTTCAATGCGGATTTGAGCCTGAGCCGGTAAGTTCCCAAAGAGCTCGTCCAGGACACTTTTAGCCGTGTCTGCATCCATGTCACCCACAATGGATACAATGAGATTGTCGCGCGCCATCAGCAGATTGTGGTGTTGAATGATATCATCTTTCTTGATGTGAGAGAGGCCTGTTTCTGTTCCACTTGTGGGATGTGCGTAACCGTGTCCCATAAAAGCGCGTTGATACCAGGCATTTTTAGCCATTGTCGCTGGATCTTGCTTTTGAAATTTGAGATAGGCCGTGATTTCACCCTTTATGCGTGCAACTGCATCTTCATCAAATCGTGGTGTATTAATGGCTTTAGCAACTAGAGAAATTGTATCGGCTCTATTGATGGTTAACAGTTGAATATTGGCTGAAATTTGGTCGCGCGAGACATCAAAGCGCATGGTTGCGCCCAGTCGGGCCATCCCGTTTTTGAATGCTAAACTGTCTAGATCATCCGCACCCTCATCAATCAGGCTGGCCATGAGATTGGTTAGACCTTCTAATCCTTCAGGATCCACAGCACTTCCGCCACGCCAACTGACATTTATCGTGGCGATTGGTAATCGGCTGTCTTCGACAAGCCAAGCGCTGATACCTGTTTCACTTTCAACGCTTTGCACATCAATATAAGCAAAAGCTGTTTGTGTGCTGCTTAATAGCAAGATCCCAAAACATATGATTGCAAGCCAATGCGCTTTTACTAGACAGTTGTTCATCTTCGCCTCTTATCTCGCCCGATAAATTTATTATTCTGATGGTGACAAATAAGCTGTTACCGATTGGTCGGCGTTCATATGCTTGGAAAGGGCATCTTGAACCTCTTGGGGTGATATGCGGAAAAGCATTTTGGGATAATTGGTTAAATCATCGAGCTCAGTCCCCAATACTAAACTATAGCCAAAGTTAAACGCCATATCAGACTGCCCATCCATGGCATAAAGATTTTCTGATGCAAGCACGCTTGCCGCGCGTGAAACTTCGCTTTTACTCGGAGGTGAGCGACGCATTTGCTCAACTTCTTCATGAATGGCCTGCTCCATTTTAGCGAGATCGTCGTTATTTTTAGCAATAGCAAAAAGACGAATTTCTGCCGCATTGATCCCAATTGGATCAAGGCTCGCATTCACATAATTTGCTGTTTTATCTTGGCGTATCAAACGAGAATAAAGGCGGCTATTTGCACCTGAACCCAAGATTTGGATGCCAATGGTTAAAGCGGCCATCTCGCGTTCATTTTCATTTGTGAAAGGCATAAGCCTTGTGCGGTGCTGCCAGATGGATTGCTGAAAGCGCGGGTCCGTAAAGGTGAGTGGGGTTTTCTCTTTTAACGGTTTGGTAAAGTCAATAACCGGCCGGTCTGGGCGTTTGGCTTTGCGCGCTGGGATTGAACCAAAGTGTTTTTTGGCAAGCGTGAGAACGGATTCTAATGTTGTGTCGCCAACAACAACCATAATTGCCTGATCGGGTACATAGTAATTTTGATAAAATGTTTGGACCGCCTCGTAAGGCATGTTTTCAATCTCGTCTCGCCAGCCAATAACAGGGATCCCATATGGGTGGTCTTGATAAAGGCGGGCACTGATTTGCTCGTTTGCTAACGCTTGTGGATTTGAGTCGACACGAAGCGATCTCTCTTCAAGAACCACATTCTTTTCGGTTTGAAAGTCGTCCTCGCTTAAGACAAGGTTAACCATGCGGTCGGCCTCAAGGGACATAACAGTCTCAAGGTGCTGCTTAGGAATGCGTTGATAATAGACCGTAAAATCTTGCGATGTCATTGCATTATGCTGCCCACCAAGTTCAGCCACTTTTTGCGAAAAGGCGCCTGCGGGATAGTTTTTGGTGGCTTTGAACATAAGGTGTTCAAATAAATGCGCGATACCAGACTTTTTGTTTGGTTCGTCAGCGCCGCCAATACGATACCAAATCATATGCGTAACAGTAGGGGCTCGATCATATGGAACAACATAGATCTCCATTCCATTGTCGAGTATGGCTTTCTCGACGCGAATGACATTATTTGCCGGATTGTGAATGAAGACAGTGTAAATGACCGCAATGATACTGAGCAGCCCAATACCTAATAAGGTGATTTTGGTTTTTGTTTGGGGCATGCTTTGTCACCTATGATTATTATATTTGTTAGGATAACAATATTTATGAGGTCGTCTGGTGCAGGTCAAGCCAGCGGGCAAAGCTTTTAGGCTTTAATTTAGTCCTGACGTTAAACGTTCAATAAGCTCCGGGTCTGCAACGCGCGTATTATTGGCTTCGTTATCTAGCTCTTCGCGAACTGCCCCTGTTTGCTTGTCACCACCAACTTTTGATAAGAGTGCTCTCTCACCAGCACTCATATTTTCAAGCTGCTCTACGCTTAGCCCTGTTAAGACGGCGCGCGCAATATTTGTTGAACTTACCGATACTTGAGCGCTTTCACCCGTGCGAGGTGGGCGTAAAGAAAAATCTTTAGGAATGAAGAGAGGTGATTTTGTAATTACGCGGAACTCATCCGGCGGATTTTTAGAAAATCCAAACGTATCACTAATTGATCCGCATGCGCTCAGTGTGAACGGAGCGATGAGTGAAAATATGAGAACGATTTTTCGCATTTTGAAAATCACCTTAAAGATCAGCTAGAAAATTGACGTTAAAAATTAGTATCATCTATTTGAAATAAGCACCAGCGCCTTGGGCTATTTTCTTTCATCTTTTAATGCTTTGAGATTGGCAAATAAAATAAATATTGCCCCAATCGTAATCCAAATATCTGCGATATTGAATATATACCAATAATAGCCAAAGCCATGAAGGCTAACAAAGTCGATGACAGCTCCATGTAGCACCCGGTCAATAATATTGCCGACGGCGCCACTGATCACCAGCACAAATCCGATGCGGATAAATTTATCGCGCTCACTGCGTAAGAAAAACACAAATAAAAGACAAATAGCACTGGTTATGCCAACCAGTAGCCATTGGCCTAAACTACTATTTGCTGCAAATAAGCCATAGCTTATGCCGCGGTTCCAAGTGAGATTAAAGTCAAGAAAAGGCAATAGTGAGATCTGTCCATTTTCAAGACTTTGTGCATATGCCAGTGATGCATATTTTGAGACCTGATCTACGATCAGGGCAATGGCAAAAATAAGCCATAGCCATGTTTTAGGAGGACTTACAGAAAGTATCTGTTTGGAATCCGTCATAGCGTCTTTTGCGTTATCCATGTGAGATCGTGTCAAATTCGCGGACAGCTTCTGCATCACGCGGGGTCAGGCCTGGATAACCTGCAACTGAGCCAACAGTGGGCAAAATCTTCCATGAACGTTCACATTTTTCTCCGCTTGCAAGAGCGTGAATAACCCCAACATTCTCAATATCGTCGAGCGTAAAAGCGTCCTCAGGAGGAGAGCTTGCAATCAGTTCAATTTGCGAGGTAATGCAAACGTCGGCCATATCGACTCCATCCATGGCGCTAAATTTTGCGGCATCGCCAACATAAACGCGTGGTGCAGCTTCAAGGCTTGAGCCAATATTTTTCTCGCGACGTTCGATTTCCAATGCACCAGTGACGACGCGGCGAATGTCGCGAATATGTGACCATTTTTGGGCAAGTAGGTCATCTTGCCAGTCAGCATGTGTGTCTGGGAATTGGCGCATATGAACTGAAAATGTCGGATCAGGAAAACGCGACTGCCAAACTTCTTCCATTGTGAAGGCAAGTACAGGCGCAAGCCAAGCCGTGAGGCATGAAAACATCTCATCCAATACGGTTAAACATGCACGACGGTTAAGACTCGATGACGGATCGCAATAAAGAGCATCTTTACGAATATCGAAATAGAAAGATGATAAATCGATGGTCATGAAGTTAAAGAGTGTTTGGTAAACCCGCCGAAAATCATGGCGTAAATAATGAGCGCGAATGGTTCTGTCGAGCTTGAGAAGATTATGCATCATATAACGCTCAAGCTCGGGCATGTCCTTAACTTCAACGCGTTGATCAATCTGGTAATCATTTAAATTGCCAAGCATGAAACGGAATGTGTTCCGCAACTTGCGATAGGCATCTGTATTGGTTTTGATAATTTCTTGGCCAATGCGCAAATCTTCAGTGTAGTCAGAGCTCATAACCCAAAGTCGAATAATGTCAGCGCCGGACTGCTGGATGACTTTGAGTGGGTCAACTACATTGCCCATAGACTTAGACATTTTGCGACCTTTTTCATCCATAACAAAGCCATGGGTGAGAACCTGTTTATAGGGTGCGCCTCCGCGTGTGCCGCAACTTTCGAGGAGGGATGATTGGAACCAACCCCGATGTTGGTCAGAGCCTTCAAGATAAAGATCGGCTGGCCAATGAAGCTCTGGGCGTTGTTCAAGGACAAATGCATGTGTGGTTCCACTGTCAAACCAAACATCTAAAATATCGAAAACTTGTTCAAAATCAGATGCTTTGTAGTCGAGTCCCAAAAACACTTGCGGGTCTGTTTCAAACCAAGCATCCGCACCTTGTTCGGCGATAGCCTCACAAATGCGTTTATTAACTGCGTCATCGCGCAATGGCTCGCCGCTTTTTTTATCAACAAATATCGTGAGCGGGACCCCCCAGGCACGCTGGCGCGACACTACCCAATCTGGTCTATTTTCAACCATAGACGAAATGCGATTGCGGCCGACTGAGGGAAGCCATTCAACGTCTGATATAGCTTGCATCGCCTTCTTGCGTAACTCGGTCTTGTCCATTGAAATAAACCACTGCGGCGTGTTACGAAAAATAAGAGGGGCTTTTGAGCGCCAACTATGGGGATATTGGTGGCGGAGTTTACCTCTTGCCAATAATCGGGTTGCGTTTTCGAGGGCCTCGATTACCGCCCCATTGGCATCGCCTTCTTTGCCATTGTCATAGAGGACGCGCTTCCCTGCGAATATTGGAACGCTCTCGAGATAAACGCCTGCCTCATCAATCATGAATGGAATGTCAATGTTATGCTTACGTCCTAACTCAAAATCGTCTTGACCGTGGCCTGGGGCAATATGAACAAGTCCGCTGCCCGTTTCATCGGTCACAAAATCTCCAATAAGAAGTGGTACGTTAAATGTGTAGCCATGGTCATGAAGAGGGTGGGCGCAGGTGTTAATGGTGGATAAATCAATGTCGCATTCGCGGCTGTATTCTTCAATTTTAGCCGCTTCCATCACTTTTTCAGCTAAGTGATCGCATAAAATGAGCCGACCTTGTGGGGTTTTATAAATGCCATAGGGCAGGTCCTTGGCATAAGCGATGGCGCGATTGCAGGGAATGGTCCACGGCGTTGTTGTCCAAATAACGGCAAATAAGTTTTCATGATCAATGCTCGCTTCGGTGACCGGAAATTTAACAAATATGGTCGGGGAGACATGTTCCTCATATTCAACTTCAGCTTCTGCAAGCGCCGTTTTTTCTACAACTGACCACATAACCGGCTTGGAGCCGCGATATAGGCTTCCATCCATGATGAATTTCTGAAACTCAGAAACGATGGTTGCTTCGGCCGCAAAATGCATGGTTGTGTATGGGTTCTCCCAGTCGCCAATAATGCCAAGGCGTTGGAATTGTTCGCTCTGAATATCGACCCATTTTTGTGCGAATTGTCGGCATTCGGAACGAAACTCTTTGGCTGGCACATCGTCTTTCTTTTTGCCTTTTGCGCGATACTGCTCTTCAATTTTCCATTCAATTGGCAAACCATGACAATCCCAGCCAGGAACGAAAGGGGCGTCATAGCCCATCATTTGATGGACGCGGACAACAATGTCTTTGGTGATTTTTTGCATTGCGTGACCAATATGAATATCGCCATTGGCGTAGGGTGGGCCGTCATGCAAAATATATTTTGGTCGTCCGGCAGACTGCTCTCGCAGTGTCTTGAAAAGGTCTATTTTTTGCCACATGGCGATGGTTTCTGGCTCGCGTTTTGGCAACCCCGCCTTCATTGGGAAGTCTGTTTGGGGCAAATGTAATGTCTCTTTATAATCGCGTGGTTCACTCATAATCAATTTTTACCAGTCATTGGTTGGGTTGCAAACTATTGGTTGGGGTGGCAAGCGTGCTCATAATGCCGCGTGCTTGGTCGCTATCTTTTTGAATTTGCGCTGTTAGCAACTCGAAACTCTCAAATTTTTGTTCGGGACGAATGAATGCGCAGAGCTGTATGTCGAGCGTCTCACCATAAATATCGCCAGAAAAATCAAATAAATGGGCTTCAACTCGCGGCAGAAGCGTGCCGACAGTGGGGCGCATGCCAATATTGGCAACGCCCGCAAAGGTCTGTCCAGCTAAGGCGCCCGTTAAGATTTTTGCTGATACGGCATAAACACCAAAAGCGGGTCTTAGAAAATCATTAAGTTCCACATTAGCGGTTGGGAAGCCTATCGTGCGCCCGCGTTGGTCACCTTGGGCGACGACGCCTGTAATGCTCCATTTATGGCCTAGCCATTTCTCGGCATCTTCAATCTTTCCTGCGCGTAAGGCTGCTCGAATTTCAGTTGATGAATATGGCGTTTGCGCCTGAGCCCGTTTAACGGGGGAAACGATAGCTGTTTCAAAGCCATTTTCGCGTCCGGCCGTTTCAAGGGTGACGGCTGAGCCGTCACGACCTTTTCCAAAATGAAAATCATGGCCAATCACGACACCGCGCACGCCAATTTGGGTGCATAAAATATCGTCAATAAAGTTTGCTGCACTGCGGTCAGCCATTTCAGCGTCAAAGCCAAGGGCGAGGGTAAAGTCAGCCCCAGCTTCTGAGATGAGCGCGGCTCGTCTTTCGATGGAGGTTAAGCGAAACGGCTCTACATCGGGTCGAAAATAAGAAACGGGATGCGGATCAAAGACCAGCACGCCCAATGGACATTCCAGCTTATTGGCCATCTCTTTTGCTGTTTGGATGACAGCCCGGTGGCCAATGTGCACGCCATCAAAATTGCCAATGGCAAGAACGCATGGTTTAAAAGAGGCTGGTATAGCATCAGTCGATTTATAAAGGTGCACGGTTGGGTTTTTCATCTTGCTCTTCATTTAGCGTGTGCGGCGCTACCAAACAAGGTGCTTCATTGCAAAATGAGCATGGGTTTGGTCTTTTGCGAGAAGGTCGCGGATGGCCGTCATAGATTGATGATTAAAGTTAGAGTCGGCGCTGGCAATACCGCCAGACATGAATAAGACGTCAATATTTGCCAGATTGGCCCCTTTGACATCTGTTTTTGGGCCATCTCCCACCGCCAGCAGTTGGTTTGCATCGACCCCGAGCGCATTGAGTTTCTTGAGCGCAAGTTCGTAAACAATCGCATTTGGTTTACCCAGCCATATAACGTGGCCACCTTTTTGCTCAAATATCTCGGCAACAGCTCCTGCGCAGTAAATGAATTGATCCCCGATTTGCACAACTCGGTCGGGGTTGGCGCAGATCAGACTTATATTACGCTCATGCCAAGTGGCTATTAAATCAATATAATCATCTGGCGTTTCTGTGCTGTCGTCATATAAACCAGATAATAAAATATAATCAGCCTCATCCAAGCCACCAAATGGCGCATCAAGCCCTGCGATGAGGTCTAAATCTTTATCAGGCCCGACATGATAGCAAATTTGCCCTTCCAACCCGCGCTCGCGAATTAAAAGCCGCGCGGCATCTCCGGAAGTGAGGATGTCATCATAACAATCAGGGCCAATACCCAACTCATTTAGGCGTTTTTGGACGGTTGTTCCTGGACGAGGGGCATTTGATAATAAAAGAATAGGTCCGCGTTCAGCACGAAAGCGGCGCAATGTATTGGCAATATCTGGAAAAGCGTCCTTGCCATTATGAAGAACCCCCCAAATATCGCATAGAAGTGCAGAATATTTAGCTGGCAGGGCACTTAATCCCTTCAGCGCTTGTGGGGTCGGTTCTTGGGGTTCCATAAATAAGCAATTTCCATCAAAAAATATTAGAGAGGCAAACTGCCGTTAACCAAGGCTGACGTCAAGCCCTGAGCAATTTGGGGCATGCTATAGCCCAAGAATATGGCCGATAAAACAGAGTATTAAAATGACGTTTTAGGGCAGGACATGGTCTGGCGTGCAGGCAACGGAGTGAGGACTCGCCAAGACCGCGATATGTGATAAAGTTTGCAAAATTGAAATAGGAGAAAAAGAATGAGTTTATTTAATCTAAGTGGCAAGACTGCGGTTATTACTGGCGCTTCGCGCGGGATTGGTGAAGCAATTGCGCGTCAAATGGCTGACCATGGTGCCAATGTTGTTATTTCTAGCCGCAAAGCGGATGCATGTGATGTTGTGACAAACTCCATTAATGAAAAACACCCAGGACGCGCTGCGACCGTGGCATGTAATATTGGCGATAAAGCTCAGCTCCAAAATTTGGTTGATCAATCGCGCAAAATTTTCGGTAAAATTGACATTCTCGTGTGCAATGCTGCCATTAACCCTTATTTTGGGCCATCATCGGATTGTCCAGATGAGGCGTTTGATAAAATCATGGGCAGCAATGTGAAGTCGAACCATTGGTTGTCAAATATGGTTATGCCGGAAATGATCGAACGCAAAGATGGCGTTGTTATTATCATTTCATCGATTGGTGGCTTGAAAGGCTCTGCCATTTTGGGCACATATGGTCTCTCTAAAGCGGCTGATTTCCAGCTGGCGCGCAATATTGCGGTTGAGCATGGCAAACATAATATCCGAGCCAATGCGATTGCACCTGGTTTGATTAAGACCTATTTTGCGCAAGCCCTGTGGGATAATCCGGATATTTTAGAGCAATCAACAGCGACAACTCCCCTCAAGCGCATTGGGATGCCTGACGAAATTGCAGGGGCAGCAGTCTTTCTTGCCAGCCCAGCTGGAGCTTTTATGACAGGGCAACAGGTTGTGATTGATGGTGGTCAGACAATCGCCTAGCCATATGCTTTTTTACGATGCCAATATATTTATAACCCATTGTTATTGTTTATTTAATTTCAATAATTAAAAAATGAAATTGAGGCACTTTGAAATGGTTGTATATCGTATAACTTACAATCGTAAGTTGGCGGGCGCTTATGTCTCTGTGTAAGCGTCAATCTAGATCTGGTTTTGATTTACGACCTGGCTTTGATTTACTCATTGCATCGTTTGTAATTTATCATCAGAAATGACGGCGCTAATTTACACTTATTGTCTTTGCAGCATGGCTGAAGGACTAAAATTGAGTTCTGAGTCTGTAAAGCGTTTGTGTTGTGTCTGAGTATCAATTGGATGTTTGTTGCGTATGGATTTTGTAGCGTATGGAGTGTTCATTCGGTAAAGCTGCGAAGATCTTTAAGGCTAAACCTAGTTTTCTGTATGCTTGTGTTTTGCCGGCGGCTGGCGATTTTAATCGTCAGCCGCTTTTTTTTGGGGAATAATCCCAGAAAGGTCAGTTTAGCTGTAACAATAAGGATGTCAGGGTTAAGCCCATATTAAATATTTCACGAACCGCCCATCTTAAATAGAGTCTATTGGTCGTTGTTTGACCCTCTTTGTATTACCAAGAACCGGGCATCACTATGAGCTGGGCCTAGCTAAGCGCTGGATTTTGATTTTAACAAAAAATAATCGATGATTTTTTGGGCCTATGTCTTGACACTATAGGTCCGCCTCCCTATCTCCCTAAGGCAAGTTGGCACTCTGGTGTTGAGAGTGCTGATGAAGTTGTTCATGGATGTTACTCAATGTGAGTATCATCAAAATAGGAGAATAAAACATGAAATTTCGTCCTTTACACGACCGTGTTCTGGTCAAGCGTATCGAGGAAGATACAAAAACAGCTGGTGGGATCATTATCCCTGACTCAGCAAAAGAAAAGCCATCTCAAGGTGTTGTTGTTGCTGTCGGATCTGGTACACGCAGTGAAGACGGTAAAGTTACACCGCTCGATGTCAAAGTTAAGGATAAGGTTCTTTTTGGAAAATGGTCAGGTAGTGAGGTTACTGTAGAAGGTGACGAGCTTTTGATTATGAAGGAATCCGACATTTTGGGCATTATTGGTTAATTCACCCTGAGTGCAAAGATTACAATATATAAATTAAGAGAGAAATATCATGGCGAAAGAAGTAAAATTCGGCGCGGAAGCCCGCGAAAAAATGATACGCGGTGTCGACATTCTTGCAGATGCAGTGAAGGTAACACTTGGTCCAAAAGGGCGTAATGTCGTATTAGAGCGCTCATTTGGCGCTCCACGTACAACCAAAGATGGCGTATCTGTTGCAAAAGAAATCGAGCTTGAAGATAAGTTCGAAAATATGGGTGCTCAAATGGTTCGCGAAGTTGCGTCACGAACCAATGATGAGGCCGGTGACGGAACAACTACAGCAACCGTCCTAACTCAAGCTATTGTGCGCGAAGGCGCAAAATATGTGGCAGCTGGCATGAATCCAATGGATCTGAAACGTGGGATTGATATTGCCGTTAAAGCAGCGCTTGCAGATATTGAAAAGCGTTCGAAAAAAGTCAAATCAAATGAAGAAATTGCACAAGTTGGTACAATTTCAGCTAATGGTGAAGGCTCAATTGGCAAGATGATTGCTGAAGCAATGGCAAAAGTTGGCAATGAAGGCGTTATTACGGTTGAAGAAGCCAAAGGCCTTGAAAGCGAGCTTGATGTTGTTGAAGGCATGCAGTTTGACCGCGGTTACTTGTCACCATATTTCATTACCAATGCTGACAAAATGACAACAAATCTAGAGGATCCATTAATTCTTCTTCATGAGTCAAAACTATCTTCTTTGCAGGCAATGTTACCAATCTTAGAGAGCGTCGTGCAATCATCACGCCCACTCCTTATTATTGCGGAAGACATTGAAGGCGAAGCGCTTGCCACATTGGTTGTCAATAAATTGCGCGGTGGCTTGAAAATAGCTGCTGTTAAAGCACCTGGTTTTGGTGATCGCCGTAAAGCAATGCTCGAAGATATTGCTGTGTTGACAGGTGGTCAGGTTATTTCTGAAGACCTTGGCATTAAACTTGAGAATGTAACGATCGATATGTTGGGTACAGCAAAACGCGTTACCATTACCAAAGATGACACGACTGTTGTTAATGGCGCTGGTAAGAAGAAAGACATTGAAGCACGTGTGAACCAGATCCGTACACAGATTGAAAATACGACATCTGATTATGACCGTGAGAAACTTCAAGAACGTCTTGCTAAACTTGCTGGTGGTGTTGCCGTCCTGCGTGTCGGTGGTGCAACTGAAGTCGAAGTGAAAGAACGTAAAGATCGTGTCGATGATGCGCTCAACGCCACACGCGCTGCTGTTGAAAGCGGCATTGTTCCTGGTGGTGGTACAGCTCTCTTGTTGGCTTCAGTCGCCATTAGTGCTTTGAAAGACAGCAATCCTGATATTGAAGCTGGTATTAAAATTGTTGCTCGCGCGCTTCAAGCACCTGTTCGTCAAATTGCTGAAAATGCCGGCGTAGAGGGCTCTATCGTAGTTGGTAAAGTGCTCGAAGCAAAAGGTAAATTAGGCTTTGACGCTCAGAATGAAGTCTATTGTGACTTAATTTCTGCAGGTATTGTTGACCCAACCAAAGTTGTAACGGTTGCTCTTCGTGATGCGGCATCTGTTGCGGGTCTCTTGATTACCACCGAGGCGATGGTTGCTGATAAACCTGCACCTCAAGGTGGCGCCGGTGGCGGTATGCCTGACATGGGCGGCATGGGCGGCATGGGTGGCATGGGCGGCATGATGTAAATGCGCCTAAGCTGAACTTAAAGCTAAATAGAAAGGCCACTCCTCGGAGTGGCCTTTTTTATTATTGCTTGCGGTGGCACACCGAAATCTCTAAGATCAAATTATAAAAGTGAAAACAAGAAAATAAAAAAAGCACCTTTTTAATAGGCTCATTTACAAATATCCAAATTATCAACCGCGTTTGAAACAACTGCGTTTTAAAAAAAATCGCTTCTCATTTGTGTCGTTAACTGTTTGCTAAGGTTTTTCCTTTAAGATTTGTTGTTGAAGGTGAGAGCAGCAATTGAGCTTACTTTTATGGCGCGCCACAGAAGGAGAAATCATGTCGGGTTTTAATGTCACATCTACACGACGCATTTGCTTGAAATCATTACGATCAATGGGGGCCTATTCTGTATTGCCTCTTGGGTTATTGCTCAGCTCTGGTGCGATGAGTGAGCCAATCAGTGCTTCAAAGATCGTCGCTTCCTTGTCGGAAGCCCAAGAGGTTATGCCGTTAGAAAGCCTAGACGCATCGGCGACTTATGTAGGCGAGACACAAGAGGCCGTGACAGCATCGCTCGAGTCGATCATGCGTCAACACCCACGCGTTGGCCAAGCTCAGCAAAATTTATGTGCGGCGACCTATGCCATTTTGGAAGAAAAGAGTGCTTATTTCCCGAAACTAAATGCCATATTAAGTGGTGGGAATAAGATGGTCGATAAAACCACACGGGGTGATGCTTTTGGCGGAACTAATTCACCAGAATATGACGGTAAGGGCGTTAATCTGTCACTCACCTTTAATCAGCAATTATATGATTGGGGGCAAACAGGTGCATCTATTAAAGGTAAAGAGCTTGTGCGTGAGTCATCAAATTTTGAAGGCTTTCAAAGCTTACAAGACCAACTCTATAATTTTTTAACCGACGCAATATCCTATGAGCGCGAGACCCGCATTCTTTCTCATTATCAAGGTGTCTCAAAATTGATTCAGGCCGACATTGCCGCAATTGAGAACCGATTTAAGGGTGGGGCTGGGCGTATAGCTGAGCTACGTGCCGCACAGGTTATAGGCCTTGATCTTGAAACAAATATTAAATCATCTGCAAACCGGCAACTTATTGCGCTTAAGAATCTCAAAACAAATTTTGAAGTTGATACGGATTTCTCACAAAACGTTTTGCAAGAGTTTATAAACCGTCGCGAAAATATACCCGCGATTGTCGAAACGACTGAAACCTTTGACTGGCGAAAGCTGAATGCTGAATATCGCTCTGCTGGGTTTGAACGCAAACGCCTCAAGGCTAGCCAGCTGCCCAAAGTAAATGCAATTATACAAGGGCAAGCCTGGGATATTGAGGACAAGAATAATTGTGGTGGCGTCATCGATGCGTCTCACCCAGATGCTAAATATAGCAACGGCGCCTATCGCCGAAGTCAGAATTGTAACACATTCGAAGTAGCTGGCCGGTTAGAGTTTTCAATGCCCCTTTATGATGGCGGCTTAAATAAAGCACAAAGAAGCCGCAGTGTGGCTTTCCAGCGTTCTATTGAGTCGGAAATGGCGGCAATCGACCGGAGACACCGTGCCGATAGCCGACGCATTCAAGAACAATTAACTGATGCCTTATTCAGATATAACAATCAGTCTCAAAAAGTAGAAGAAATGACCGTGCAATTGGCAAGTGAACGAGCACGCCAGGGACAGTTGCGCATGGATCCTCTTGCCAGTGAGCGCCTCGAGTTTGAATTAGCGCAAGCCGTAGAAAAACGGATAACAATTGAATTTGAACTTGAACTTATTCGCTTAGAGGCGCTTTACGTGTCTGACAAATTGCTGGATGTGCTCGATATCAGATGGGAATCAAACGGATGTTAAGTAAAAGTAAAGACGTGTCTTTGCCAGATAGTGGCGCTGCTAAGATGCCCCTCGATATGAATACGGACGGGCACTGGTTCTGGGGCCCTGTGCTTGTTTGCCGAAATTTGTATGGCCAAGTCGCTGCTGCCTCAGTTTTAATTAATCTTTTTGCATTGGCCAGCTCACTTTATATCATGACTGTCTATGATCGTGTTGTGCCCAATTCAGCGATAGAGAGTCTGTGGGCTCTAACGATCATTATGCTGGTCATCATGGTGTTCGATTTTATCATTAAGACGGTGCGGGGTACTTTTATCGATGTCGCCGGTGCGCGCATTGACCGGGTTATATCTGATCGTTTATTTGCGCGTATTGCACGGTTTGATATTACGCTCAACCGGCAATCTACTGGTGCTCTATCTACGACAGTTCGTGATTTTGAAGTTTTAAAAGAAATGATCGGATCCGCCAGTTTTGCCATTATTGTCGATTTGCCGTTTGCATTGATGTTTATTATTGTTATTTGGGCGATTGGCGGACCTCTGGCTGCCGTGCCGTCGCTTATTTTACCAATCGTCCTTATTTTCGGCGTGGTCTTACAACCTATTATGCGGCGCCTTACACGGCTTGGTGCTCAACAAGGGCAAGGCAAGCAGGCTGTTATGGTGGAAATGATTTCTGCACTTGAAACCCTTAAGACCATATCTGGGATTTCCTTATTGCGGAATCGCTGGTTGCGCTCGGTTGTTAATCAGGGGGCTGCCAATCGACGAACACGTTTTACGGGGCAATTGACGCAAAATTTCAGTCAGGCTGGACAGCAGTTGGGTCAAATTGGCATTGTCGTTTATGGCGTGTTTTTGATTTCCGATGGCACATTAACAATGGGGCAATTATTTGCCTGCGTTATTCTTTCGGGGAGAACGCTTGCGCCGGTTGCGCAAGTAACCGGCCTCTTAGTGCGCGCCAACCAAGCGGTTGAGGCCTATCATAATATTGGTAAATTAATGATCGGTACCACTGAGGAGGAGCAGCGTGCGGGACAAGTCCGTCGCGAAAAGATTGCCGGTCATATTAGTTTCCGTAATGTCACTTTTTCTTATGAAGATCAAGAAACCCCTGTTCTTCGCGATATTTCGTTTGATATTAAGCCTGGCGAGCGGGTCGCTATTTTGGGGCGGGTGGGTTGTGGCAAAACAACCATCCTGCGATTAATTTCAGGTCTCTATAAACCTTCGAGCGGTTTGGTGCTCGTTGATAATGCGGATATTCGTCAAATTCATCCCGATGATGTGCGTCGGAACATTTCCGTTGTTTTGCAAAACCCTGTCTTGTTTTCCGGAACAATTAAAGAAAATATTTTAATGGGTAATCCTGACGCGACAGATGCGGATCTATTAGAGGCTGCACGCCTGTCTGGTGCTGAAACATTTATTGGATTATTGCCTGGTGGTTTTGATTTTCAACTGTCTGAAATGGGACGCGAGTTGTCGGTTGGTATGCGTCAATCGCTTGCTATCGCGCGTGGGCTCATTGTTAAGCCGCAAATACTCATGCTCGACGAGCCGACAGCACCAATGGATGCCAATAGTGAGCAAGCCCTTATCAATTCACTTGATAAAGAAACCAAGGGGATCACCATGCTGTGTGTGACGCATAGAGGCGCTATGCTGCGCATTATGGATCGCATTATCGTTATTGAAGGTGGGCGTATCGTAATGGATGGGCCACGTGATGACGTTCTGAAGAAAATTCAAAATTAGAGCTAGAGAGCTATAATGAAAAAATTACCATATTATGAAAAAATATTATCATATTTTGACAATATAAAGGCTCGCGTAAAAGACATCTCTGCGCATGTCTATAAGTTGGTAGAGCAAAACATTATTGCCGAGCAAGAGGAACCGCATAAAATTGATTTCTCGAAGAAGGGAATAAAAACTCTATTTGTCCTGCCTTTAAGAAAGCTTATTGTATTTGTGCGTCAACGCCGTGAAGATTATTTACGTCTTTTGGGTCCTGATGAAGAAGCAATCAAAGCAAGCATGATGCTTGGTGATAATCGTTATGAGATTGTTGAAGAAGACAATTTAGAGAAAAGTAGTTTGATTTTTAAGCTTATTTTTCTTTTGTTGCAATTGCAGTTTTATGGGCATCTTTCACCCAGCTTGATGAGGTGGTAAGAGCTGAGGGCGTCATTGTTCCGCCTAGTTCCGTGCAATCTATTCAAAGCTTATTGCCAGGCGCCGTCGTCGAAATTAACGTGAAACTAGGTGATCGGGTGCAGCGCGGTGATGTGTTGTTTCGGATTGAAGATCAGAAAGTTCTTGCTGATTTTGATGGTAATGAGATCACCCGGGTAAACGCTGATGCTGCGGTTATTCGCCTAGAAGCAGAATTAGCAGGTTTGGAAGAGCTCGTCTTTCCGGCTGAGATGTATAAATCTAATCCTGCTGCGGTTGATAATGAAAGAAAACTTTTTGAACAACGTAAAGCGGCGCTTTCTGATCGCTTACGCGTCGTGCAACGAAATATGTCCGAACGCCGATCTGAAATGATCGCATCACGCGATATGATGAATAATTTAAGTGAGGAGATATTGATCCTTGAACCCCTTGTTGAGGCTGGCCATGAGTCTCGGTTGCAGCTTCTTCAGCGTCGCTCAGAGCAATCGCGTTTGCGAGGGTCTTATGAACAAGCCAAATTAGCCGTAGAAAAAGGCCAAGATGAATATAACGCCATCATCTCGGAGTTTAAGTCACAAGCCGCAACTGAGCTTGCAGAAGTACGAGCGCGCTCTGACCAGGCTGGTGCCTATCGCCAAGCGCTTACATCGCAAGTAGATCATGCCGCAATTCGTGCGCCACTATCGGGAACAGTTTCAGCTGTCTTTATAAAAACGCTCGGCGGTGTTGTTCAGGCCGGTGATATAATGGCTGAAATTGTACCAGATGAGCAAGCTGTCTTGGTGCGTGCGCGGGTGAGGCCTGAAAATATATCTGATGTTCGCATTGATCAGCCTGCCAATGTTGCATTGTCATCCTATGACACGGCACGTTATGGATATTTAAAAGGCTTTGTGCAGCAAATCGCTTCAAATACAACGCAATTTGATAAAGAACAGCCATTTTATGAGACAATGATTGAAATCCCTGTTCCTCGGTTTTCTAAAATTGACATGGATGTGACCATCGTTCCTGGTATGACGGTCACAGTTGATTTGATTGGGAAGAAGCGTACGGTTATGAACTATATTCTCACGCCAATTGAACGCGCCTCAAGTATTGCGTTCCGCGAGAATTAAGATTCATCGCTCAGCTCACGGTTCATGATGAGAGGCTTAAATAGTATTAGACCTTTTAGCTTTATGCTTGGCCCATGGACAACGCAATTGCTCGTAACAAGAAAAAAGCCCCAACAGTCAGCACAATGCGATTGGTCCATTTAAAAAACTGTTGGTCTTCCATTCTATCTAATATGCGCTTGCCGAGTGTTGTGCCAAGAACGGAAAAAGCTAAACATATTAAAATAAAACCCGGGTGGGGTAGATTACTAAATGCTAGACCACCGTAAAAAATAATTTTTGATGAATGTCCAATCGATTGACCTATGGCCTTGGTTGCGACGACTTGATGGCGGGTTAATGGTGTGCGCTGGAAGAATATATCAAGCAAAGGCCCACCAATGCCTGCTAACAAATTTGTTAAGACAACAATAAAGCCTGCGATGAAAGACATATATGGTTTCGTAATGTCGAGTGCCATTCGTTTGGGCACCGCTGCGGCTATAAATGGCAGGGCACCTAAAATAAACATCACCATTATCTTGTCTGGTGTGTAGATAATAAGTGTGAGCAGCCCCATAGAAAGGACGCCGCCAATAATAAAGCCGCCAAGAACTGGCCAACATATATCGGATTTATTGAGATAAGCGCGATATCCATTTGACGTAAGCTGGATGATGCCATGCAACACCATTGCTTGAGGGATTGGCAGAATAGATGCCAATATACCCATGAGTATGAGACCGCCAACCATTCCGAATATGCTCGAGAGAAAAGCGGTACCAAGTGTTGCAATAATAATGATTGTCGCGAGCAAACTGCTCATGCGGTTAATCCCTAAGATGTGATGCGTGTCATTAGTTTATCATAACTCTCAGTCTGGGCGGCAAAAATATATTCGGCAACGCGTACACTGACAGTTGTTTTTCCACGCTGGTGTAGAACTTGGGTAATATCGGATACTTGCTGCTCTTGGGCAAGAAGCGTAATCATGCCGTCACTTTTTTGCGCGTTGAGAAGCTGACTGCCATAGTCAGCTATTAATGTGTCTAGCCATAGCTTGTCGCTTGCTTGAATATCAAACTGGATTTCGCGTAAATCAGTTGCACGTTGTCGCGCTTCGATACGGTGAAGTATGTCACGAGCTGCCGCGCGCGCCATGGGTGACCAATCGGCGGTAAGTGATGCGGCTAAATTTGCTTCACTTTTTAAAATCGTACCATCATCGGGTATGCGTAATTGATTGGCAACCAATGTTGCACCAGTCGAGGTTATGTCGACAATGATTTCAGCTGCGCCTGAACTCGGCGCACCTTCAGTTGCCCCAAAGCTGCGCACAATTGTGTAATCAGTAATGCCGTGTTGGGCAAAGAAGTCTTGTGCGAGATGAATGTATTTTGTTGCCACGCGCATGCGTGTGCCTGTTTTTTGACGATATTCGCTCGCCACCTCGGCGATGTCTGTCATGTGTGTGACATCAATCCAAGCATCCGGAATAGCCACCACGACATCTGCATGTCCAAACCCCAGTGGTTTAACAAGGGCTATTGAACTATCAAGATCTGGCACTTCTTCGCGTAACAAGTCTTCTCCGGTGACACCAAAGTGAACAGCGCCTTCTTTAAGGCGATTGGCAATTTCACTTGCCGATAAGTAGCTGATTTCGACATTTTGAATATGGCGTAAAGTACCCTTATAGCCGCGCGCACCATCCCGCTTTAGAGGCATACCAGCATCTGAAAATAGCTTTGCTACATTTTCTTCAAGCCGTCCTTTAGACGGAACTGCAATAATTAAAGGTTGGCTCATTGGCTTTGTCCTGCTGCTTCTCTAACGCGTTCATAGGCCATGGCCGCACCAACAGCCGGCATTGTTTGGGGGGCCTTCAATGCGGCCAATAAATCATCATAGCGCCCGCCGCTGACAATGATTTGTCGTGGGCCAAGCGCGGGTACGCAAATCTCAAAGACAAAGCCTGTATAGTAAGCGAGCTTACGTCCACGTGTGGCCGAAAAGATGAGAGGCGTGTTTGGGATAAGCGTGTTTAATTTTTTATAACGCGCCTGGAAATGCATAATGGCTTGTTCAAGATGTGGCCCGACTTGAATACCAATTTGAACAATAGTTTCGCGTAATTTATTTGCAGCGCAGTTGAGGGCGCTAAAAGCTAAGAGGTGTTCGACAATGGCTTGCGACAATGGCTCGCTGTCTGCAGCAGAGCGCTTGTCTTTGTAACGTGCAAGGATATCTGCACCTGACCGGCCGGCGATTGTTTCAGAACTATTATACGGGAAATCACGGGCAACGAATGTTGTTGGCTGAGACAAAGCATCAAGCGTGGTTTTGAATGTTCCACCATGAGCAAAGCTGCGCATAAGGCGTGTTTTTTGCCTTTGCTGCAAATTGAGATCATCTAATAAAGCAGCAAATAAAGCGAGGTCATTTATGTATATTTCAAAACGCTTAACGCCCTCCGCATTAATCGCATCGATCATGTGAGAGACAATTTCGATTTCATCTTCGAGTTTTTTGTCGCCATTAAGAATTTCGATACCGATTTGTGAAAATTCTTCTGGTTTGCCTGCGCCGCGTGGTTGGTAACGAAAAGCTGTTCCGCTGTAACATAGGCGGGCTTGGCCCAATTGGCCTGTTTCTATAAAACTCATAGCTGTTGGGATGGTGAGGTCTGGCCGCAAGCACAGTGTTTCTCC
>CBFHJI010000002.1:28028-30798 GCA_965656255.1 Alphaproteobacteria bacterium
ACGCGGATCTTCAAATGTAAATAATCGCCGGCGCATTTCCTCGCCGAGTAAGTCCACGAAGGGGTCTGCGGGTTGTAATATGCTCGTATCGCATTGGTTAAATCCTGAGGCTTTGAATAATGCCAAAACGGCATTATCCCGCGTGTTATTAAGCGGCGTCTGGCGTCGCCAAATCTGATCTGGTTCTTGCATCGGAACACCAAAAACCGCTGGGGAGACCTTCAAGGCCTGTATTTCGCATTGCCGTGCTAAAATAAAAGCCGCGCGACCGGGAAACCCTTTTTTTCGATAGTTCGAAATGGCAGAGGGCCCAACATTCAGCAATTTTGCTACGGTTTGGGTTCCACCTAATGCGTCAATGACTTGTGAGCTTGTTGTTAACATCATTTACCTCATCCCCATTAAATACACAATATTTGAATTTAATTCAATATTTTATTTACAAATTCATAAAAAATGAATGTTTTGTGTGAATATTAATAATAAATTCAAATAATATGTTTCTATATTCACATTTTGTGAAATAGTTAAGGGTGACGCTTTCTCCCAATTATTAAGAAAATACGACCATCCGCAACAATTAGAGATAATCCAATGATCATTGTGCCTAGAATTTGCAGATCAGACATTGTTTCATGCAAAATGATGGTGCCAAGGGAAATGGCGGATACGGGCACCATGAGTGTAACAAAAACCAAGTTGGTCGCGCTGGTGAGGGTTAAAATATAGAAGTAGATCGCATAAGCGATTGCTGAGCTTAGGATGGCCATGCCTATTATGGCCATAATTTCTAGGTTATTTGGTGCTGCAAAGGCAAATAGGTCGCCACTAACCGCGGCCATTGGGATTAAGAAAATATTGGCACTGATGAGCTGACCTGCCGCCATGATTTTGTAATCATATCCATGAATTACTTGAGTTTTCCCATATATACTGGCCAAGGCATAGCATATCGTGCTGGCAATACAGAATGCATAGCCGGTTAAACTTCCCCAATCTTCGGGGGCCTTTCCATTTGTGGCGATGATTGAAAGACCAACCAATCCGATCAGCCCAGCAAACAGTTTAGCGAAATTGCTCTGGTGATCGCGTAGCAAAAGAAAAGAGAAGAATATGGTCATAATTGGGGTTAACCCGTTAAGAACCGAAGCGATGCTGGAGGATAAATATGTTTGGGCAGTGGCGTTTAGGCTCGCGCCTAACGTAATATTCAGCAGGCCAAGCATCATAACGCTTGACCAGAAGCGAGGATTTTTGGGAAAGCGCAGTCCCATAAAATGACAAACGGCATAAAGAGTGATGCCACCAATTGTGGTGCGCATAAGGCTGATTTGAAGTGGGTTATAATGATCCACTAATATTTGAGTGAAAAAGAAGCTGGCGCCAAAAAGAAGAGAGAGTAGGCAAATATACGCCCAGACACGGTTTGTCATGATCATTTGTTACCTCTAGCAGCTCGGTTGTAATGGTTGCAAAGAATGATGGATGTGACAAATTAAAAAATAAGCATCGTGTTGTGGCGTCTCTTCATTGGCGCTTTATTAAGCCGCTATCTGTATTAAGCCACTATCTGTATTAAGCCACTATCTGTATTAAGCCACTATCTGTATTAAGCCACTATCTGTATTAAGCCACTATCTGTTTTTATTGTCTTTTATATAAAACACATTTAAACGCGGGCACAAACGCCAAAACCTTAGTCAGGCTCGTTAAGTAACTTTTTAATCTCAGCAACAATATCATTCTTATTCACTTCGTGTTGCGAATGCTGAGATTCGCGCCATTCTGTGTTATCTGATATTTCCGCCGCTTTAGACGCTCCGAGCTCAAGATCTTTGATGGTGACAACACCACGTGCGCGTTCATCCTCACCTTCAATAATAACAAATTTTGCACCTCTTGTATCGGCATAGCGTAATTGGGGTTTCATGCCGCTATCCCCCATATACATTTCAGCGCGTAAGCCTGCTTGGCGCAAAGATTGAACCATCTGCGCTGTCTGAGTACGGTAATCGCGGTCCATGACCAGTGCAACAATGAGTGGATCGTTCTCATGTTTTGAAAACGTCCCGCGCATGCTTAGGGCGGCTGCTAAGCGACTGACACCGATTGAAATACCTGTTGCCGGCACCTCAATGCCTTTAAAGCGTTTGACCAGATCATTATATCGACCGCCGCCTCCGACGGAGCCAAAGCGGGCAATTTCACCCTCATCATTCAGAGCTTCAAAAGTGAGTTCTACCTCAAAAACTGGACCAGTATAATAACCCAGCCCTCTTACGACGGAGGGGTCAAAAGTGATCTGCTCATCATCATACCCTAGTGCTGTGAAGAGGCTGTTCATCTCTCGTAATTCTGAGACGCCTTCCTGGCCACATGCGATATCGCCAATGATGTTTTCAATGGCGGTGAGCGTCGCTTGACGACTGTCTTGTCGTGCATTCAAAAACGCACAGACTGTATCAATGGCTGCCGGGGTTAAACCTGCACCTTTTGTATAATCACCGCTCTCATCTTTACGCCCATCACCCAAAAGGTCTCGCACGCCGGCTTCGCCTAGACGATCTAGTTTGTCCATTGCGCGCAAGATTGTGAGGCGTCGATTCTCATAATCCTCGTCGTCGCGACGTAAGCCAGTCATTTCCAAGACGGCATCCAGAATCTTACGATCGTTAATACGGACTACAAAATCTTCAGGCTTTAAGCCTAAGGCTTTCATGCAGTCAGCTGCCATCATGCAAATTTCGGCGTCTGCCATGGCGCTGGCAGC
>CBFHJI010000002.1:30898-60178 GCA_965656255.1 Alphaproteobacteria bacterium
CCCGGTTTCTCGTTGCGAAACACATAGCCAGATTGATAGCGCCGCAAGGGTTTTGGCAAGCGTTCATAATGTTCTGATACATAACGTGCCAAGGGTGCTGTTAGGTCATAGCGTAGGCTCAACCATTGAGCGTCATCATCTTCGAGCGCAAAGACACCTTCATTTGGCCGTTCGGCATCTGGCAAAAATTTACCGAGTGCGTCCGCATATTCAAAAGCGGGTGTGTCGAGATTATCAAACCCATATTGAGCATAAACTTTAGCGATGGTTTCGAGCATCGCATTTTGAAGTGCGAGTTCTTCACCCTCAATATCGCGAAAGCCACGAGCAACCCGCGCTTTTGGTTTGAATTTCTTTTGTTTCTTTTCGCGTTTTTCTGACATGGCTTTGGTCTATCGGAAACTGAGTTTTCTTTCAAGCAATGAAATGCGGCCTTTATAAGCCAAATGGCGAGAGGCCGCGAACATGGGCATCGAGCATTAATTGGCGATTGACTGATGGTGTTGCGCGTTGATTGCAATTATCTCTGTCGCATAATCGGCAATTAACGCCAATTGGTGTATCTGCATCGGGGTTCTCAAAATTCAGGCCACGTGAATATATCAACCGCCCTGCATGCGTAATTTCACATCCCAAGCCGACGGCAAACTGATTATCCGGAACACCAAATCCAGAATTGTCTCGGCTTACAGTACGGGCGATGGAAAAATAGCGAGTGCCATCTTCCATTTGAACAATTTGTGTGGTGATTTTTCCCGGAATGCGAAACGCATCATGGACATGCCAACGTGGGCACGTGCCGCCAAATCGCGCAAAGTGAAATCCGCCGGCTGAAAAACGTTTTGATATATTGCCCGCATTATCGACGCGAATGAGAAAAAATGGAATGCCGCGCGCGCCGGCGCGTTGCAGTGTGGTGAGGCGGTGGCACACTTGTTCAAAGCTTGCCCCAAAACGCCGACTGAGAAGGGTAATGTCGTAATTGGTTGCTTCAGCTGTCTCGAGCATAGCGCCATAGGGCATTAATGTGGCTGCCGCAAAATAATTGGCTAATGAGATTCGCGCGACCAGCTTGGCCTCGTCGGAATGCAGCCCTGAAGCATCGATAATGGCATCTATGTCATTTAAGCGCTCAAAATAGCCAAGTTGATAGGCAAGCTGAAAAGAGCGCCCCGGTTGATCGAGCGATTCGGACAAAAACATTGTTTGGCGATGGCGATCATAGCGGCGCAATGTGTTGCCCATAACCGATTGCGGCACGATGCGTGTGCGCACATGGAATTTTTCTTCAAGGCGCAGGCGAAGAGCAATATAGGGTTCATCATGCGTGGCAATGGATTCCTTATAAAGCGTTTCAGCGGCTTCATCGAGTGCTGGAAAGTGGTTGCTTTGCTGGTTAATGAAGTCGCGAACTTCTTCCATGGCCAAGAGAGCATCTGTGCTCTCAGTATTGGGGCTGTCGGCTAAGCGTTCGGCAAGCATCGTCTTGGTAGACGTTGCCTCTTGATAGGCACGGTACAGGCGGGAAATGGCATCAACGGCAATCGGGCTCGCGGCGGCTATATCCTTCATTTCATTTTTGCTAATAGGGGAATCGCGAAACATGGGATCGAGAAACACTTCATGTAATTGGGCTTGGGCGCGGGCTTCTTCATCACCAGCCAGCCCGCGTGGGTCAATATCAAAAACATCGACAAGTTGTAGGAGAATCTGGGCTGAAATCGGTCTTTGATCGCGCTCGATGAGATTGAGATAGCTAGTTGAGATGCCGAGCGCCTCGGCCATTGCGGCTTGGGTGAGGGCAAGCTCACGCCTCAGGCGTCGCACACGTGCCCCCGCAAATAGTTTTCGTTCAACCAGTTTTTTCTCACCCATGGCCATAAAGTTCCAATCTCTCAATGGCTTAATCAATGGCTTGGAGGATAATATAAAAACTAAAATTTTACAAGTTTTACATAATATACAAACTAGTACTGAAAATTTGTAAAGTTTTTTACTTTAATTTTTTCAATCGTTTAATCATGTCTCGACAAAATAATGTGTGATGTGTATGAGTCGCCTCATCCAATAACCTCCTAAGATGTAAAGGTAGAAACTATGTCAAATTATCTACAGCAAGTCGAAGCTGCTAAAAAAGAAATTACCAGCAATGGTAGCGCTTGGGCCGCTATTAATCCTGAATACGTTGTTCGCATGCGTTTGCAGAACCGTTTTAAAACAGGCCTCGATATCGCAAAATTTACTGCCGATATCATGCGCAAAGATATGGCTGCTTATGATGCCAATAACGCAGATTACACGCAGTCTTTGGGTTGCTGGCATGGTTTTACAGCCCAACAAATGATGATGGCTGTTAAGCGTCACCGTAAAACTGTCGACAAATCATACGTTTATTTGAGCGGCTGGATGGTTGCCGCGCTTCGTTCAGATTTTGGTCCACTTCCTGACCAAAGCATGCACGAGAAAACAACTGTGCCAAATCTTATCAACGAGATTTACACATTCTTAAAACAAGCAGATGCCCGTGAATTGCGTCATATCTTTGTCGAGCTCGATGAAGCACGCAAAAATGGTGGCGATGTTGATGCCGTTCTTGCCAAAATTGATAATTTTGAGACGCATGTTGTGCCGATTATTGCTGATATCGATGCCGGTTTTGGTAACGAAGAAGCAACTTATTTGCTTGCAAAGAAAATGATCGAAGCGGGTGCATGCTGTATTCAAATTGAGAATCAGGTTTCTGATGCCAAGCAGTGCGGTCACCAAGATGGTAAAGTAACTGTGCCACATGAAGACTTCTTGTCAAAAATCAATGCTGTTCGTTATGCATTCATGGAAATGGGTGTTGAAAATGGCGTTATCGTTGCACGTACAGATTCACTCGGTGCTGGCCTAACACAAAAAGTACCTGTGTCTCGTCAAGCTGGCGATCTTGCAACTCAGTACAATTCTTTCCTTAAAGTAGAACCTGTATCAGACCCTGCAAACCTAAAAGACGGTGATATGGCGTTTATGCAAAACGGTAAACTTGTTCAGCCTGTGCGCTTACCCAATGGTCTTTATGCCTTTAAAGACAATACGGGTGAAGATCGGGTTGTTCTTGACTGTGTTACAAGCCTGCAAAACGGTGCTGACTTGTTGTGGATTGAAACTGAGCGTCCACATGTTGGTCAAATTGCTGGCATGGTTAACCGCGTTCGCGAAACCATTCCAAATGCAAAATTGGTTTACAACAACTCACCAAGCTTTAACTGGACATTGTCATTCCGCGAGCAAGTCTATGCTGAATGGAAGTCAGAAGGCAAAGATGTTTCTGCTTACCCAGATCCAGCTAGCACGCCACGTGGCCTTATGGATGTTAAGTTCGACAGCAGCGAGCTTGCCGCTAAAGCTGACGAATATATCCAAAACTTCCAGAAAGATGCTGCACGTGATGCCGGTATCTTCCATCACTTGATTACCTTGCCGACATATCACGAAACGGCTCTTGGTACCGATATCTTGTCTGAAGGTTACTTTGGTGATCTTGGCATGTTGGCTTATGTCCGTGATATTCAGCGTCAAGAAATTCGTCGTGAACAAGCTTCTGTTAAGCACCAAGATTTGGCAGGCTCTAACATTGGTGATGACCACAAAGAATACTTCTCCGGTGACAATGCGCTTCTCGCTTCTGGTGAAGACAACACGATGAACCAATTCTAAGTAGACGCTAAACACGGTTTAGCCTACTTAATTTTGAGTATTGAGGCCCGCGATGTTATTGCATCGCGGGCTTCGTCACGATGGGAAAAACGAATGACATATGCAGTAACGGATATATCGGATAAGTTTGGTGAAACCTTACGGTATCCGGCTCCTATTTTTCAGGACTTTGGCGGATCGACGCGCTTTTTTGGGCAGGTGAAAACATTGTCTACATTTGAAGATAATTCACTATTACGCCAATGTGTTGAAACGCCTGGCTGTGGCATGGTGCTTGTCGTCGACGGTGGCGGATCTCCCAATTGTGCTTTATTTGGTGGAAATCTTGCCAAGCTCGCAGCTGATAATGGATGGGCCGGTATTATTATTCATGGTTATGTTCGCGATCGTCTTGAATTACAGGCGGAGGCGGTCGGCATTAAAGCTCTTGGCACACACCCAAGAAAGTCTGAGAAACGCGAATTAGGCATTTTGGATATTGGGCTTAATTTTGCAGGTATACGTATCAACCCTCATGACTGGGTTTATGCCGATGAAGATGGCATGGTCTTTTCTGATCGTCCGCTTGAACTCTAGAGATTCTAGCGCGTTCAGTTGCCTCTAATTATTTCTACTCAATGTGTTAAGAGCAGCTGAACAGCTGTCTTTAAATGCGCGTGATCAGCATATATCCAAGGCAGCTCATTGCGCCAAATCGAATGACATTATTGATGAGGACCTCATCTTTATTCAAGCTGCGTTTCATCCACGCCAGACCCAGTGTGATAATGATAATGAGCAAAACTAAGGACAGTATCCCCGAAGAGAATAAAGCAATATTTGTGGCCAAAAGTTTTTCGGAAAATACCTTATGCGCCTGTGAGAAATTTTGAAGACTTAGTCCTGCACCTAATCCGATCAGTAACGAAAAACTCATCACGTTAATATGATGCGTGCTCATATAGATAATACCTTGGGTTACCAAAAAGAGAATGAGTCCAGCCCAAAAGGCCATAGAAAGCGCACTAAAGACGGGCAGGGATGTTGCCATTAAGGCAAATGTCACAATGGCCGCTCCAAAGTAAAGCCAAGACCAGTGACGCGATAAAGAGGTGATTGAACTATATAGTAAGAGCGCCAGACATATAATTGTCACAGTGACTATCGCGTGTAATTTATCAATATGAACTGTTGGGATGATGCTTAAGGCAAGAGCATAGCCCAAAATAAAGCCTGCATATAAACCCGAGCGGTTAGGTTTGCGATAAATATAGAGGCTAAAAATACTCAAAATCACAAGCGCATTGCTCCAGGTGCCGGCCCAACCCGTCTTTAGCCCAAGCCAAATATGAGCACTGAGCGATCCATCAATAGTCAAAGTGCCCATATCCCCTTGGCTGATAATGGCTTTATGAATGTCTTGAGTGAGCGTGAACTGTGTTTCTTGAGCAAACACACCCCTATTGATTGATATTGTGTGTGGTTGTGTGACTAAGGGGTCTGAAATAGTAATAGGTGTCCGCGCATTCCCGCATGTCCAGATCAATGTCACAATTGTGTAATCGGGCTTGGTCTGGGTTAAGTTTTGACCTGCGACGCAGCTACGGTTCATTTGCTCAACTGTCATATGGGTCAAGCGTGCGGGCAGGTCGGCGTCATCTTCTAAAGAAACACTGTCATTGGGTAATAAAAACTGCGCTCTGACCTCGCGGCCTTTCCAGGTCCAATCCGAAGCAACAAAAGCAGCAGGAGCCGGTGCCGTTATAGCTTGGGCTGGCAAGGCAGAGAGTAAGCCATTTCCAAATATCATTAAAATTAAAACGAGGAAGCGCATGATTATTGATCGTCATCCGCTGGGATATCAGGGCTTTCATTGGATGTGTCAAAAGCAGTTGGACTCTCTGCCGTTGCGGGCATTTCTGGGTCTGCTATGGACGCCTCCAAGGGCTTGGACGTGTTACTGTCTGAAATTATAGGTTGAGGTGGGTTAACAATCCGAATGGTTGCGAGATTGCGCAAGGCCTCGATCCGCATATTAAAGGCACGTTGAAGCGCGCGCTCTTCAAGTAATTTCGTGATGGATGATTTAACTGTTTCATAGTCGAGGGCTCGGCCATCTTGGCGCCTTATGATATGTAAGAAATACCATCCATCATCGACCAAAACCGCGTCTGAAATGGCACCTTCAGCGAGTTTCTTTGAGAGCTCAAATAATGGTTGCGGCATGATCGTGCGCAATTGAGAGAGAGGCGCAAGTGACCGTGGCAGTAAAAAAGGGGCCATGTCACCGTTTTGTTGCGCGACATCAATAAACGCGTTTCCTGCAACGAGTTTCTCGCGGATATCACGAAGCCGTTCGCCAGCGCGTGCGTCATTTTCAATGAAGATAAGATCAATTTGTAGCGCTTGGGCAGGTGTCATGCGCGCTTTGTTTTGCTGATAAAATTGTTCAAGATCTCTGTCTTGAATCGGTAAAAAGCCCTCTTTAAAGGCTTTTTGTTTGCTGAGTGCCCGCAGAGCTTCTGTTCTTAACTCTGCGCTACTATCCATTAGTTGAACTTTTTTCACGTCTTGAATAGCTAATTCTTCATCAATTAATGTGTTAATTATGGTCATGCGTAAAGCATCATCTACTGGTCCAACTTGATCGCTTATAAGCGCGTCGACCGAAGATTGTAAAATGGGGGCGCCGTTAACAAACGCCACAGCTAGGGGCGTATTGGCCTCGCTGGGTTGATTATATTTTAAGTCTATAAAGCCGATTGCAATGCCGATAAAAGCAAAGAGAGTTAATAATAGATGTGTTTGCGGCTGAGAAGCGGCGAGCTCTCCATCTATCTTTTCAGGTTGGTTCGATAGCTTCATAATACGTAACAACTTTAGACTGGTTTCAAATGAATGCGACAGATAAGGTTACTCTATCAAAACCTAAAGCGAAATCACAGAGTTGGTCTAAAATAAATATATTAAACATGATACATGCAATACTGTTCTGATATAGATGAGATGCTTGTTGCGGTGCATAAGCTAAATGAAAGGCTTCATGGAGATACGGATGTTTTTTAATAATAAGACTGCAAAAACGTCAGACACCAATGCCATCTTAGAAGATGCGCTAAACCGCCTTAATACTCTTGTCGGCCATTATGCCTCTGCGCCTTTACCTCATTTTGTGCCCAATCCAAATTTTGAAGAGATTGAGGCCTTAGCATCGCATTTAAGCGGATTTGAGCGCGTTATAATTTTAGGCACAGGTGGCTCAAGTTTAGGCGGGCAGGCGCTGGTTGAAGCAGTTGGCGCACAACCAAATACACCGCGGATAGATTTCATCGACAATCTTGATCCGCATAGCTTTGCAGGGCTCATAAACGGCCTTGATTGGTCTCATACGGCTTTTTTGCCAATATCAAAATCTGGCAACACGCCTGAAACATTATTTCAAATTGCCAGTATTCTTAACTTGGCGCCCAAATGGTTTGAGCCAAAAACGCAAATCGGTGCAATTGCGGGCAAGGGGCCCAATTCCCTGCGCCAATTGGCTGAGCAATATGGGTTTCCAATTTATGACCATGAGGATGATATTGGTGGGCGCTTTGCTGTTTTAACAAATGTGGGTTTGGTCCCAGCTTTGTTGAGCGGGATAGCACCTCAAGATGTTGTTCAGGGTGCGCGCGATTATATTGCACCTTTTTTGCAAGGTTCTGACATTGCCGCTATGGCAGGTGCAGCATTGCAATTTGCGCATCTGCGGGCTGGTCGCAATATATCTGTGTGCATGCCCTATAGCGATCGTTTGTATAAGTTTGGCTATTGGTATCGTCAATTATGGGGAGAAAGTTTAGGCAAACAAGGGATTGGCTCAACCCCTATGGCGGCATTGGGGCCTGTCGATCAACACAGCCAATTACAGCTTTTTATCGATGGACCTGATGATAAGTTTTTTACCATTATGTCATTTGATCAACGCGGTGAAGGGGTTCGCGTAGGTGAGGTTCTCGCTAATGATACATCTAGTGCTTGGCTTGGGTCTGTCACAATGGGTGATTTTGTGACGGCGCAGGCAAAAGCCACCGTTGCGACACTTAATGCCCATAGTCGCCCTGTGCGTCACATCACATTAGAACATATGAGTGCGACATATATAGGAACGCTCTTTATGCATTTCATGGTGGAAACAATTTTAACAGCTGACCTGTTGGGCCTAAATGCATTTGACCAACCCGCGGTTGAAGAGGGCAAAATCCTTACCAAGGGTTATTTGACGAATGCTTGAAACAGTCACAAACTAAGCCATGCGTATTCATCGATTATCAACTGAGACTGTAAACCGTATTGCGGCTGGCGAAGTTATTGAGCGCCCCGCCAATGCAGTGAAAGAGCTTGTCGAAAACGCGATCGACGCCGGAGCGCATAAAATATCCGTAACATTGGATGATGGTGGAAAGCGTTTGATTATCGTTGAAGATGATGGTCTAGGCATGAGCGATCAAGAGCTAGAGATTGCGATTGAGCGACACGCAACGTCAAAACTCCCTGAAGGCGATGAGGGAGCCAAAATGTTTCGGATCAAAACTTTGGGCTTTCGTGGTGAAGCATTGCCATCTATTGGAGCTGTCGCAAAATTATCAATTGTTTCGCGACGTCACGGTGATGATACAGCGCATGAAATAAATGTTGAGGGAGGGCGCGTTCATGAGGTGCGTCCTGCTGCTGGGGGTACAGGCACGCGCGTTGAGGTTCGGGACTTATTTTACGCTACGCCCGCGCGGTTAAAGTTTTTAAAGACGGAGCGTTCTGAAAGCCAAACGGTTAGCGATACACTCAAAAGATTAGCCATGGCGCATCCCGAGATCGGTTTTAGCTTAACCCATGCCGGACGAAAAATGTTTCATTACCCGCCAGAACACGGCGAAGGAGCCACATTGAAACGCCTGTCAGCGATTATGGGGCGTGATTTTGAGGAAAATGCATTAGCGGTTCATGCCGAGCGAGATGGGGTTCGGCTTTGGGGGTTTTGCGGAGTTCCAACCTTTAATCATGCAACAGCGCAAAAGCAGTATCTTATTGTGAATGGTCGTCCTGTTCGCGATAAATTACTCAATGGCGCTGTCCGCGGTGCTTATCAAGATTTTCTTGCGGGCAATCGCCATCCGGCGCTCGCCCTTTTTGTTGAGCTCGATCCAGATGATTTAGACGTCAATGTCCATCCTGCCAAGACCGAGGTGAGGTTTCGCGACCCTGCCTTTATTCGTTCAATGATTGTTGGGGGCTTGCGTGCTGCCATATCATCGGCAGGGCACCGTGCCTCAACAACTGTCGCGGATCTGGCTTTGTCGCGGTTTCAATCTGGTGGCGCGCCGCAAAGTGATTTTTTAAGAAATCAGATGGGATACGCGCAGGATTACGCTTCACGCCGCGATGTTACAAGAATGCCCCTTGCCGACCAGGCCCAATTTGGGAATAGTTTTTCTGAGGATCAAAGCTGGTATACAACACCGCCCGAAGCCGAACTGACCCAAGCGAGCGCGCAGGAAAAAGCCTTGCCTCTCGGATCTGCCCGCGCGCAGTTGCACGAAACCTATATTGTTGCCCAAACCAGCGATGGATTAGTCATTGTTGATCAGCATGCCGCTCATGAACGTCTGGTTTATGAGCGCATGAAAAAGCAATTATCTGAAAAGGGCATTAAACGTCAGATATTACTCATTCCTGAAATCGTTGATTTAGATAACGCGCAAGCCGATGGACTATTATCTCGCAAGGAAGAGCTTGCAACATTGGGTTTGGTTATTGAATCTTTTGGTGGCGATCACAATGGTCAAACCAGCGTGATTGTACGCGAGGTCCCCGACCTTCTAGGTGTCAGTGATGTTGCGGGACTTATTCGCGATATGGCTGAAAATATTCAGCAATTTGGCGGGGGGCTCGCCTTGGAGCAAAGGCTAGAAGATATTTGTGGCACAATGGCCTGTCATGGTTCCGTTCGTGCTGGCCGGCGTTTATCGGGGGAGGAAATGAACGCGCTTTTGCGTGAAATGGAAGTGACTCCGCATTCTGGCCAGTGCAATCATGGGCGCCCAACCTATATTAAACTGGCGTTGCATGACATTGAACGTCTATTTGGTCGTCGTGGATAATTCGCAGGCGGTTGCCGCATCGTGAAGACGCAATAAAAAAAGGGCGCCCCATAGGACGCCCTTTTCATTGACTTATATCAGCCTGATTTAGACGCGCGGTACGTCAAGCGTCTTATCTTCATTATTGTGTGTCGCGTTATCCATGTGTTTTTTCAACTCAAGACGCGCGATGGTGCGGTTGTGCACTTCATCTGGACCATCAGCCAAACGCAATGTACGAATACCAGCGTACATTTTTGCAAGACCAAAGTCGCTTGTGACGCCACCGCCACCATGGGCCTGGATAGCATCATCAATGATTTGTAAAGCAATACGCGGGCCGGCGACTTTGATTTGCGCGATTTCACTTTTGGCAACTTTATTCCCAACTGTGTCCATCATGTATGCTGCTTTCAAAGTTAAAAGCCGTGACATTTCAATATTGGTGCGGGCTTCGGCAACGCGCTGTTCCCAAATACTATGGTCAGCAATACGCTTTCCAAAAGCGACGCGTGACAAAATGCGTTCGCACATTTTCTCAAGTGCACGTTCGGCGACACCAATTGTGCGCATGCAGTGGTGAATACGGCCAGGGCCAAGACGTCCTTGAGCAATTTCAAAACCACGACCTTCGCCAAGAAGTAGGTTTTCTTTTGGCACACGAACGTTTTTAAGAATAACTTCGGCATGACCGTGTGGCGCATCGTCATATCCAAAAACAGGTAGCATGCGAACAATCTCAATGCCTGGGGCATCTAGCGGCACGATGATTTGGGATTGTTGCTGGTGACGTGGCGCATCAGGATTGGTTTTACCCATCACAATGGCAACCTTGCAGCGCGGATCACCAACGCCAGATGACCACCATTTGCGGCCATTAATCACATATTCATCACCATCGAGTTCGATGCGTGTTTCAATATTTGTTGCATCAGATGAAGCAACATCTGGCTCAGTCATCAAGAAAGCCGAGCGAATTTCACCGTTTAGAAGTGGCTCAAGATAAGTTTTCTTATGATCTTCATTTCCGTAACGTTCGAAGACTTCCATATTGCCAGTATCAGGTGCTGAACAGTTAAAAACTTCGGCGGCAAAACCAACACGTCCCATAATTTCACATAGAGGTGCGTATTCGAGATTGGTGAGGCCAAAACCTTTTTCACTTTCTGGTAAAAAGAGGTTCCATAACCCTTCTTCTTTTGCTTTTGCTTTTAGATCTTCGACAATTGGTACGACTTGCCAGCGATTTTCGCCAAAACTATCCATTTGTTGCTGATAGGTAACTTCATTTGGATAAACATATTTGTCCATGAAGGCTTCAACGCGTGCAATTAACTCTTTTGTTTTATCATTATATTCGAAAATCATTTAATTCCCTCTCTTGGTTCTCAATCTTGATTCTATTTAAGCAGACAAACGCCTCTTTGTGCATTAGTTTTTTGAGCTATTTCGCCGCATTGTAAAAAAATCTCGTAATAAGTTTGCACAAGCTTGTTCTTTCATTCCCCCAATGACTTCTGGGGCATGGTGACAGGTTTTTTGTTCAAAAAATCGGACGCCATGGTCAATAGCTCCCATTTTGCTGTCTGGGGCTCCATAGTAAAGGCGTCTTATACGTGCATGGGATATGGCGCCCGCACACATAGTGCAGGGTTCCAATGTGACGTAAAGATCACAACCGGTGAGGCGCTCATTCCCAATCATTTTTGCAGCATCGCGCAAGGCGATAATTTCGGCATGGGCTGTCGGGTCGTTTGATTGGCGCATGGCATTATTCGCCCGTGCAATGATTTCACCGTCATTAGACACAATGACGGCTCCAACCGGTACTTCAGCATTATCCGCTGCTATTTGGGCTTCTTCGAGCGCAATATCCATGAAGTTTGGTGTTTCCATCGGCTTAGATTAGCTCAATTAATGCCAAATCATAGGGGGAATAGTGTTAAAATGTAGAATAGTCGATGGAATTGAGGCGGCTCGAGTATTCAAGCGATCAAAGCCGTGCTACATCGACACTATGACCCGTGAAGATAAACAGACAGATACACCAGAGGGCGAGCGCATTGCCAAAGTAATTGCGCGCGCTGGCCTATGTTCAAGACGCCAAGCCGAGCAATGGATCGAGGCAGGGCGCGTTCAGGTCAATGGTCGTAAAATTTCAAGCCCAGCACTCAACGTAACGGCAAAGCACATTATTCTCGTTGACGGCAAACCTCTTGTTGCGCCTGATCCGCCCCGTCTATGGCGATATCATAAGCCATCTGGATTGGTTACCACCGAACGTGATCCACAAGGCCGCCCAACAATTTATACCAAATTGCCAAGCGACTTGCCGAGGGTTTTGACCGTCGGGCGCCTTGATATGAACACTGAAGGCTTATTGCTGTTAACCAATGATGGAAACTTGAAGCGCTATTTGGAGCTACCTGATACAGGCTGGCAACGTCGTTACCGTGTGCGCGCTTATGGTCGCCCTAATGAAGCATCGCTTGTTGCTCTTAAAAAAGGCATTACTATTGATGGTATTGATTACCGCAGCATTGACGCCCAATTTGAACGCCAACAAGGTGGTAATGCATGGCTGACTGTGAGTTTGCGCGAAGGGAAAAACCGCGAGGTTAAGCGTGTGCTTGAGCATATTGGTTTGCAAGTTAATCGTTTGATCCGGTTATCTTTTGGTCCATTTCAGTTGGGTCAGCTTGAGGAAGGTGTCGTGGAGGAAGTGCCGCGCAAAGTTCTACGTCAACAACTCGGTGCAAAATGGGCCCAATTTGCCGAGGGTTATGCAGATGAGGCCGAGTCTGACGCAACCGATACGCGATCAGCTGGCGCCCGTGCCCGCGATATACGGTTAAAAGGTGCTGATAGTATTAAGTCATCGCTTGCCCGCAAAGCTTCAAAAGTTGAGCCAGAAAACTCTTTAAGGTCAGGACATAAGCCAGGCGGCAAACGATTTAAAAAAGGGGGCGGTTCGGCCGCCGACTTAACATCCGAGCGTCCGCGCGCAGGTGGGGCAAATAAATCAAAATTTGGTGCAACATCACCATCTAAACCTTCAGGTAAAACTTTTAGCTCCAAAGCCAATAAACCACTTGAAGCCAAGCGCGGTGATACTGCGACTGGGCGAGGAGGGTCGGGCGCAAAGCGTGCTGACAAATCTCATAATAAACCTGGCTTTAAAGGACAAGACCGTGCGGATCGTCGGCGGTAACCTTCGGGGCCGAACATTGCGTGCACCGCGTTCTGACACGACGCGGCCAACAAGCGATCGAACACGTGAAGCACTTTTTTCTATTATTGGCGCCTTGCCCGACTTTGATTTGACAGAAGCGCGGGTTATCGATTTATTTGCAGGCACAGGCGCTTTAGGGCTAGAGGCACTCTCCCGAGGCGCTGCCTTTGCATTGTTTGTTGAAACAGATAGCATCGCGCGCGGTGTCTTGCGTGATAATATGGACACGCTAGACGTCATGGGCGCAAGTAAAATTTATAAACGAGATGCAACGCAACTTGGTTTACGGCCGGCCTCGGTTGGGCCTGTCTTTGATTTGGCCTTTCTTGATCCACCCTATGGCAAAAGCTTGGCAGAATCCGCGCTTGCGCAGCTCGTGAAAGGTGATTGGTTGGCTTCTGACGCCTTGGTTATTGTTGAAGAAAGCGCGCGCACAGAATTTCTGCCGCCAGCACATTATACGCTATTTGACACGCGCATATATGGCGACACAGCCCTTCACTTGATGCGCTATATCACGCCAGAATAATGCGGGTTGACGTTTCTTAAACAGCCCCTGCGCGCAGAGCAAAAGCCCAGCCTGAGTCAGAAAGAGGCTGAACCCGATCAGCCATTGCTGCGGCATGCGCATTAGATGCAGTACCATCACGTACGCGGCCGACAATGCCCTGTAAAATACCCGCCAAACGAAACATGTTATAGGCAATGTAAAAGTCCATATTCTCAATGCCATCTCGCCCAGTGTGACGGCAATAAAGAGCCGTATACTCTTCAGCTGTCGGTATATTGAGGTCTTTTAGGTCTGAGCCCATTAGGCTTGTGGTTGAGGCACCATCTTGTGGCATATACCATTGCATGAGATGATAAGTGAAGTCGCCAAGCGGGTGACCCAATGTCGATAATTCCCAGTCAAGTACAGCTTTAACTTTTGGTTCTGTTGGATGAAGAACCATGTTGTCCAGACGGTAATCGCCGTGAACGATTGAGGTTTCGTCATCGCCAGGAATATTGTTTGGCAACCATTCCATTAGCTTGTTCATGCTCTCAATTGATTGGGTTTCGGACGCTACATATTGTTTGGTCCAACGTGAAATTTGCCGGGCAAAATAATTTCCGGGCTTTCCAAAATCTTCTAACCCTAATGAGACGTAATCAACTTTATGAAGTTGAGCGAGGGTTTCAATTTTCGCTTCAAAAATTGGGCGTCGGCCTTCGCGCGGAATATCTGGCAAATGGGGATCCCAAAGGATCCGGCCTTCGACCATATCCATAATATAAAACATTGTGCCCGTGACGCTTTCATCTTCACATAGGCAATAGCTTTTCGCGACTGGAAAGCCGACCGAGTGGAGAGCGGTGATAATACGGTATTCGCGATCAACTGCATGAGCGGAGGGAAGAAGTTTCCCCGGCGGCTTACGACGCATCACATATTTTTTATTGGGTGTTATAAGTTGATAGGTCGGGTTGGATTGCCCGCCCTTAAATTGACGAACCTCAAGCGGGCCTTCAAAGCCGTCGACATGGGCTTGCATATATTGCTCTAGGCGCGCCGCGTCAAAAGCGTGACTGGTTTCAACATCTTTGGTGCCACCAAATTTTTCTGCAGCTTCGTCTTTCATCATCATCTCCTCATGACCCATTTGGGTCTCTATGCATAGCGTATTCAGCCAAGCTTATTTTGCAACTGCTTATGACTTTTGACGTTCGATTTCTCGCCAGCCAATATCGCTTCTGCAAAACCCCTCATCCCAGTCTATTCGGCTAACCGCCTCATAGGCAATGCCCCGCGCGAGAGAAATTGTCTCACCCTTGGCCGTCACATTTAAAACGCGGCCGCCATTGGCAATGGTAACACCATCTTTTTCTTGTGTTCCAGCGTGGAAAATCATCGCCCCGTTTTCTGCCGCAGCTTCAAGACCTTTAATCTGGCTTCCCTTATGATATGTTCCAGGATAGCCAGCGGCTGCCATAACCACAGTAATGGCGGTGTCGGGTGACCAATCAAGAGCTATATCGCTCAGATCACCATGCGCGCAGGCCATTAGAGCGGGTACAATATCGCTTTCTAGTCGTGACATTAAGACTTGGCATTCTGGGTCACCAAAACGGGCATTATATTCTATTAGCTTTGGACCATGTTGCGTAAGCATCAGTCCAGCATATAAAACTCCGGTATAAGGGGTTCCGCGTTTGGCCAATGTGGTGAGTGTTGGGGTAATAATCTCATCTAAGCTTTGTTCAATAAGGGCTGGTGTCATGATGGGGGCTGGTGAATAAGCGCCCATACCGCCTGTATTGGGGCCGGTGTCATTGTCGCCTACACGTTTATGATCTTGTGCTGTTGCTAATGGAATGGCGCGCTTGCCATCTGTAAGAACGAAAAAGCTGGCTTCCTCGCCTTCCATAAATTCTTCAATCACCAGTTGGACGCCAGCATCCCCAAAGGCACCATCAAAAATCATATCAACCCCGTCGCGGGCTTCTTGATCATTCATGGCGATGATGACGCCTTTTCCAGCGGCTAATCCATCCGCCTTAATGACGATGGGGGCTGGGTGTGTTTTGAGATATTCATGGGCATCAGCAGCATTTTCAAACCGACCATAGGCGGCGGTGGGGATATTGGCCTCAGCGCACAGGTCTTTGGTAAACCCTTTCGAGCCTTCTAATTGGGCGGCAGCGGCTGAGGGTCCAAAAGCAGGAATGCCAACATCGCGAAGGGCATCTGAGACCCCCTTAACCAATGGCGCTTCAGGACCAATGACCACAAGGTTGATGACTTGGTTTTGGCAAAATGCAATCACCTCTGCCGCGTTTTCTGGGTTTAAGTCGACATTTTGAGCAACCAAACCTGTTCCGCCATTACCGGGGGCACAATAAAGGGCTCCGGCAAGCGGACTTTGCTTGATTTTCCAGCATAGCGCGTGTTCGCGGCCACCACTGCCGAGGACCAAAATGTTTAACTTGTCTTGTGTCATTGGGTCAAAGTTCCAAGGGTCAAAAGTCTAATGAAATGATTATGCACGCAGGTGCAGGAATCGTTATGATGGGTTAAGTATACACAAGATGGCTTGATGTTCACCTGCCTCTTGCGCGATTAAGGGTGCAAAACTTTTGAAAAATTGATTAAGCTGACCACCAAATGAGATCGCAATATGTTTGATGAAGACGAACCGCAAAGTAATGTCGCCGAGTTTACGGTCAGTGAACTGTCTGGCGCGATAAAACGCGCCATTGAGGATGACTTTGGGTTTGTAAGGGTGCGGGGTGAGCTTGGGCGTGTTGCGCGACCTGCTTCGGGGCATCTTTATTTTGATTTAAAGGATGATAAATCCGTGCTGGCCTCGGTCTGTTGGAAGGCCGTTTCTGGCCGCTTGGCGGTTCAGCCCGAGCAAGGGCTTGAGGTTGTGTGTACTGGCAATTTAACAACATTTGCTGGCCAGTCCCGCTATCAATTGGTGGTGCAACACATGGAGCCGGCTGGTGCTGGAGCTCTCATGGCTTTGCTTGAGGCACGCCGAAAAAAACTCGCTGCGGAAGGTTTGTTCCTTGATGAGGTTAAAAAACCTATTCCTTATTTGCCGCGATCAATTGGCGTTGTAACCAGCCCATCAGGTGCTGTTATTCGCGATATTCTTCACCGTTTAGCAGAGCGGTTTCCGCGCCATGTTATGGTTTGGCCGGTGCGCGTGCAGGGACAAGGTAGCGCCGAAGAAGTTGCTCAAGCGATAGATGGATTTAATGCATTACCTGTTCAGTCTGAGGGTGATGGCCCATCGCGTCCTGACCTTATCATTGTAGCGCGAGGCGGCGGCAGTTTTGAAGATTTATGGTCATTCAATGAAGAAATTGTGGTTCGTAGTGTTGCAGCATCAGCGATTCCGATTATCTCAGCGATTGGGCACGAGACAGACACAACATTAATTGATTATGTTGCTGATAAACGGGCACCAACCCCAACAGCAGCAGCTGAAATGGCGGTGCCTGTGCGCGCGCAATTGCTTGCTAATGTGCTCGATCTCGAGCGGCGGCTTGTGCAGTCGAGCGAACGCATTTTGGTTAATCATCGTAATCATTTATCGGGTTTGTCGCGTGGATTACCTCGCCCGCAGGATATAGTTGCACAAGCCAGCCAACACCTTGATATAGTATCGCAAAAACTAGACTTTGGGCTTCAACGGTTTGTCCAAGACGCCAAAGCTCGGATTACTCATGTCGCCAATCGGTTGCAGCCGCGTATCTTGGATGTTTCTCGGAGATTGCCGCCTTTAGAAGACCAGGCGCGCCGACTAACCCGCGCGATTGCCTATCTTACGGAGAATGCTCAAAAACAGCTGGTGTTTATTGCTCGTCAGATGGACTTGTTAAGCCATGAAGGTGTACTTGCCCGCGGTTTTGCGCTTGTTCTTGATGGCAAAGGCAAACCTATTCGTGATGCCAATGCCGTGCCTGAGGGCGCGCGGGTCAGAATTGTGTTGGCAGAAGATCAAGGCTTTGAGGCTCAGCGCGTTGATGCTGTCCTTGGTTCTGGCGGCGTGGGCGCTCCACCCAAAGTCTCAGCCACAGGAAAAGCCAAAAAGAACATAAAAGCAGATAATGCAACTCGTAAATCAAACGGTGACGATCAGGGCGATTTATTCTAAGGTCAAAAAATGGATACGACAAAACTAGGCGCGCAAGCGAGTATTCGCTATCTCGATGGGGACTTTGAGGTCATCAAACCCGGAACGCATGTTATCTGCGCCGTCACGGGTGATGTGATCTCGCTTGAAGATTTAAAATATTGGAGCGTTGATCGGCAAGAGGCTTATCGTGACGCTATTGTATCCTTTGAGGCCTCGAAGAGAGATCTCTAATGCGCCGATCTGTTTGCGTAAATATAAAACGATTTTCATTGATTTTACTGTTTTGTCTGACAGCCTTTCAGGTGCAGGCGAGACCAAAACATTTGCCCGATTTAACTGAGCAAACGCTTTGGCCAGACGCATTGGTTCAAAAAGCCTATGGGCATATTGTTCAGGGTGGCCTTCTCATGTTTGAATTGGCGCCAGATGTAAGCTTAACACTTGATGGACGGCCTGTTCCAAAAAATGAAAACTGGGCTGTGATTGGATTTGACCGTGATCAAGAGACAGATGCTGAGCTCGTGTTTGAATCAGCGCAACGACGCGAGATACGTAAGTTAGCGGTTTCAGCCAAAGACTATAAAATCCAACGTATTCAAGGTATTCCGCAGAAATATGTGACACCTGCCCCTGAGGCTTTAGAAAAAATTCGAGCAGATGGTGCGAAGAAGCGCGAAGCCCGCAAAGATGTTAGCAATCTATTGGGCTTTTTAGATGGTTTTTCTTGGCCTGTTTTGGGACCAATTACGGGCGTATTTGGGAGTCAGCGGTTTTATAATGGCGAGCCTCGACGCCCTCATTACGGTATTGATGTGGCCGCACCAACCAATACGCCGGTCAAGGCCGCAGCGCCTGGGCGTGTGACACTTGCATCCTCTGATATGTATTTTGAGGGTGGTCTCGTTTTTATTGATCACGGGCTGGGGTTAACATCGATCTATATGCATTTAAACAGTGTAGATGTGCGTGAAGGTGAAATGGTTCGCGCTGAGGATGTTATTGGAACCGTGGGTGCAACTGGAAGGGTGACTGGCCCGCATCTTGATTGGCGATTGCAATGGATGGGACGAAATCTCGATCCCGCCTTGCTTGTGCCGCCAATGCCGGATCAATAAGTTTGATTGGTTTTTAGCGCAGCCGCGAAAAAATATGGGACATAAACTCGTCCGATATATCTATATCAATAGGAAGAACCTTTGTTCGCTCCAAGAGCATGTTGCGATAATGTGCTGACTTGCCAAGGTGGCTCAGTCGTGCGGCATCTTTTTCTGTTGTGATCAAAGATAAATTCTCTTTATCGGCTTGCTGCAAAAGTGATTGTGCTTCTGCTTCAGAAAAATAATGATGATCAGAGAAATCGCGCGTTAAGCCAATGTTAAAGCCCATCTCTGCAAGTGTATTGTAAAACTTTTGCGGTCGAGCAATCGCGCAATAGGCCAATACGGGTTTTGTTTTATCCAGAGAAACGGACAGCGGTTTGATTTTAGCATGAAAAACGGGAACAGCACGGCCATGGCATTTTCCTATAAATTCTTCCATGCCATTGCCTGTTGGTGCACCCATCACAACCACAATGTCGGTTCTGCTTAATGCATCATCGGCAAATTCCCGTAATGGACCAGCGGGAAAAATGCGGCCATTGCCAAATCCTTTTTCGCCATCTGCAACCAGGATGTTGATGTCATGATAGAGGCCGGGGTTTTGAAACCCATCGTCTTTGATTAAAATGCTGTGACCGCTTTGTGTTGCAAGTGTGGCGCTGATGACCCGATCTTTGCCAATGAATACGTTGTGACGCTGTGCAAGCATAAAAGGTTCGTCACCCACGTCTTCGCTATTATGTTGACTAAGATCAACAGCAATTGCCTCTTTAAGGTGGCCACCATAACCACGCGATAAAATAGCTGGTTGCCAGCCATTTTCTTTGAGGGCTTGGGCGATAAAGTCAGTGACGGGTGTTTTGCCTGCACCACCCATGGTAAAATTGCCAATGCAAATGACAGGTGCTTGTGCCTTTTGTGGTGTTGCCAGTGTCATACGTAGCCGGCTGATAAAGCGATAAATGCCAGAGAGTGGCGCTAATAAAAAAGCGCTTATGGAGTTTGGTTTTGTCCAAAAATGTGGTTCACGCATGGCCCTGATCTCGTTGCGAGGAAGCGATCTTGCGGTCAATTTCTGTGGTTAAACATTTCACAATACGATTAGTGGCTCCCGCTTCGCTTTTGATGAAGGCTTTCGCGCCTTCGCGGCACTGAGCTGATTTCATATCATCAGATAATAATGTTTTGATTGTTTTAAATAATGTCTTACGTGTCACCGCAATGCAACCATGATGGGCTGAGAGCGCATTATAGATTTCAGTAAAATTGCTGGTAAAGGGGCCGTGCACAATAACATTATCAAGACGTGCAGCCTCTAGAGGGTTTTGCCCACCATGAGGGATTAACGATCCACCGATAAAACTTATAGGGCTTAAACGATAATAAAGTCCCATATCGCCAATTGTATCTCCGATATAAAATGATGTTTTGGCATCAGGCATGTCATCTCGTGATGCCCGCGCAACGTTTTCTGTGATGCCAGACATTATCTCATCGGTTCGTTCAGGGTGGCGGGGCACAATGATTGTCAGTAAATCAGGATATTCTTTTAAGAGCATCCGATGCGTTGAAATGATCACGCTTTCTTCATCATCATGCGTGCTGGCAGCAAGCCAGCAGGGGCGGTCGCCAATTGCTTTTTTTAGCTTTAGATATTTATTGCGATTGCACTTAAGGGGTGCCATATCGCGCTTAAGATTCCCAAGCATATGGACATGCTCAACACCAAGTGAAGTGATGCGGTCACGTGTTTGATTGTCTTGGGCTAGGATAAGGTCAAAACATGAAACGATTGTTTGAAATGTCTTGGGCATTTTTTGCCAACGACGGTGGCTTGTGGGTGATAATCTGGCATTGATCATGGCAATAAAGGCAGGGGTTTTACGCGCGGCGAGAATGAGATTTGGCCAGAGTTCGGACTCAACAAAGAAAATATAATCCGGCGCCCAATGGTTGATAAATCGGTTCACAAAGCGTGGATGATCAAGCGGCAAAAATTGATGCGTGAGCCAGTCACCTTGAGTTTCTTGGTGGCGAGCAACAAGTTGTGATGAAGATATTGTGCCTGTGGTGATAAGAATGTGAGCGGTTGGGTATTTTTTATGCATTTTGAGCATAAGCGGCCAAATAGATATGACTTCTCCCACGCTGGCCGCATGGAACCAAAATAATTTTCCCTTTGGTCGATTTGCTGTGCTGATCCCAAACCGTTCTATTTTTCGAAAAGCATCTTCTTTGCCGCGTGCTTGGCGAAGCCAGATATAAAGAATAAGAATTGGCTCAAGCAGGCGCGTAAGAATAGAATAGCCGATCAAAATCATGAGGCACTATCAGACTTAAATTGAGTGTTATAGAGGGACGCATAAAGACCGTTTTGCGAGAGCAATTCGTTATGTGTGCCACGTTCCACAATCTGCCCGTTCTCTAAGACGAGAATAATATCTGCATGTAAAATTGTTGAAAGTCGGTGAGCAATAATAAAGGATGTGCGTCCTTCCATAAGACGCGCGAGCGATTCTTGAACAAGGCTCTCCGATGCCGTATCGAGGGCGCTTGTGGCCTCGTCGAGCAATAAAATAGGCGCATCTTTTAAAATGGCACGGGCAATTGCAAGGCGCTGTTTTTGTCCGCCGGATAAACGCAATCCGCCTTCACCAACGGGTGTTTCATAACCCGCAGGCAGGTCTTCGATAAAGTCATGAGCTGCAGCAAGTTTTGCCGCTTCTTTAATCTCATCGAGACTGGCGTCTGCACGGCCAAAAGCAATATTGGCGGCAATTGTATCATCAAAGAGAAAGGGATCCTGGGTGACCAAAGCTGTCGCCTGGCGCAAGGAGGCAAGATTGATTTTTCGGGTATCATAACCATCAATCTCTATCTTTCCTTCGGTCACATCGAAGAACCTTAAAATTAAATTTAAAACTGTTGATTTTCCAGCGCCGGATGGACCGACCAAGGCAACTGTTTTGCCGGGCTCAATATCAAAGTTTAAATCATGTACGGCTTGCGTGTCGCGCCCAGCATAATGGAAGCCGACATGTTTAAATTGAACATGGCCTTTTTTAATTTTAACACTTTTGGCATCGCTATCATCACGAATGAGAACGGGTTCATCAACAAGTTTAAAAATACGTTCAGCCGCAGCAACACCTTCTTGCAAAGCGGTTTGAACCGTAGCGACGGAGCGTAAGGGACCATAGGCCATTAAAAGGGCTGTAATGAAACCCATAAATTCGCCTGTTGTTAGAAGGCCTTCATAGCTTTGCTTCGCACCAAAATAAATGATGCATGCAACGGCGATACCAGCCAAAACCTCAACAATGGGACTGCTGGTCGCGCGCGCTTTATAGGCGCGCATCGCAAAATCTAAGATCTTATCAATATTGCTATCGGCGCGGTCGACGAGGGTGTTTTCTTGACTATATGCTTTAATAATGCGCAAGCCTGTCATGGTTTCAGCGATTGTTGTTGATAGACCGCCGGTTTCTTCAAGTCCCTGGCGCGAGGCTTTGCGTGTGCGCTTGCCAACCGAGCGGAGTAAAACCAGGCCAAGAGGAATGACAATAATGGTAAAGACCATGGCCAAATACCAATTTGTATAAAACATGACAGCAATGAGCGCGATCACGGTTAGTAAGTGGCGGGCGAGGCCAATCACTGTGTTGTTCACCGTGTCACGCAGACGGATCGTATCGGTCATGAATATAGAAATATACTCGCCAGTATGTTGGCGAGAAATGAAGGCGAGGTCGCCACGGACAATTTGTGCATATAGATCTTTTTGTAAATTTGCTGTCGTGCTCTGACCAACAAAATTCAAGATCACATTTGAGGCATAGGTTGCCCCTGCTCGAATGAGGGAGACGGCAAGAATACCAAAGGGAATGAGGATAAGCAATTGAGGGTTAGGTTCATTAAACACATTATCAATGGCTTGTTGAATAAACCAAGGCATAGCGCCGGTTGTTGCGGCAACCACAACATTTGTCAAAACGCCAATGCCCAAAAGGCCCAGATAAGGCTTTAGGTAACTGCGCAACATCCGCATGATTAAGGCCAGCGATCTGCCATTGCCAGCATAGTATTTTTCGATAATTTCGGGTGACACATTCTTGATATGTCTGTTTTTATACGCAGTCATTTATGAGCAACCTAATTAAACACTGCCCGTGGATAGCATAAGTTGCCGTCTATGTCGCGCCTATAGGCCAGCAAGTGACATTTTTGGAATTAAGATGCTTGGGGCATTTACGCTCTGGCGAAAGCTCAAATCTGAGGCTGGTTCAAGGCTGGCAAACATGTCACGCAAATTATCGGCAATGGTAACTTCGCTTATTGGATAAGCAATTTCTCCATTTTCAATCCAATATCCTGATGCGCCACGGCTATAATCACCCGTTACCCCATTCACGCCCATGCCAATGAGCTCAGTGACCAAGAAGCCTTCCCCAATATCACGCATCATCTCTTCAACGCTGCGCTGTCCAGCTTCCATGTGAATATTGGTTGCGCTCGGTCCAGGCGGCGAACCAATACCGCGTCCTGCGCGGGCATTGCTCTCTAGGCCAAGTTGTTTTGCTGTTGCTGATTCGAGCAACCAACAGGTGAGCATACCTCCATCAATAGGTTTGAGGAGGGACATGGGCAAGCCCTCACCGTCAAAAGCGGCAGAACGAAGGCCGCGTTGACGCAATGGGTCATCAATGATGCTAACACCCTTGGGCATAATCATCTGCCCCATGTTTTGGCGCAAAAAAGATGTACCGCGGGCAACCGCGCTGCCTGAAATTGCTCCCATCAGATGACCGATCAGTGAAGCCGAGACGCGTTTGTCAAAAATAACGGGGGCTTTCATGCTTTTTATTTTACGGGGGTTGAGCCGATCAAGCGCGCGTTTTGCAGCGCGGTCTCCAATATCTTTGGGAGAGTCAAGATCGCTGAAATGGCGGGCGCTATGGCTTGCGTAATCGCGCTCCATTTTGTCGCCAGTGCCAGCAAGAACGGCACAACTCATAGAAAAAGAAGAGGTTTTATAAGTGCCTGCGAATCCGTGGCTGGTCACGAGCGTTGTGCCGCCATGACCCCAACCCGCACCGGCGCCTTCTGAATTGGTGATGCCCTCATGTGAACGGGCTTGATCTTCTATTTCCAGAGCAAGTTTGCTTAACTCTTCTGCGCTTGGTTCATAATGGTCGAGCAGGTCAAGATCGTCCCATTTCTTTGCTAAACGTGTGACATCGGCAAGACCACAATAGGGGTCGGCGGGTGTGTTGCGCGCCATGGCGACAGCGCGCTCTGCTAATGTATCGATCATGGAGTGATCAGCGCCGCTGGCTGACACAAAAGCTTGGCTTTGTCCAATAAAGGCTCGAAGGCCAATGTCGCGACTTTCCGCACGCTCAAGATCTTCAATTTCGCTCAGACGGCATGATACGCTTAGCGAAGCAGACGCGCTAATCAGGACATCAGACGCATCGGCGCCAAAGGCTTTAAGTCGCTCTATGGCATGGTTAGCAAGTTCGATATCGTCAATGTGCGTGCTCATGATGGGCTGCCTTCTTATTATGTTAAAAATTAGTGTTTTGAAAAATTATTATGCTGAAAAATTATTGCGTTGAAAAACCGTCGGTCATTGTGCCTTTTAAGCGAGGTTTCTTAGTTGGTGTCGGTGTTGCCGGATCATCGCGCCGCGACGTAGCACGCTTAATAATATCGAAATAGCTTTCAGCAATTTCCATGCGCGGGCCATAGCCTGCCTCTATTAGTTTCTTGTGAAGCTTTGGCAGTTGAAAACAAGGAATATGCATAATTAAGTGATGGGCGACATGATAATTAACCCAGTAAGGTGCAATAAAGGCGCGGGTAAGCCAGCCAGCTTTGGTCGTGCGCGCATTGCGAAATGGGTCATTATTGTCAGGCACAATGGCATGTTCGGCAATATTGCGGATACGCGTTATGGCCATGTGATAGGTGAAAAAGGGCAGTAGCCACATCGTAAAGTAAAAGCTCCAATGGAACATTGTTGCGCATAGGATAAAAATAATAACTTGCGCAATCATGGCGCTGCCAAGGCGATCTCTAAAATGCGCTAGGCGCTTATGCAATGGCCAATCCGATGGGCCAAGAGCCGAGAGGAATTGCGCTTTTCTTTGCTGATAAGCAGTTTGCCCAGTTAGGTCTCGGACCATTTTGCGGCGAAAACTGTCGCGGGTAATTGGAAATGGTTTCGAGAGTACGAGATCAGGATCGTCATCTTGTTGGGTGCGCGCGTGATGTTTTAAATGATAGTGTCGATAAGCCGCCGTATTGGCAAAAAGCGGGTGCCCGCAAAATATGTCACTTAAATAATCGTTCAACCAAGTTGTTTTGGTCAACGCGTTATGGGCAGCATCATGCAATAAAATGCTAAGACCTAATTGGCGTGTTCCAATCAACATAACCGATAAAATAAAGGTGATTGGATTTGGTAAAAAATAAAACAAGGCCATGGACGCAAAAATAACACCCCAGGCATGAACAATAAGTGCAATACCTATAATATCTGATCTCTCGCGGAGTTGAGCGAGCGTATCTGCATCAACGAGCGATTGGGCAGGTATCCGCGCGCTTTGGCTTTGATGTGTCATTTAATAAGCTCCAAATTTGAAAAGCACTGTAAAGTCTTTCTGTTATAAAATCCAGCACATGCTTGATTATCCGTCCCGTGGCGCGTGTCGCATGCGGTTATGTATCCTGGGCGTGTATGCTCTCATTTAGGAAGCAAGTAATAGTGAAAGTGCGACCAAAATACCTGTGTCGCGATTACGACGAAACAGCAAAAGACACATGGCTGGGTTATGAATATCTAATAGATTTATTTGTCGCCATAAGTGCCCGGCAACGATAACGAGACCAAACCAAAAGAGTGAAGGAAGTTGGGCATACCAAGCAGATATAGACAGGCAAATAATCATGGCGCCGTAGAACACGTAAAGCGCACGATGGGTATGGTCGCCAAGCCGTAACGCCGAAGATTTTACCCCCACCAAAGCGTCATCTTCACGATCTTGATGGGCGTAAATAGTGTCATATCCTAAAGTCCAAAAAATACCGGCGAGATACAACCAAAGAATGTTTGGCTCTATATGATTGTTTAAGCTGGCATAGCCCATTAAAGCCCCCCAGTTGAAGGCAAGCCCCAAAAAGAGTTGCGGCCACCATGTGATGCGCTTCATAAAAGGATAAATGCCAACTAAAATTAAAGAGCCAATGCCAAGCTGAATGGTTAGCGTGTTGAATTGAATAAGGATCACAAATCCAATCAGGCACTGAATGATGAGAAATCCAATGGCCTGCACCCGTGTGATGTGCCCGGCTGCAAGCGGTCGGTTGGCAGTGCGGATAACACGCGCATCAATATCACGGTCGATAATGTCATTAAACGTACACCCAGCCCCGCGCATGACCAATGCACCAAGACCAAATAGCATAATATATGAGATGGGCGGGAAGATCGCGCCTTGGTCCTTTGCAAGTAAAAGCCCCCAAAGACATGGCAAAAATAAAAGCCAGGTCCCGATTGGTCGGTCTAGCCGTGCCAAACGTGCATATGGCCGAATTGATACTGGTAAAAGTCGATCTACCCAGTGGTCGGCTATTGCATCTGCGGGGCGCTGTGTATCTTTGCTTGTCATGCTACACTTATATCCGATAGATGGTCTATATCAAGAAAGAGATATCGTGTCTTAAAGGAAGGCCCAATGGAACATAATTCAACTAACATAGATTGGCGCGCCCGATTGTATATTTCTCATGCATTGACAACAGGGGAACATCTTGAATTGGATGCTGGACAATCGCATTATTTGCGTAATGTTTTGCGCTGTTCGATCGGCGAACATGTTGAGCTATTTAATAGCAAAGACGGCGCATTTGATGCCACGATTGATGAGGTTACAAAAAAAACGGTATATGTCCATATTGGTGAACATACAAAGCCAGCAGAGAAATTGCCTGCGATTGGTTTGGCCTTTGCGCCTCTTAAGCGCGAACGTTTAGATTATCTCGTCCAAAAAGCGGTTGAGATGGGGGTGACGGAGCTTGTTCCTGTGATGACGCAACGCACGCAAGGTGGGCGCATGAATATGGATAAACTGCGCGCCAACGCCATTGAGGCCGCCGAACAATGCGAACGCGTGGGTTTGCCAATTATTGGCGAACCAATTTCCTTGGGTGATTTTTTGGTGGGGCTGGCGCCAACAACAAAGCTTATATTTTGCGATGAAGCCGTTGCTGGTCAATCAGCGGGCTTGGCGAATTTTCCCAAAGGGCAAAGTCAGGATCTTAAAATGGTATTGGTTGGGCCCGAAGGCGGATTTACTGAAGAGGAGCGCCAAGCCATACAAAGTCACTCAACCTGTCATAGCATGGCGCTTGGACCACGAATTTTGCGGGCAGATACAGCTATTGTCGCAGCCCTCACATTGGTGCAATATCATTATGGAGACTGGGTGCAATAGTATCCCTTGTCAGGGACCCGGAACGGTTCTATAGACGAAAAACGATTTAAGGAGCATCCATGTCAGGTCCCTCGTCTGCAAGCGATGATATATTAGACAATGTGCAAGATCTGAAAGCTTGGATGGAAGCGGGTTCGAAACCCAAATCCGAATGGCTAATCGGAACTGAGCATGAAAAATTTGGGTTTAACCGCAAAACACTGCGCCCACTCCCTTATGAGGGTGACCATGGTATTGAAGCCATGTTGCGCGGCCTCACAAGATTCGATTGGGAACCTGTTTTTGAAGACGGTCTTTTAATCGCACTTTACCGAGATGCCTCCAAAGGCGGGGGTTCTGTAACGCTTGAACCAGGTGGCCAGCTTGAACTTTCAGGCGCACCTTTGGCGTCTATTCATCAGACCTGCCAAGAGGTTAACGGGCATTTGACCGAAGTGCGCGCTGTTGCGGAGGAATTGGGACAAGGCTATTTGGGTCTTGGTTTTGCTCCTCATTGGACGCTTGATGACATGCCGCATATGCCTAAAGGGCGTTATCAGCTCATGCGGGATTACATGCCAACACGCGGCAATCGTGGATTGGACATGATGTATCTCAGTTGCACGGTTCAAGTGAATCTCGACTTTGCCTCAGAACGCGACATGGTCAATAAGCTGCGGCTTTCTCTTGCTTTACAGCCGCTCGCAACAGCACTTTTTGCGAATTCGCCATTCAAAAATGGTTTGGTCACTGGTGATTTATCTGAGCGCTCACTTGTGTGGCTCGACACTGATGGTCAGCGCACAGGCATGTTGCCCTTTGCCTTTGATGAGGGTTTTGGGTTTGACCAATATGTGGATTATGCCCTCGATGTTCCAATGTATTTTGTTATCCGTGACGGGAAATATATTAATGCGATGGGGCTCAGTTTTAGGGACTTCCTCAAAGGAGAACTGCCGGTTTTACCAGGTCAAAAACCCACGGCTAAAGACTGGGAAAACCATTTGACGACCCTATTTCCTGAAGCGCGCGTTAAGCGATTCATTGAAATGCGTGGAGCCGATAGTGGCAACTGGAATAGTTTATGTGCTTTACCAGCGTTTTGGGTTGGTTTGCTTTACGATGAGAGTGTTTTGTCAAAGGCCCTCGATTTAGTGTCTGATTGGACGCTTGAAGAAATGGCAACGCTTCGTCGTCAGGCACCTCATTTTGGACTTCAAACCCCGTTTCGTGGCGGTACGCTTCACGATATTGCTCAACAGGTTATTGTATTATCTGAACAAGGCCTGGGTGCGCGGGCGCAATCAGATGGTCTCGGTGGCGATGAGCGCGGGTTTTTGCATCCTGTCATCAAAACAATTGCAGAGAACAAAACACCCGCAGAGCGCCTTGTTGAACGGTTTCATGGCCCATGGGGTGGGGATGTTACAAAAGTCTTTGATGAAAATGCGTTTTAAGACTGATGCCTTTCAATGCTTATGCTGAAGATGAAGCCTTAACCTTCTCGCTAAACTATTTCGTGCAGGCTTGATGCGCCGCAGCCAATAGACGTCTGTCCTTGACACCTATGCTGCCTCTAAATTTAACTCTTAAGGCTTAGATGTCTAGAGGCCTTGATCTCTAAAGGCCTTGATCTCTAAAAGCCTTGATCTCTAAAGGTAAGCGGGTGACACAAGACCCTGTGTGTTAAGCTGTGCCCCCGACCGTTAAGCCATCTATGCGCAAACTTGGTTGACCCACACCGACAGGAACGCCTTGGCCGTCTTTTCCGCAGGTGCCAATGCCTTCATCAAGCTGCATGTCATTGCCGATCATTGAAATACGTTGCATGCTTTCTGGGCCAGTGCCGATCAGGGTGGCGCCTTTGAGCGGCCTGCCGATTTTGCCGTCGACGATCTCGTATGACTCAGTGCAAGAGAAAACAAATTTTCCAGACGTTATATCTACTTGACCACCGCCAAATGCCGTTGCGTAGATGCCTTTTTTTACACTTTTAATAATTTCTTCTGGCTCATGTGTGCCCCCCAGCATGAAGGTGTTGGTCAT
>CBFHJI010000002.1:60188-70556 GCA_965656255.1 Alphaproteobacteria bacterium
CGCGGTACAGGTTGGCAGGCAAAGCTCTCGCGGCGTCCATTGCCCGTTGGGCTCATATTCATAAGTCGAGCGTTGAGACGATCTTGGATGTAACCTTTTAGGATTCCATCTTCAATAAGAACGGTCCTTGATGTGGGTGTGCCCTCATCATCGATGTTTAAAGAGCCGCGTCGATCGGGCAAGGTTCCATCATCAATCACCGTAACCCCGGGAGAGGCAACGCGTTCGCCAATACGATCTGAAAAAGCAGAAGTTTTTTTACGATTAAAGTCACCTTCAAGTCCATGGCCAACGGCTTCGTGCAACAAAATACCAGGCCATCCGGCGCCTAAAACCACGTCCATTTCACCGGCGGGGGCATCGATTGCTTCTAAATTGACAACAGCCTGCCGAATAGCCTCCCGGACTTGACCTTGCCAATTTTCAGGCGCCATCCAATGTCCATAAGAGGCACGTCCACCACGGCCAGAATGTCCTGTTTCCTGGCGGTCTCCTTCGCCAACCATAACAGATACATCGAGGCGAACCAAAGGCCTAATATCAAAAACAGGATCACTTCCGGCGCGAATAATCGCAACCGCCTGCCACTCACCAGATAGGCTGATCGATACTTGCCGCACGCGGTTATCTTGGGCGCGGGCGAAACTATTAATGGTCTCGAGCAATTTCACTTTATCTTCAAAATGATGCTCAAGCAGGGGGTTATCATCTGTATAAAGAGCAATGTCACTTGCGGATGGGGCAATCATCATTTGCCCTTTATAGCCACGATTGACGGCAGACACAGTTTTTGCGGCTCGACCGATGGCGGCATGTGAGAGTTCTGTGGAATGAGCGTAGCTCGTCAGTTCACCCATGACCGCACGCAATCCAAAGCCTTGGCTTGTGTCAAAATTAGCGGCTTTAAGACGATTGTCATCAAAAGAAAAGGCCTCTGACAGCGTGTATTCGAGGAATAATTCACCATCATCCATGCCTTTAAGCGCATTATTTAATTGGTCTTGTGTTTGTTGAGTATCAATAAGATTCGACGAAAAAAATAATTTCGCTGCTTTTGGGTTTGACATTTATGTCTCCTTTGCGTCTGCTCAGCATAACGCTTTACAGCATATATATATAGTGCCGAATGTTAGTCCTCAATGAAAGCGACGAAAATATTCTAGAGGGTGTAAGAAAATCGATTGCTCCGTGATACGCGAACGCCAATATTCTCGTCTTAACTTATATCTTATGCAGTGGCTTTAAAAGCGCGCGGTTTGCTTTCTTGCCAGATGATAAAGGCTAGTCCGATGGTCGGTACTATCATCGCAGCAAAGGGGATATAACCCGCTCCATATGAGCTATCAACAACCAGACCCCCGATGATGCCGCCAAACGCATTTCCAAGATTAAAAGCCGATATATTCGCAGTTGCGGCAAGTTCAGGGGCATCTTGGCCATGTTTCATGACGCGCATTTGCATGGGAGGAACGTTAGCAAAAGAGACAATGCCAAAGATAAAGGCGGTCAGGACGAAAAGGTAGGGTTGGGATGCAACTAAGCCAATGACGATCAAAGAGGCAATCATTGCAGCGGGCCATGCGATAAGCGATAAACTCAAATTTTTGTCAGCGGTTATGCCTCCAAAAGTGTTTCCCAACACAAGACCAAAGCCAACAATCATGAGTATCCAGGTGATTGAGGCGCGTTCAAACCCCGCGATTTCCTCAGCGATGGGAGCGATATATCCATAAAAGCTCATAAAGCCGACCCAGCATAAGATTGTGATCATTAAGCTGATGCGAAGTTGAGGGTTGCGGAAGGCGCCAATCTGGGCCCTGATGGATTTTGGTTCTTCAGCTTTTTGTGGCGGAATAGTAATTGCGATGGCAAGGGCGGCGACCCCTCCCAGTAAAGCAACAACAATAAAAGTCGCGTTCCAGCCATAAATGTTCCCAATCCAAGCCCCAGCTGGTACGCCCAATACATTTGCTAGCGTGAGGCCTGCAAACATTTGCCCCACAGCCTGTCCAGCCTTTTTATCGCTGACCAAACGTGTCGCAACCACAGCTCCAATGCCGTAAAAAGGCCCTTGTGTAAGACCTGCCATGATGCGGCTGATCATTAAAGTGATGTAATCGTTAGAGATAGCTGTGATTACATTGGATATGACAAACAGCCCCATTAAGCCAATCAGCACCAAATGTTTTGGGTAGCGGGCGAGCCATAGGGTCAGTATTGGGCCACCAAAGACGATGGCGAGTGCATAGGCGCTTATTAAGTGGCCGGCTTGTCCTTCAGAAATATGAAGGGCTTCGGAAACTTGAGTCAGAATACCTGCGATCACAAATTCTGCTGTGCCAATGGCGAAAGCGGCTAGGGTTAAAATCCAAATTTGCAGGGGCATTTTTGATTTTAGTTTCATGAGATTGGTCTTTCTGTTGGTTTTGGGTGCTATTAGAGTTGGATGTTCAAAATGGCTTTAGGGAATGGGTGGGGCGATGCTCTGAAAACTGGCGTGGTTCAGTCCAAAGGGTTAATTTGATGTTTACCCATAACCGGCGGCTCGAAATGCGCCGGATCGCTTTTGGCCAAGCTCGATCGGTCAGGCCCCTAAAAACTCTCAGAGGGCGCGCCAGCGCTTTAGCAAATGTGTCTTGGCATAAAGTGGTCGGGTCTAGGTGCATAATGCCCCCTTTCACGGAGAGGGTGTAACACTTGCTTTAAACCCGTATAATTGATCAAAACATGAAATGATATTTCGGCAATACCGAATAATTAATTGTCAAAAAATATTGAACAACCCATATTTTCCATAAAGTTAGCTTTTATAAGCCTAGCTAAAGTGGTGGATGAGCCGACTAGGTCGCTAAGATTGACTTATTGCTGTTGATGGTTGGGTGAGGAGCCCCATACCACCCAAAAGATATGAGGATTAGCCATTTCATAATAGGTGCGATGGTTGGAAGAGGGATGTCTTGCCCCCTCGTGGTGAATGAGGGGCGTGGTTTTTGATGCGTTGGGCGTTGGGTCAGTTTGACGGAGTTTCCCCTGACAGAATAATGCCGAGTCTTGGTACAGGTTGCGGGATCAGTTTTGTCCGAAGCTGGCGATTGGGTTAATAGATTGGGGTAATATTGGGAATCACTTCTATTAACGTCTTGAATCATTTTGGGCGGTATTTAACCGCTCGTTTTTTGAGATAGTGGCTCAACTCAAATAATATGACTGTGGTCATAATTCATTTTGAGAGTCTTTGCGCGCTTAATTATTCTTCTTGTTTTCTAAGGAAAAGTTGCAAAAATTGGCCTGAGTGAAGGTTTGCGGAGAGATGGGCATTTGGTCGCATTGTTCTAAAATTTGCCCCTTTCCGGCAATCTAGCCTTGTATATTCGAGGCACTTTGATAAGTTGCCGCATATACGAACTCATAATCAGGATGGAAAAAATAATGCGTCTATTCAAGAATGTCGTTTTAGGGGGCTTGGCCAGTTTGTCTTTGGCATTTGCAGCCTTCGCTGACCAGCCAAAACCTTGGCAATTAAACCTGCAGGAAGCTGCTACGGAAAATATGTCACGCATCGTGCAATTTAATGATTTTCTTCTTATCATTATGGCGGGCATAAGCTTATTGGTGCTTGGCTTGATGCTATATGTCATGATCAGGTTTAGAGCTGGACGTAATCCGAGCCCATCCAAAACAACCCATAACACTTTGGTCGAAGTTGTTTGGACGGTGTTACCAATTCTGATTTTGATTGTTATTGCGGTGCCTTCTTTCCGCTTATTATATTTCCAGCGTGTTTTACCTGAAGCCGAAATGACTGTTAAAGCTGTCGGTTATCAGTGGTATTGGGGTTATGAATATCCTGACCATGGTGATTTCGCTTTTGATTCTTACATGCTTGATGACGCAAACCGTGGGGATCAGCCTCGCCTATTGGCGACAGATACGGCTATGGTTGTCCCGGTCGACACAACCATCCGTGTTGTTGTGACGGGTGCTGACGTGCTGCACAGTTGGGCAATGCCTGCATTTGGTCTCAAAATGGATGCGGTTCCCGGCCGTTTGAACGAAGTTTGGTTCAAAGCTGAAAAAACCGGTACATTTTATGGTCAGTGTTCGGAAATCTGTGGCATACGACACGCCTTCATGCCGATACGCGTAGAAGTTGTTGAGCGTGAGGTGTTTGATCGCTGGGTCGAAGAATCTCGCGAAAAATATGCACGTATAGACTCTCGTAAAATCGCGAATGCAAAACCCGCGATTTCAAACAAAATAGTTAATTAGGAGCGATAGATATGGCAACGGATCACGCTATAGACGCACACCACGAAGATCATCCAACGGGTTGGAAGCGTTACCTTTATTCAACAAACCATAAGGACATCGGAACGATGTACCTTATTTTCGCTATTTTTGCTGGGATTGTTGGCGGCGCAATGTCCGTCATCATGCGTGCTGAATTGCAATCGCCTGGTGATGACATTTTGGGTGGAAACTACCACCTTTATAATGTTTTGGTTACGGGCCATGGGTTGATCATGATCTTCTTCATGGTTATGCCAGCCATGATTGGTGGTTTCGGCAACTGGTTTGTTCCGCTTATGATCGGCGCGCCGGATATGGCTTTCCCGAGGATGAACAATATTTCGTTCTGGTTATTGCCAGCCTCTTTTATTCTCTTGGTATTGTCTATTTTTGCTGAGGGCCCTCCCGGAAATAGCGGTGTAGGTGGCGGTTGGACAATGTATCCGCCGCTTTCGACCTCCGGTCAGCCTGGGCCGGCTGTGGATTATGCGATCTTATCACTCCATGTTGCTGGTATTTCGTCAATTCTTGGTGCGATTAACTTTATCACCACAATCTTTAATATGCGTGCCCCCGGCATGACATTGCATAAAATGCCACTATTTGTGTGGTCGATTTTGGTCACTGTGTTCTTGTTGCTGTTGTCTTTGCCTGTTTTTGCAGGTGCGATCACTATGTTGCTGACAGACCGCAACTTCGGCACAACTTTCTTCGACCCTGCGGGTGGTGGTGATCCAATTTTGTTCCAACACTTGTTTTGGTTCTTTGCCCACCCTGAGGTCTATATTTTGATCCTTCCAGGCTTTGGTATTATCTCTCAGATCGTATCAACATTCTCGCGTAAGCCGGTTTTTGGTTACTTGGGCATGGCTTATGCCATGGTTGCAATTGGTGCGGTTGGCTTCATCGTTTGGGCCCACCACATGTATACGGTTGGTTTGTCGGTTGACACTCAGGCCTATTTTGTTGCGGCAACAATGGTGATTGCGGTGCCGACAGGTATCAAGATTTTCTCTTGGATTGCAACAATGTGGGGTGGTTCAATTGAATTTAAAACACCTATGTTATGGGCGCTTGGTTTCATTTTCCTTTTCACCCTTGGTGGTGTGACGGGCGTGATGCTTGCCAATGCGGGTGTAGACCGCGCTTACCATGACACCTATTTTGTTGTTGCTCACTTCCATTATGTTCTGTCATTGGGTGCTGTGTTTGCGATTTTTGCAGGCTGGTACTATTGGTTCGGAAAAATGTTTGGTGTGGCTTACTCCGAATTTATCGGCAAGTTGCATTTCTGGGTCACCTTCGTTGGTGTGAACCTTCTTTTCTTCCCACAACATTTCTTAGGTTTGGCAGGTATGCCGCGCCGTTATGTTGACTATCCAGACGCATATGCTGATTGGAACTATTGGTCATCAATCGGTAGTTACATTGCTGCCTTTGGGGTGTTGATTTTCCTCGTTGGCGTTATTCATGCTTTCGCGCGTCGCGTGCCAGTAGCGGATAATCAATGGGGTGAAGGTGCAACAACCCTCGAATGGACACTCAGCTCGCCTCCGCCGTTCCACCAATTCAGTGACTTACCTAAAATTAAGTAAGTTACAGTTCATTGGAGAAAAAAGACCCCATGTCACAGGTCGTTAAAGGCGAAATTCTGATACCTGCGGAGCCAGTAATGGATACTGGCTCTGCGGCAGATTTTATTTCTTTAATGAAACCGCGCGTAATGTCCTTGGTTATCTTTACCGCGGGCATTGGTCTTTTTATGGCGCCAAATGCAATCCACCCAATGATTGCGATTGCGGCATTGTCAATGATTGCTCTGGGTGCGGGTGCATCCGCTGCTTTGAATATGTGGTATGATGCCGATATTGATGGTGTCATGATGCGGACCAAAACCCGTGCGGTTCCCTCAAAACGCATTTCTGCAGAGAGTGCTTTGGCATTTGGTTTGTGGATGTCGGGCATCTCAATTGTGTGTCTTGGGGTTATGGTTAACTATTTGAGTGCTTTGCTTTTGGCATTCACAATTTTCTTTTATGCGGTCATCTATACAATGTGGCTGAAGCGTTCGACTCCGCAAAACATCGTTATTGGTGGTGCGGCAGGCGCCTTGCCTCCTGTCATTGGATGGGCGGCGGCGAGCAATTCCGTATCGCTTGAACCGATCATATTTTTTGCGATTATATTTTTCTGGACGCCCCCTCATTTTTGGGCGCTCGCTCTTATCAAGCAGGATGAATATCGCAAAGTTGGTGTGCCGATGCTGCCAATCACGCATGGAGATCGCAATACGCTATGGCAAATTTTGATTTATAGTTTTGTTCTGGCGCTTGTTTCCTTTGCGCCGGTGTTTTTTGGGTTTTCTGGCGCCATTTATCTTGTCACGGTTAGTGTATTAAATTTAGCTTTTATTGGTTTTGCGTTTTGGCTGTTTACAGCTGGTGATGCGCGCCGCAATTATGCGGCGGGTTGGTTGTTTGGATTTTCGATTTTCTATCTATTTGCCTTATTTGCTTGTTTGCCGATTGATCGCATTTTAGGAGCAGTATAATGCCTGATAATAGTAATTTGCCTGACGTATCCGCATGGACACCAGAACTATTGCGTCAGCGCCGGCGTCGCGCGGCAGTTATGGCGATTGGTATTCTTATACTCGTCGGACTGTTTTTTGCGGTTACGATCGTACGCTTAGCTGAAAATGTTGCTCAAAGTGCAGGTCAGTCATGAGCAATAGAAGCGAACTTGATAAAAAAAATACACGAACAGCCCTGCGCGCGGCCTCAGTTGTTTTTGTCATGATTGGTTTATCCTATGCATCTGTGCCTCTTTATGACCTGTTTTGTCGTGTGACGGGATTTGGTGGTACAACGCAGATTGCTGAGCAAGCTCCGACCATCATTGGAGATCGCAAAATAACCGTGCGCTTTGATGCGAGTATAAATCGTGAGCTGGGTTGGGATTTTATGCCAATGACTAAACCAGTCTCACTCTTCATCGGAGAAACGGGTTTGGCCTTTTATGGCGTTAAAAACCTGACAGATGAGCAGGTAACAGGGACTGCGACTTTTAATGTGTCCCCGGCCAAAGCAGGTTATTATTTCAATAAGATTGAGTGTTTTTGTTTTACGGAGCAGGTGTTAAAGCCTGGGGAATCGGTTGAAATGCCGGTTACCTTCTTCGTTGATCCTGAAATTATGGACGACCCTGAGATGAATGATGTAACAACAATCACTCTGTCATATACTTTTTTTAAAGCGCCAGAAACGGCAAGCAGATCGCAATATAAACCGAGGGGATAGACTATGGCCGATAGCCACGCAAAAAATCATGATTATCATTTAGTGGACCCGAGTCCATGGCCGGTTATTTCATCTGTCAGTGTTTTAATACTGTCGATTGGCGCTGTTCAGTTTCTTCATAATAGCACCCCGTGGATTATGATTATTGGTTTTGTTGCGGTGTTATATTCTATGCTTGGCTGGTGGCGAGATGTGGTTGTAGAAGCCCAAAAAGGTGATCATACGCCGGTCGTTCAGTTACATTTACGTTATGGCATGATTTTGTTCATCGCTTCTGAAATCATGTTCTTTGCTGCTTGGTTTTGGGCTTATTTTGATGCAAGCCTTTACCCAGGCGAGGCTATTCAAGCAACACGCGCAGAGCTAACAGGCGGACAGTGGCCTCCCGTTGGTATCGAGACTTTTGATCCATGGCATTTGCCACTCATTAATACGCTCATCTTGTTGACGTCAGGTACAACCGTTACCTGGGCTCACCATGCTTTGCTTCATGGTGATCGCAAAGGGCTGAAATGGGGTCTTATTCTAACCGTAGCGCTTGGTGCTTTGTTTAGTGTTGTTCAAGCTTATGAGTATAGTCATGCTGCCTTTGGGTTTAGCGGGCATATTTATGGCGCGACTTTCTATATGGCCACAGGTTTCCATGGTTTCCATGTATTGGTTGGTACAATTTTCCTTCTCGTGTGTTTGCTACGCGCTCAATCTGGCCACTTTACGGATAAACAGCATTTTGGTTTTGAGGCTGCCGCTTGGTATTGGCACTTTGTTGATGTGGTCTGGTTGTTCTTGTTTGTCGTGATTTATGTCATTGGCTCAGGCGCACCGGCTGCGCATTAAGATTTGGTCTTTGTGTCGGATTTAGAAACAGATTTTTATCCGGCTATTTCGCCAATGAAAACAGCTTTTAAGGCGCGTTGTCCACGGTGTGGGCAGGGCGCCTTATTTTCTGGCTTCTTGGATTTTGCTGATGACTGTTCAGCCTGTGGGCAAGATTACAGTCAGATTGATGCGGGAGATGGGCCAGCTGTTTTTATTATATTGATTGCTGGTTTTATCATTGTCGCAGCGGCACTCTATACGGAGGTTGCGTATCAGCCTCCTTATTGGGTTCATGCGGCGCTTTGGCTTCCTATTGGGTTATTTCTTCCTATTTTAATGCTCCGGCCGATGAAAGCATGGCTGGCCGCTAAGCAATATCAAAACAATGCTGCCTTGGGGAGGCTTGACCTTGACGAGGACGAATAATATCGGATTCATACCGATTGTGATGACAGGGGTTATGCTCCTGGTGCTTGTTTCGCTTGGAAATTGGCAGATGGATCGGCTGGCATGGAAAAATGAGCTTATCGCGACAATGGCTCAGCGTGATCAAGCCGAGCCGTTAAGCATTAAATCAGGCGCCGATTTGAAGGTTTTGTCACGCCGTGACCATGACTTTCATCCGATCACCATTGAGGGGACTTGGCGCGTTGATTTAGAGCAATATTGGTTTGCAACAGCCAATAATATTCCTGACGGTCTTGCGCATAGAGATCGCGTTGGCTTTCATGTTTTGACTCCATTGGCGCTTTCTGACGGAGCTATTCTTTATATCGATCGGGGTTTTGTGCCTGAGCGCTTGCGCGATATTGAGGCTCGGCCTCAAAATTTGCCGCGACAAATTGAGGGTATATTACGTTGGCCCGATGAGCGCACAATTTTTGATGCTGAGGATCTCCCCAGTGAGCGCACATGGTATGTCCGTAACACAATAGCGATGGCGCAGGCGAGCGGGATTAACTCTTACCCTTTTTTGGTGGAACAAACAGCACCTCAGATGGGCTGGCCTTATGCCGGGCAGTCGCGCCGTGTATTGACTAATCGGCATCTTGAATATGCTCTAACATGGTATGGTTTTGGCTTAATCCTTGTCATTATATCTGCATTGTGGCACATCCGTGCTTATCGACGGGTTAATGCGTAAATAGGGTTATCAGTCTTGAGGATGCAAAGCTTAAAGAGTTAAAGGCAAAATACAGTGAACTATATCAGCTCACGCGGGCGCGCTCCGCAACTTGGATTTCTAGATACATTATTGGCAGGACTTGCCGATGATGGAGGGCTTTATTTGCCAGTATCATGGCCGCAATTATCTCATGAGCAGATTGCCTCGTTTAAAACAAAAACATATGAAGAGGTCGCTTTTGAGGTTTTATCTCCCTTTATCGGTGATGAGATTGAGCCCGAGATCCTTCGCGAGCTGATTAATAAGGCCTATTCTAGCTTCTCAGATCAGAGCATTGCACCCTTGCTGCATCTCGAAGACGAGCATTATGTGCTCGAATTATTTCATGGCCCTACATTGGCATTTAAAGATGTTGCCATGCAATTGCTAGCCTTGCTTATGGACCATGTGTTGGCCACGCGTCATCAGCGCGCCACCATCGTCGGGGCAACATCTGGTGACACAGGCGGTGCGGCAATCGAGGCCTTTAGGGGCGCTGAGGCGACCGATATTTTTATTCTTTATCCAGATGGGCGGGTTTCTGATGTCCAGCGCAAGCAAATGACCACAGCTTATGAGGCAAATGTTCATGCGCTCGCGATTGATGGTACTTTCGATGACTGTCAGGCTTTGGTAAAGGGCATGTTTAACGATCAGGCTTTTCGTGACCGCGTACGCCTTGCCGGTGTGAATTCGATCAATTGGGTGCGTGTTATGGCCCAAACGGTCTATTATTTTACAGCTGCTGTTGCGCTTGGTGCGCCCGAGCGCGATATTTCATTTTCTGTTCCTACT
>CBFHJI010000002.1:70651-79409 GCA_965656255.1 Alphaproteobacteria bacterium
TACGGGTAATTTTGGCGATATTTTTGCTGGTTATGTCGCCAAGCAAATGGGTTTACCGATTAAGCAGTTAATGATCGCAACAAATGTAAATGATATTTTGGTTCGTACGCTTGAGACAGGCACCTATGCGCGCGATACTGTGGTTGCGACCTCTTCACCGAGTATGGATATTCAAGTCTCAAGCAATTTTGAACGCTTGTTATTTGAGGTTGCGGGGCGCGATGGCGCTCGCGTTCAAAGTTATATGGATGAGCTTCGGGATGAGGGCAAATTTACACTGGATGATGCGCATCTTGAGTCCATAAGAAGATTATTTGTTGCTGCTCGCGTTGATCAGAGCGAGACCGACGCGGTGATGCAAGATGTGCAATCTCGATTGAATCTTATTCTTGACCCTCATACGGCCGTTGGTCTTGGTACAGCTCGTAAATTAGCGCCTGGTGATGGCGTGCCTGTTGTAACTTTAGCAACCGCACATCCGGCCAAATTCCCAGCTTCGGTGGAGGCTGCTTGTCATGTCCATCCAACGCCACCCGCTCATGTTGCTGAACTTTTAAATCGTTCTGAGAAAAGTGATTTTCTCGCCAATGATTTGTCTGCCGTCGAGTCTTTTATAGAAGCCCATGCTCGAATTACCGCCAAAGGCTAATGGGCTTGGTCGCTGGCTGAATTTGCGGCGTCCTCGGATTTACGGCATTGGTGAGAAGGTCATCCTTGCTCAGCCCAGATATTGTGATGCGCAACAGTGGTTGAGCTTACGTTCAGAGGGTCGCAAAGCGTTTCAAAGACGCGAACCCACTTGGTCCCAATCACATCTCACAAAGCAATATTATCGTTCATATATACGCGAATATGTCTCCGCACGTCGGCGAGATCTTGGATATGCCTTCTTTGTTTGGGATGCGGGATTTGAGCATTTGATGGGGGCTTGCCACATAACCAATATGAGGCGTGGAGCTGCTCAAATGGCGACGCTTGGCTATTGGATGGGGGAGCCTTATCAACAAAACGGCTATATGAGTGAAGCTGTTAAATTGGTTTGTATTTATGCCTTTGATGTTTTGAAGTTACATCGGTTAGAAGCGGCATGTATGGTTGATAATATTGCCTCTTGCCGTGTTCTGGAGAATAATCTTTTTCAATATGAAGGACGTGCTGAGAACTATTTAAAACTCAACGGTTCTTGGGAAGACCATGTACTTTATGGTCGAAGTCATGAGAGTATAGAAGAATGATGCGAGTAGTCCTTATTTTATTTTTTGCTATGATTAGTCTTCTGTCCTCTCGGAGTTATGCGCTGGACCCATTGCGCATTGATGGGCGCATTGGTGTTATTCATTTGTCTGAATTTATTCGTGAAATCGATGACCGACGAGCCTTTGCTGTTCAAAACGCCAGTGATGAACCTCTTGTCTTTGAGTTGCAACGCTATCCAACACAATGGCCTTTGGCCAGTTTTCTCAATATCGAAAAGCGCCCTGTAGCCCCGCTTCGCCTTATCATGTCTGATGGCAAAGAAGTTGCTGCCGATTGGCGATTGCCTGATCAGTTGATTTTTTCCATTCCCTCATTATCGGTGCAATCTTTCGCCTTTGAAGGTTATATGGGACCTGTTCGGCATTTGTGGCTCTGGGGGGAGAATAGTCGGATAAGTTTTGAGCGTAATGCGCGTCTTATTTGGCTGGTTATTTTTTCTTTTGTGGGATTTGCGTGGTCGGTTGGTTTTTTAAGAAGGTTAGTCAATAAGTTTAACTTTGGCGTGCCAACCATTCTTTTTGAGGCGCTGACCTGGGGCGCTGCGGGCTTCTGCCTAAAAGCTGCCACAGTGCTACCAGTTGGATTAACTTTTCATACGAGTGATACTCTTTTGCTCTCAATCCTAATTGGAGCATTGGTCCTGCATGGTTTAAATTGGTGGCGATATTATAATATGCCCTCTCTTTTGAGAGGCTATTGGTTAACGCTGAGAGTGTTTGCAGACTTATCCATTATTATTGCTTTTGGTCTTTGGGGATTTGCTGTGATGAATGGTCCATTCTTGGGATATATAACGCTTGATCTTTTTCCCTTGGCATTATTCATGACGTCATTAATTCTTTCACTCGGCGTTTTGTTCTCACCCCAGCTGACAGTGTTTGATCCTTTAGAAAGTGTGTCTTAGGCGCAATATTAGGCGTCTCCACCCGATGACGATAATTTGTGAATATCAATTCCGATAGACTTTGTTGCGGCCTCATAAAGCGCGTCGTCTTCGGTATTAAAGATAAGCTCAAGCGCATTTGGGATTACAAGCCATAGGTTTTTCTGAATTTCGTCTTCGAGTTGCCCAGATGACCATCCGGCATAACCCATAATAACACGCATCAATTTTGGGCCTTTGCCTCTTGCGCAATCATCGAGTATGTCGAGTGACTGGGTAAGGTTCAGCTCGGAGTTTGGTAAGGTAAATGTTTTTTCGCCAGACCATTCATTCGAGTGCAAAATAAATCCCTGCATTGTGTCGACTGGGCCGCCTAAATAAACCGGCATGTCAGCAATTTGGTCTATGTTTAAATTGGGATCGGAATTTATGAGAATGGCACCAAGGGTAAGGTCGTCTGTTTGTTGGTTGACAATTATGCCCATCGCCCCATTTTGTTGATGGTTAAGCATTAAGATGACGGATCGTTCAAACCGCGGATCATCCATCTGCGGCATTGCGACCAGTAAATTGCCTGCCAAGCTGATGTTTTCAAAACTCTTCATAGAGGTAAACTATAAGGCTATAAAATGATATTTGTGACAATCTTTTTAAAAAGGCAGGACTATTTTCGTGCTGTTTAAGTAATGCGCTGGTATAAGTGGGGCAATCCAAAGTTAAATTGGTATAAATTTTAAAGGAGAACAAGATGATTAAAGTTGGTGATAAAATACCCGAAGCAAAGCTCATGTATATGGGTGAGGCTGGACCGACACCTTTGTCAACAGAAGAGCTATTTGCGGGCAAAACAGTTGTTTTGTTTGCGCTACCTGGCGCCTTTACGCCAACATGTTCTAACAATCATTTGCCTGGCTATATCCAAATGGCAGATGACATTGCCGCCAAAGGCGTTGATACGATTGCATGTCTTTCGGTCAATGACGCCTTTGTCATGGGTGCTTGGGGCAAAATGCAAAATGCGGGCGATAAAGTCATGATGGTTGCTGATGGCAATGCCGAGCTTACAGAGAAAATGGGCTTAGTCATGGATGGTAGCGCGTTTGGTATGGGTAAGCGCTCGCTTCGTTATTCTATGATTGTACGCGATGGCGAGGTTGTTTCATTGAATATTGAGAGTAACCCTGGCGCCGCTGTTGAGTCAGGGGCCGAACATCTTTTGGGCCAACTTTAATTAAAACGTCTTGCAGCCGCGTGATCGGTCATCTTTCGCGCGGCTGACCGTTTTAAATCATTCCCAAAAACTTGGTTCTTATTCCGTTATTGGGACAAGTGCGCTTTGCACGGAGTTCGTCGTTTATTTTGTGTTTAATTGAAAAATCATAAAATGCTTTGAATGTTTTCAATGTTATCAATGTGTTGGACCTGTTTGTCGCAGTCTTTGAAGCGCATATATAACGCCCCTTTAGTGAAGATAGTCTGTCGTTACGACAGATAGGGCGCCATGCCTTGGCGCGCTAAAGCGTCAGCACGCTCATTTCCGGGGTCCCCGGCATGACCCTTAACCCATTGCCAAGATATATTGTGCCGTTGCGCAGCGGCATCGAGTGCTTGCCACAGGTCCTTATTTTTAACCGGTGACTTATTAGCCGTCTTCCAGCCGCGAGCTTTCCAATTTTTAAGCCAAGATGAAATACCGTCTTTAACATAGACGCTATCGGTTATCACTATGAGCTCTTGAGGCGTATCAAAGAAATTCAAAGCTTGAATGGCGGCCATAAGCTCCATCCGGTTATTGGTTGTGTCTTGTTCTCCGCCGCATAATTCATGCGCGTTATCATCGGGTCGTTCGATCAAAACGCCCCAGCCGCCTGGTCCGGGATTGCCTGAGCAGGCGCCATCTGTATAAATTGTAATCATATGTCTACTCCATAATCGGCTGCTGAGCGGGCATTTTTATGAAATCTAAGGCGTCTTAAATATTGCACCGGGTCTTTTGTGTTTACGAGGGCTCCATCGACGCGATTTAACCAATCGTGAAGTCGCGTCAGCAAAAATCGCATAGATGCACCGGCGCAGAGCAAGGGTAAATGCTCAAGTTCATTTTCTGATAAAGGCCTTACCTTATGATAGGAATTGATCATGGCGCGGGCTTTGGTGAGATTAAACGTCATGTCGGCTTCAAAGCACCACGCGTTTAGGCAAATAGCGAGGTCATAGGCATAAAAATCAGTGCAGGCAAAATAGAAATCAATTATGCCGCTGAGTTTATCGTCTAAGAAAAAAGTATTATCAGGAAACAGGTCAGCGTGAATAATTCCGCTCGGTAAGTCGCTCGGCCAGTGTTTGGCGATGCGTTCTAATTCATGTTCAATCTCGGTCGCAAGGCTTGGCATAACCTCATTTGCACGCGCTGCATTGGGTGAGTAAAAGCTCTGCCAATAGGCGTGACCTAAATTATTTTGTCGTGAGAGTGGAAAGTCATGTCCCGCGAGATGAAGTTTGGCAAGACCAGCGCCGGCCTCAGCGCAATGGCTGCTGCGTGGGGATTTTAAGCCCGATCCTTTTAAGAACGTAACAATGGCCGCAGGTCGGTCAGCAATAGTTGAAAGCAATGTCCCGTCGCGCCGTAAAACGGGCAAGGGGCATTCGATGCCACGCTGGGATAAATATAGCATGAGGTTAAGAAAGAAAGGCAAATCATCGGCGTCGATTGTTTGCTCATAAAGGGTCAAAATAAATTTATCCTGCTCGGTTGTCAGAAAAAAATTACTGTTTTGAACCCCCTCAGCAATCCCATGAAGGCCTTTTGCTTGACCAATATCATAATCGCTTAGAAGTGTATCGAGCTCTTGGGTCGTGACATTGGTAAAAACGGCCATGTGATCTAGTCCCGTAATTCGCGGGGCAAGTTAAAGTGCACTTGCTCTACAGCATCTATATATTCCTCGACGCTTACCACATATCGTTCTTTAAAAGCATTGATAACTTCTTGAACAATTTCTTCAGGTGCTGAAGCGCCTGCAGTGATACCTATGCGCTCGGCTTTCTCGATCCATTGCCAATCAATGGCGGTGGCATCGTGGATTAAATAAGCACTATTTGCGCCTGCGCGTGTGCCAACTTCCACTAAGCGTAGGGAATTTGATGAGGTTTTTGCTCCGATCACAAGCAATAGGTCGAGGCTCGGCGCAAGTGACTTAACAGCGCTCTGACGGTTTGTTGTTGCGTAGCAAATATCTTCTTTGTGCGGCGCAATAATGTTAGGAAATCTTTTGTTTAAAACAGCAATAATGTCGACAGTATCATCAACAGAGAGCGTGGTTTGCGTGACATAAGCAAGTGCGCGGCCTGAAGGTGGGCTGAAGATTTCTGCATCTTCGATCGTTTCGATTAAGCTAATATCACCCGCCGCAACTTGTCCCATCGTGCCCTCAACTTCTGGGTGTCCGGCATGACCAATCAATAATATGTGTCGATTGTCTTGAGCGTGTCGTTCGGCTTCTATATGGACTTTAGACACGAGAGGACAGGTTGCATCAAAATAAGTTAAGCCACGTGCTTTGGCTTCGGCGGGTACTGATTTTGGTACACCATGCGCGGAAAAAATGACGGGCGCATTTGCCGGAACATCATCTAATTCATCAACGAAAACCGCCCCTTGTTCTTCGAGCTTGGCCACAACCCTTTGATTATGCACAATTTCATGCCTCACATATACTGGGGCGCCATGGCGAATGAGAGCTTGTTCGACGATTTTAATCGCACGATCAACACCAGCGCAGAAACCGCGGGGCGCGATTAAAAGAAGCGTCTTTTCATTCGTCATCTGGTCGTTCATTTCGGCCCCAAATTGTAAGCATAACGGTTTAACACTTGTTACGCAGGGTGAGTTTGGTTAGTGTCGCGTTAGTATTAATAATCGTCTTAACGGCGAAAACTCACCTGGGTCAAGTCAAAGCAATGAAAACTTTTACAAAACAAATTCTGTCAATGGCAGCTCTCCTGGCTGTTTATAGCTGCGGCCCTGAGGATCTTGGCTCATATCGTTGCCCAGCATCTGATATTGCGGCGACGAGCGATAGTTGGCCTCAGGTCACGAACCCTGAAACACCTGCTTATGAAGTTAAGTTACGCGCTATCCGATCCGCTTGTGCGGCTTATGTGTCTGGTTTGGTCGAATCAGATGTCGAAATTGCGGGCTATTTGGATGTTTATCGTAGTGATTCTGCACCCAGAGATGATTTTTTAGTCGATGTTTTTGTTGCGGCAGTAGACCCCCAAAACAATATTGTTGCTCAGAATATTGAGACCATTGAAATTGATGGTGTTAACGATGGCGTGTCAGGGCCTGCAGGGAGTTTTTCTCATAAATTCAATGAGCTCTCATTCTATACAGCCGAAGATTTTAAAGTGACCTCCTATCGTATTTTGGTTGGCTTTAGACTAAACGAAGCGCAATTGGCAGCAAACCGCGCCGCTTGGGAACGTCGTTTATCCCCAGCAGAAGTTAAACGCCAGAAATAGGTGTTTGACTTTAAAGTCTGCCGCGTTATTTTTTGAATTAGCAATGATGCAAACGGGAGACATCGTATCTTGAATACGAGGCCGAAGGAGCAACCGCCCCCGGAAACTCTCAGGCAAAAGGACCGTTTTCATCGCAACTCTGGAAAGTAGATGGTTCGTCCATCTCACCGAAGGCGTAAGCGTAATGATAGACATTACGTGAAATCTCTCAGGTTACAGCGACAGAGGGGGGCGAGTGCCAAAGGAGGCATTCCCTGAGTCGCGACCGCTCATGTGAGCGGGGTTATCTTGTTTCAAGGTAACCTTCGAATAATGAGAGAGATAGATGAGCCAAGAGAGCACCCCGCTGAAAACGCCGCTATATTCATTTCATGTCGCCAATGGCGGCAAGATGGTTGATTTTGCTGGCTATTTATTGCCTGTGCAATATCCGCTTGGGGTAATGGGCGAACATTTGCAATGCCGGAATAGCGCGGCCCTTTTTGATGTGTCGCATATGGGGCAGGCGATGTTGCGTGCAACAAACGGTGATGATGTCGCCGCGCTGATGGAAGAGCTTGTTCCCGGTGGTATCACCAGTCTTCATAACAATCGTATTCGCTACACGCTGTTAACGGATGATCATGGCGGTATTCGCGATGATTTGATGGTCACGCGGCGTGGCGAAGATATCTGGTTGGTCGTCAATGCGGCATGTAAAAATGTAGATTTTGAACATATTTCGGCATCTTTATCTGGGCGTGCGGCGCTAGAGATTTATGATCAAGCCTTATTGGCGCTGCAAGGGCCGCAGGCTGTGCATGTATTAGAACGTATTCTGCCGGGTTGTGCGGAATTGCCTTTTATGGCGGCGCGCGAGGCCACGTGGCAAGGGCACGATCTATTTATAACCCGTTGTGGTTATACGGGTGAAGATGGGTTTGAAATTTCGCTCGGAAATGAAATTGCTGCCGATTTTGCAGATCTTTTATTGCGCGATGAGGCTGTTGGTTTATGCGGTTTAGGTGCGCGGGATAGTTTGCGTCTTGAGGCAGGCTTGTGCCTTTATGGCCATGATATTGATTTGCAGACAAACCCTGCAGAGGCTGACCTCATGTGGACGATTCCTAAGCGTCGGCGCGAAGCGATGGACTTTCCAGGCGCGGGGAACTTTTTAAAAGGTCAGGACATAAAGCGAAAGCGAGTTGGCATTCAACCGCTTGGTCGTGCCCCGGCCCGCGAGGGCACAGAGATTTGCGACCTTGAGGGAAACCACATTGGAGTTATTACGAGTGGTGGCTTTGCGCCGAGCTTATCTGCACCAATAGCCATGGGATATGTCGCTTCATCACATCACGCTATTGGGACGCAAATTCAATTAATGGTCCGAGGCAAGGCTTTACCAGCCAATATCTGTGCGATGCCTTTTGTGCCCCATCATTATGTGTCGGCAAAAGCGGCACCTTAGACATGTCACATTCACGTAAACGAATATAATTGTAATGAAAATGAGAGACTGAAAATGAGCCAAGTTAAATTTACCAAAGACCATGAATGGGTTCGCCTTGAAGGGGATATTGCAACTGTCGGCATTACGGACTATGCGCAAGTCCAGCTTGGCGACGTTGTTTTTGTTGAGGTGCCTGACGCAGGCCTGAAGGTTGTCCAAGGTGGCGACGCGGCTGTGGTTGAAAGTGTGAAAGCGGCGAGTGAGGTTTATGCTCCGGTTTCGGGAGAGATTACGGAAGGTAATGCTGCGCTCGGGGATAACCCTGCTTTGGTCAATGAGGCGCCCGAGGGCGATGGTTGGTTTTTTAAAATGAGCCTTTCAGAGCCGCACGAACTTGACGATTTGATGGATGAGGCAGGTTATGCCGCTTATCTTAAGGAGCTTGGCTAATGCGTTATTTGCCGCTTAATCAGCATGACCGCCAGGACATGCTTGCAAAGATTGGTGTTGGGTCGATTGATGATCTTTTCGTTGATGTACCACAAGCTGCCCGTTTAAAGGAACCTGTTGCGCTGCCAAAGCATGCAAGCGAGATGAATGTTGAGCGGCATTTGACTGCCCTTGCGGCACAAAATACGGCTGCGTCTTCTGTGCCCTTTTTTGTG
>CBFHJI010000003.1:0-31049 GCA_965656255.1 Alphaproteobacteria bacterium
ATAAATAGCCAGAACATCCCCAATGCATGCCATAGCTCTGGCTGAGTGTAATCTGCCCCATGCCAAGACGGCCATAAACATAGACTTGCTTGAACTGGTCAGACCCATATGTGTTTAAACCCTTGGCTTGGCGACTAAAAGCGCGTTCCATCGTGCTTAAAATAATATCGGGCATATTGCCTGCGCCAATCGCATCAAATGCGAGGCTGGCACCGGTTTCTGCGATTGCGTCTTCTAATTGTGCGCGGAAATTCGCATCTTCAGAATTAATAATATATTTTGCACCCAAATCCTTGAGTAACTGAGCTTGTTCTGCTGAACGAATAATACAAACCAAATCAATGCCGTCTTGCTGACAAAGCTTCAAAAGCATTTGCCCTAAATTCGACGCAGCTGCTGTATGCACCATCGCCTTATGACCCTCAGATTTGAGCGTCGCAACAAAACTCAGAGCCGTCAGCGGGTTTACAAAAGAAGAGGCGGCCTCGGCGGCCGTCGTGTCATCTTTATGAACCAAACAGGCAACAGCTGGTGAAACCACATATTGCTGGTAGGATTGACCGGTCACCAAAGACACAATCTTGCCTTCCATATGTTTCACATTATCGCCCGCCGCAACAACCGTTCCCGCACCTTCATTGCCAACTGGCAATGTTTGATCGAGGCGCGCACGCATGACGTCAAGCATCGCATCAGGAATGGGCGCAACCATTTTGGGCAGACCGCCATCAAGTTCAACTTTACCATTTGCATAATCAGCAAAGCCAATAAGTGGGAACATATCAGACGGGTTAATGGGCGCGGCTTCGATCCGCACCACCACATCATCCGGCCCTGGCGTTGGCATTGGGTTATCGACAATAGATAAGATGGCTTGTCCACCGCTGGTCATGGTTGAAACGAGTTGCAAATTGCTGCTCATATTAATCTCCTCATTAGATATTACTATTACACATGATTGTTTGACCTTAAGGCATGCCCAAGCTCAGCATATCAACTGCCCATATTGGTACAGCCCATAGACTTTGCTTGCAATATATTTATCCGGCGCCAAACCAAGCGCATATTGCCCAAAGAAAAAGGGGCTCACCTTGAAACCCCCTTTTTAAAGCTTAGGATTGATTTCTGTTAAGAGGCGCGCGGGCCACGCGCTTGTCCGCCACTAGGCTTACCACCGGGGCGACCACCTGAGCGCGCGCCGGAACGACCACCAGGCTTACCGCTTGGTTTACGTGGACCAGCGCCGGGTTTATCCCCAAATCTGCCTTGCGGCTTGCCGCTTGGTTTTCCACCATCTGAGCGCGCACCGCCACTTTTGCCGGCGCGACCACTATCGGGACGATCGCCGCTTGGTCTGGCGGCACGAACACGTTCACCACTTGCATCGGCTCTGCCTTTTGCTGGTCCACGCGACTCATTTTTATGCCCGCTAGGCTTACGCTTATCTCCGTCAGATCGCTCAGCCCGTTCTGGACGCCCGGAACTCGATTTTTCATCTCGCCGTCCGCCTGGCTTTGCCGAGCGAAATGGACGCGCCTTAGCAGCACCAGCACCACCGCCGCCCTTGCCAGAGCGCCCGCCGCGTCGGCCACGACCACCACCGCCAACATCCTCAAGAGAAACATGTGTTTCATTGGCCTCTGTCGGTGCCGTTAATTTTGTGGGGTCATAACCCTCACTCATTTTCGCTGCCTGCACATTTTCAACAACCAACTTGCGTTTAATCAAACGTTCAATATCACGCAATTTCGATTTTTCTTCGCCGGTACTCAGGGTAATCGACATGCCTTCGCGTCCGGCGCGGGCAGTTCGACCAATACGGTGCACATAAGCCTCTGGCGTTAATGGAACATCATAGTTTACAACCAAAGACACTTCCGGAATATCTATTCCGCGCGCAGCAATATCTGTTGCAACCAAAATATGTTCTTTCCCAGAACGAAAATCTTCAATCGCTTTCTGGCGTTGTCCCTGGCTCTTATCACCATGGATTGCGGCTGAACGTACATTTTGTTTAGACAAATATTTAACCAATTGATCGGCACCATGTTTGGTCCGAGTAAACACAATGGTTCTGAATTGATTTTCAAGCGCCCGCACCAGGAAAGGACGTTTATCGCTGGCTTCCATCATATAGAAGCGTTGATCAATCTTTTCGATGGGTTTGGACTGCGTCGCCACGGCGACATCAACAGGATTGGTTAACAATTCTGTGGCCAAAGCACGTATTTGTTTGGGCATTGTCGCGGAAAGCAAAACGGTTTGGCGCGTGCGTGGCGCCTGTTTTACAATGCGGCGAATGGCCGGAAAGAAACCAAGATCAAGCATTTGATCCGCTTCATCTAAAATAACGATTTGTGTATGGGCAAGCGACACATTCCCCGACTTAATATGATCTTCCAGACGGCCGGGTGTGGCCACTAAAATATCAAGGCCTTGGCGGAGCTTGCTAATTTGCTTCGGGTATTTTACACCCCCCACAATCATGGCGCGGGCGTGATAAATCGATGCGCCATATTTTTCAATATTATCATCAATTTGAGCCGCCAGCTCGCGCGTTGGCGCAATAATAAGTGCGGTACAATGTTTTTGCTTCACCTTATGCTGCTCGTTTTGGAGCTTTTCAAGAACCGGCAATACAAAAGCTGCCGTCTTGCCAGTGCCGGTTTGGGCAATACCCACAATGTCTCGACCATCGAGCATGAGCGGTATAACTTCTTTTTGAATAGGTGTGGGTTCAGTATAGCCGCTTGTCTCAAGCGTCTTCGCGAGTTGTGTGGAAAGCCCCAACTGGGCAAATGTGGTCATTGATAAGCCTTTTTAGCGATCAGCGTCTTACGCAGATGGCGGATGAAAATATGCCGTCATCCAATATGACGCGCAATTGGATAGGGACATAACACGCTTTTGAAAAAGACCACTATAGAATATGCGGAATTCGGTCAAATTAGCGTTATTTATGCCATTTAGGGCGGTTTTGACTATAATTTACCTTAATTGCCCCATGAAAAGCTCGAACCATAAAGGCTAATATTTGTTCTGCGGGCCTTAAACGCGCGCATAATTCTCAAACAAATTAGTTAAATAAGGGTTGAGCAACCGGCCTTGAGGGTCTAACTGACGCCTAAGGGCCCCAAAGGCCTCCCACTGTGGATAGAGCTCTGCAAAATCACGAGGCCCCAAACTGTTTAATTTCCCCCAATGGGGACGACCACCATATTGGCGCAAAATAGGCTCAATTTCGGTAAATAAGAATGCATAATCATCAGGCGCATAACAATGCACGGCCACTGAAATGCGCGGACCATCATTAAATGGCGAAAGCCAAGCCGTATCGCCAGCAGTTTGCCGAACTTCAAAGGGGAAAAAAACATCTGGCCGATAACGCTCTATATAAATTCGAACGGCTTCCAGTGCTTCAAGGCCACGATCGGGAGCAAGATGATACTCCATTTCATTAAATTTCGTATCACGCACAGATGATAATATTTCCCAAGAGTTACCAATAACTTCCTCGTCGGGCGCCGATTTGATGGCGAGCGCCAAGAGTTTCTTACGAAGCGCTGGAAACCAAGACATATAATCGCGCAGCATTTTTAATTGCATAACAGCATCCTCATCTTCAGAGGCGGGCTGTGCGCTGAGCGGTGCGTCAGTCTCATTATGTGAAATGCACATGCTCATATCGGAAAACGGAATATAGAAAAATTCAAAATTTCGGTTCTCAGCCCACAAACGCTCTGCTTCTTCAAGCACGCGTGCGTGGGGCATAAACCATACCCGACGGTGCAATTTATATCGCCCAGTCAGCTGCATTTTGACATCGGTTAAAACCCCAAGCGCGCCCAAACCAACCTGAACAGCGGGCAAAAGATTTTTATTCTCCTGATCGCTCACCTCTAAAACATCACCCGCACCCGTGACCATTCTCACACCGCGCACCTCGGCGGCTAAACAGGGGAGATTTTTGCCCGTGCCATGAGTGGCTGTGCTTAACGCACCGGCAAGGCTTTGCACATTAATGTCGCCTAAGTTTTTAAACCCAAGATCATGATCCTCGAGCGCGCGAGACAAATCAACGAGACGCGTTCCCGCACCCATCCAGGCGGTTTGCTCTTCTGCATTAACCTCACCCAGACCTGAAAAATGATCGAGCTTTAAAATCGTATCCGTGCCCGGGACAAGGCGCGTCCAACTATGGCCAGCTCCGACAGGGCGGGCAGATGATGTCTTTAAAATATCTTGGAGTTCACTGACAGACTTCGGGGTTTTGACCAATGCCGATGGTGCCGAAAGAGAGCCGGACCAATTCTGCCAACCGCCGGTGGCGGATGGGGCAATATCATTTGCTGAAACCGCCGAGCCAGAAAATAAAACACGCGCTAGCGGTAGACTGGAGAAAAACTTTAAAACATTACGCCGATCTATCATTTCAAAATCATCTCATAATTTTAATTCGCCGTATATTTTTTATTTTTTAACGCTACCTTTTATTTATATCGCGAAGGGCCTTCCTCTTGGCTCATAGACTCGTTGAGCAAAATGCAAATCGACAAATAAGGCACAAATAAATTTAAGACTGGCAGCAGGCTGGCGATATAAAGCACAATCGTACTCGAAAAATGCTGGCCACCGTTTAATATCCGTGATTTCTCGCGAACAAGCGCAAGCGGCAAATGTGTTCCGAGTGTATCCAACAGCAAGAGTTTACGGAATAAAACAAAACCAATCACAACATAAATAATTTGGCCAGCACCAAATAAAAGAAGTGCGGGTGACGCAATCAAAAAATAAGTCAGGCCTTTTAAAAGTACGACTGCGGTCTCAATGAAAGATTCAAAAGCGCCAATATTGTTTTCAAAATTCATGTGAGGGTATCGCTTATCCTTAATGTTAAGCGCAACACGATGCGTGAAGACCGACATCACGAGAAACATAAGCGGTACAATTAAAAAATAGCCCAAGGTCATCAACAAGACATTTGCAACAAAAAAGGAAATACTCGCAAGCCAACCCGTTCCCAAATCCAAATGTCCAATCGCGTCTTGGATGAATCCAGAAAGCATCACCAAAAAGCCCATCACCACAATGGCTGCAATACAAAGTGAGAATAGAAAATATTTAAGGTTGCGCGTGTCCAACGCGTCCGAAAGCCCGCGTTGTAATGCTTGATATGTGACATCCTGCTTGGCCATGAACTACTCCCTAAAACGCCATATTGACCTATTATGACGAGCATATCACAATTAGCGACACCTTATCCTAGTGAAATAAAATTTAAGGAAGCACAAATGCCATCTTTGCCCGCGCTCATTTCAGCTCCAGATGCAATAGCACTGTCGCGCGACCCTCAACAAAAAATAGTATTTATAGATGCCACCTTTCTGCTCCCTCAAATGGGACGAGATGCTGAAGCCGAATATTTTGAGGCGCATATTCAAGACGCCATTCGCTTCAACCTCGATGAACAATCCGATGCAGCAAGCCCCTTTCCCCATACCGCTCCATCGCCAGACATATTTGAGATGAATATGCGCAAGCTTGGGCTCAATCAAAATGATCATATTCTGATATATGACAACTCCCCCTTCCTATCGGGAGCGCGGGCTTGGTTTATGTTTCGCCATTACGGGCATAGCAATGTATCTATCCTTGATGGCGGTTTGGCGGCATGGCGTGCGGCCGGAGGTGCCATCGCCTCTCAACATGAACAGGGATCAGAAACCCGACCAATGGGAGATTTTAAAATTGGACCTCCTGTTGCGGGAGCTATATTTAAGTCACTCACTGACGTACAAAACATGCTTGGCAACACAGATATGCAAATGATAGATGCCCGTGGCCCCGCACGCTTTCGTGGTGAAGAACCAGAGCCCAGAGCCGGCATGGCTGCAGGACACATACCGGGCTCAGTTAATCTGCCTGTGACCACACTTTTAGACGCAGACACAGGAAGAATGCGGCCAATGTCAGATATCCGTGCGCTCTTTGACACAATCAAAATCGACTTAAACCGTCCGATTGTCACCACTTGCGGGTCAGGGGTTACTGCATGCGGGCTCGCATTTGCGTTACATTTATGTGGCACAGATCAGGTAAGTGTTTATGACGGATCCTGGTCACAATGGGGTCACGAAAGCCAAGACCGTAACGCTTGCCCCATAGCAAATTAGAAAGCACATTTATGCAATGCGCTTTATATTTTCGCCTTTCCCTCGCGCCCATAACTATATGGGTTTAATGGCCATTGCGGTTCATCAGAACACATATGTTATGCAATCACTCTTCTTGATAGGATGTATGGGATCACACGAAACCATGATCTCATGCTCATCCAAAACCGCAACGCCCTTGAAAGATTAAAAACAAAAAAGAGCATTGTGAGTATAGTTAGCGCATAAGTAGAATGCCCTAACCCAGCCACCCTTAGCCTTCATATCCATACTGGACAGTATGCCCTAAAGTTCCCCGTTAGTCTGATGTCGACATCCAAAATAATGTCACATTCTCAAACACAGAATTGCCTTAATCTTATTATACTGATAGGGTCATCATGATGATTAAAACCATTGGCAAGTCATTGCGCGAATGGTGATGTTGTAAAAAATAAAAATAAGTAATATCGCAAATCAATCGGAAAATAATGGCATGAATAATATTCTTAATCGAATAGCTCTTTTCTTAACGTGCTTGTTTTTTGTAGGCTTATCGCCTGCGATCGCTGGCGGCATGCCAGAGGATGAACAAGCCGTTAATCATCGCGACCAAGTCGAACTTGAGGAAACCAAAGAGCAACCCCTCTCAGCCAAAGATGAAATACCATTTTTGTTTGAAGAGCCCTTCGAGCCGTTCTGGGAAATATCAGGCTATGTCGGTTACCTAAGATCGCCCCGCACACCTATTGTGGGTAGTTCAAAAGTTCAGTGGAAAAACACAGATCCCACTAATATCGGCCTTCGCGCGACCAAATGGGAGACAACCTCACGCGGTTGGCAGCTTGATTATAGAAATTTCCAACTTTCAGCCGAGCCTTCAACGACCATACCCCAAGGAGCCTTAGCTATAAACTTAAGCAGCATAAATGTCTTTTCGCTCAGCCGCGTTTTTGCATTTCCCAAACAGTCACTATTTGACGCAACACCCTATGTCGCTATCGGTGGCGGGGTTGATTATATAAAATCAAAATTCACTTCAATAAATAATGTAGTCTTATCTAACAGCGAATTTGGCGGCATCAATTTTGGCGCACAGATCGGCTTAAGGCGTATCTTCAACGAAAAACTATCTGGCTTTATTGAGGCAAGCGCAGTTCAGCATTCAGTCTCCTTAGGCTGGAGTAACATTTCATTAGACACGAATATTCCAGTGCTAAACGTCAATATGGGACTGGCCTATCGCTTTTAGCAATGGGTTTAATTATGCCCGATCGAAGGTAAGCCCTGCATATTTTGTTAATCGGTCAATAAGTTTTTGTCCCATGGCTGGTGCAGGGGTGTAAATACCCCCTGGGAGATCCGCACAGTCTCGAACCAAACAAATAGCCGATTGCGCAATCATTTTGGATGTAGATCCATAACCAGGATCCAAATCCCCGGTGACCACATATGAAAGCGTGTGTCCATGAGCGTCTTCACCTAAGAATAAAATATCATAATTGCCAGCTTCGCGACTTTCCTTAGATGGGCCTTCGCCAGGTTGAGGCACATCATCGCCTTCTAACGGGTTATGGCTCGCCATAAATTCAGCCACTGCTTTACCAGCATCGCCATTACCGCCCACCATCATCTCGTCATAAACAAAATCTGCGCCATAGGCGTGACCCAATAAGTCATTCGACCGATGAACATTTTTGGTATTAATCGGCGCCATAATGAATGGGGCGAGCCATTCATCGCGCGCTTCATCATAAGAAACCTTATCACCCGCGGGCTGATCTGGGCCAGTTTGGCTTTGCGTTAAGCAAAATGGGTTGACTAATACATTGAAAAGGCTTGGTTTTTCAGACAGAGCTGCCATTGTGGCGCCCAATGAGGCCGCCGTTCCGCCAGAAAACTCACCATTCATTGACCGCACACGGCACTTCACACGCGATAGGGGGTGCCCAAATTCTCCTTGAGCCTCTTTCTGCAGTGCATAGACGCCAAGATCGAAAGGAATACTGTCAAATCCGCATGAAAACACAATACGGGCGCCGCTTTGCTTGGCTTGGGCCCCATAGGCATTAATCATGTCATGCATCCAAATGGGTTCGCCGCTCAAGTCGACATAAGCCGTCCCCATTTTAGCACAGGCAGCAACCAAGGAAGTGCCATAGAGCTGGTAAGGGCCGACTGTCGTCAAAACACAAGATGCGCGCTGGGCCAATGCCTCAAGACTTGCCGCATCACCCGTATCAGCGACAATAATCGGCACATTATCGTCAATGCCCATCTCGGCACGCACTTGTTCTAACTTTGCTTGGTTGCGTCCGGCCATCGCCCAGGTAATGGCCTGACCCGGCTCAACATGTTGCGCCAAATATTCAGCGACCAATCGGCCTGTAAATCCACTCGCGCCAAAAACAATAACATCGAACTCGCGTAGGTCACTCATAACTCTTCTCCTATATTTGTAACGACGCTACCTTATTTCAACAAACAATCCAATAGACGACCGACGAACGTTTTTACTTTTACTTATGAAGAAATCGTTTAGGCTATTTAAAAATAAGTGGGGAGACAGAATGACCGATATTAGCATGCAAGCGCCTTCAAAACGGGCGCGCAATTACACTCTATTCATACTTTTGATTGTTTACACATTCAACTTTATCGATCGTCAGATCCTATCCATATTAATTGAACCTATTAAAGCAGATCTCGATCTGAATGACATTCAGATCGGGCTTCTCACAGGTTTTGCCTTCGCCTTTTTTTACGCAACTTTAGGCATTCCAATCGCTAAACTTGCTGACAGCTCTAATCGCCGCACACTGATTGTCGGCGCCTTAACATTATGGAGTGCAATGACAGCCCTGTGTGGTCTTGCCGGTAATTTCTGGCATATGTTATTAGCGCGGATTGGTGTCGGTATTGGCGAAGCTGGATGTAGCCCTGCAGCCCACTCAATGATATCAGACCTTTACCCCGCAAACCAACGCGCGACAGCTCTTGGCATCTACTCGCTTGGCATCCCTTTGGGAATTATGTTTGGCCTATTTGCCGGCGGCTGGATTAATGAATTATATGGCTGGCGCGTTGCGCTTTTCCTTGTTGGTGGGCCAGGCTTAATATTAGCATTGGTGATGCGCTTTACCGTTAGCGAACCCATGCGCGGACAAGCCGAGGGACGCGTCGCATCAGACATCCAGCCGACAATTAAAGAAACCCTTGTTTATTTATTAGCCAAGAAATCATTCCGGCATCTCTCACTGGCAGCGGCATTAACTGCATTTGTCGGATATGGTTTTGTCACATGGGCACCCTCTTTCCTTATTCGCTCTTTTGGCATGAGCACAGGTGAAGTCGGCACATGGTTTGGCCTTCTCCTTGGTGGCGCAGGTGGCGTGGGTATTTTTCTCGGTGGCTATTTAGCCGACAAATTTGGCGCAAAAGACCCCAAATGGTATTTATGGATAACCGGGATCGCCTTAATTATCATGACCCCATTCAATCTCATCATTTACACAGCAACAAATTCAAATGCAGCACTCATAGGCATGATTATTCCTGTGCTTTTGGGTAATTTTTACCAAGCAACAAGCTTTTCGCAAACCCAAGGCATGGTGGAATTACGGATGCGCGCCGTCGCTGCCGGCATTCTGCTTTTCATCATAAACATGATCGGCCTCGCTCTTGGCCCGCAAGCCGTTGGTATTATCTCTTATTTGTTAACAGAGAGCTATGGCGATGACTCGCTTCGTTACGCGTTGCTTATTTGCTCACTGATCAATATTTGGGCCGCTATTCACTATTATATTGCAGGCCGCAATTTAAAAAATGATCTTGTGCTCACAGGTGCCTAAGCGGATCCGCTCAGCGATAAAGGATATAACATGATTAAAGCTGTAATATGGGACTTTGGCGGTGTCATAACCTCGAGCCCATTTGATGCCTTTAACCGCTACGAGAAAGACAATGGCCTGCCCAAAGATTTCGTACGTCAAATCAATGCAACCAATCCAGACACCAATGCCTGGGCGCAATTTGAACGTAACGAGATCGACGCGCAGGCCTTTGATATTGCTTTTGCTAAAGAGGCCAGTGCACAAGGGCACGACGTACCGGGACGCGATATTTTAGCCTGCCTGGCGGGAGATATTCGTCCTGAAATGGTAGAGGTTTTAAAAGGCCTTAAACAACGCGGCTATAAAATTGGTTGTATAACAAATAACGTCAAAGCTGGTGAAGGTGCCGGCATGGCCCGCACACAATCAAAAGCCGATGCTGTGAGTGAAGTGCTTGCACTTTTTAGCCATGTTATTGAAAGCTCCAAAGTTGGCGTTCGCAAACCTGATCCGGAAATTTACACAATGGCATGCGAGGCACTTGGTGTTGCGCCAAGTGAAGCCGTCTTTTTAGATGACTTAGGCATTAACCTTAAGCCCGCAAAAGCATTGGGTATGAAAACAATTAAAGTCGGCCCGGCTGCGCCAGCCATTCAAGAGCTGAGTGAAATTTTAGGACACGAGCTTCCCTAAAAACCAAGCGCGCAAAAGGCAAGGCTTGTTCATCATATATGTCATTTCTAAAAACATATATGCGCGCGCGTGCAGAACCACACGCCCCAATCGCAACAAGACATTAATGGCCGCACAAACCCAATGAAGAACCGTTAAGCCGCTATACGGCAAAGTCCCAAATTCGCTAGAGTTGCGTCCATATTTATTCTCTTCGGCGCTTTGCGCCTTTCGCAAGATCCACGCTAAATCGCGATTAATTATGAGGGGAGAATAGCCCCCCGCAATACTATCCCTCAATCATAATTGGCGCTGTTCTCAGCCACCCAGCAGATAAAGTTTGCGGCAAACCAAATGCGCCCGCTCCATAAGGCCGCGATCAGAAAGCAAAAAAAAGCCCCGCCAAAGCGGGGCTTTTAAATTTGTTAACGGCTCACTTAATGTGCGAGCGCGCCAGACGGAGCTTTAGGCGGCTCTTTGCGTGGGAACACCATTTCAAGAACCACAGCCAAAGCAGGCAAGGCTGTCACGGCCATGATCATATTGATCATAAACATGAATGTCAGCAATAGTCCCATATCGGCTTGGAACTTCAGTGCTGAGAAGGCCCAAGTCGACACGCCAACGGCAAGGGTAAGCGCTGTAAAGACAACGGCCATACCTGTTTCTGTAAGCGTTTCTTTGAAACTATCGGTAACGTTGAGGCCCTCAGACAGGTGGAACTGAATGCGATTGTAAATATAGAACGCATAATCCACACCCAAGCCAACAGCCAGCACCATCACCGGCAATGTCGCCACAGTTAGGCCAATTTGTAAAACCTCCATGAACCAATAACCCATAAAGGTTGCCAGTGTCAGCGGCAAACAACATGCAATGGTTGCACGCCAGTCACGATAGGTGAGAACCACAAGGAAGATGATTGTCAAATAAACATAAATCATCATCGGCAACTCAGAGGTTTCAATTTCCTCATTCACCGCAGCTTGAACACCCATGTTACCAGAGGCAAGACGAATATTGACAGGGACATCACGATAGCTTGTGACATTCACGCCGGCTTCTCTCACTTTAGCAACAATGTCTTCAACATTATCCGTGCGCACATCATAGACGACTGAAAGAGCGGATTCGAAACCATCATCGATCATGTCGACAATTTCCCCAACCTCTAGGCCCGCAGGGGCGCTTGAAAGTGGTGGGTCGGTTTCAAAAAACACACTTGCATGTGTCGGCGGGTTGTTGTCACGGAAATCTTTAACAGCATTCGTTACGCGCTTAATCGTCGTCGCCTTACTGTCTTCGAGGAAGATAAGCTGTGTCAGCAAAGTACATGTCTCATTCAAAAGACCTGTGCCTGTGCCAATTGGGCCAACAGATTGCACAAGCGCGTATTTGTTACGCGGCAAGGCCTGCCATTTCAAATTACCCTCGTTGAAACCTGAAAATGATTTACGCGTCACATATGGCAATGACAAGGCCAAAGAAACCCCCTCAACATTGCGCAAATACCACGTGAATTCATTTAGATATTTCATATATGGGTAATTGATACAAGCTTCAGTGGGTGTCTCAACGATAACCGTTAAGAGATTAAGACCCAATGAGAAATTGCTCGCAATCGCACGACTATCCTGATTGTAACGCGCATCTTCACGAAGCTCAGATGCACCAGCATGCAAGGCACCAACATGGCGATCTTGGCTTTGAATAAATGCTGTAACGAACAGAGCGGCACTTAGAATACAGACAATAATGGCTGAACGCGGATTAGCAATATTACCCAATTTTTTCATCAAACGCACACGACTGACGCGTGCTTTTTGAATGCGGTCGGCAAAACCTTCTTCAATCTGAAAGAAGGATGCCAAAATTGGCAACATCACCAAGTTGGTTAAAATTTTCAAAGCCACACCGATTGAGGCTGTGATCGCCAATTCTTGAATCATCACAATCGGGATAAGGATAAGTGTACCAAAGCCAACAAGGTCAGTAACAAGAGCCATTGAGCCTGGGATCAATAATCCACGGAAGCTTGCGCGGGCAGCATCTTCACTGCTCGCACCTTCTGAAATTTTTGCCGTAATCAAATTAATTTGCTGTACGCCATGACTCACACCAATGGCAAACACAAGGAATGGCACCAAAATAGCGAGTGGATCAAGACCGTATCCCAACAAATTCAGAATACCAAACTGCCAAACCAAAGAGGTCAATGAACAGAAGAGCGGCAAGAAGGTGAGGATCGCTGACCGCGCATAAACGTAAACGGACAATACGGTCAAAATAAAGGCGATAATAAAGAATTGAACAACAGTGCGCGCACCATCGGCAATATCACCAATCATTTTTGCAAAGCCAATGATTTGAACTTCAAAACGATCGTTCTCAAATTTACCGCGGATATTATTCTCAAGCTTGTCCGCAAGGTCAAAGTAATCAAGCGGCGCGCCCGTTGCGACATCTTTGTCGAGCAATTCTGCACGAACCATAGCCGCACTAAAATCGGTGGCCACCAAACTGCCAACAAAACCACCACGCACAACATTGTTTTCAATGATGTTTAATGCAGGCTCACAGCTTGTTTGCAAACTTTTCGTTTTAACGCGCGATACGCAATCCGAGTCAATATTATCAAGTGTAATTGTGCCAGGGATCACATCATCGGCAACAAAGCCGTCTTCGGTGATTTCAAAATAACGTGAATTTGGTGTCCATAGGGAGGTCAGCGTATGACGCGCAACACCAGGAAGATAGAAAAGAGCATCTGTTAGCTCTTTATATTCAGTGAAGAATTCTTTGTTCCAAATCGTACCTTCGCGCTCTTTTAGAACAACAATAATACGGTTTGAGCCAAATAATTGATCCCGATATTCTTGGAATGTCTGGATATACTCATGACCTGTTGGCAACTGCTTTTCAAAGCCAGCAGTCATTTTCAACTGTGTCGCATAAAAACCGCCATAAACTGTAAATGCAGCAAATAAAACGAGAATATAAACTTTGAATCGGAAGACAAAGTTTTCTAAGGCTTCAACCATGAGCACCCTCCCAAGTGACTGAAATAAAATAAGGGCAGAACTGCCCTCGCATATCGAACAATCTTCACCGAAGACACTTAAAATGCAAGCAAAATCATTCTAAAAGCAAAAATATTGACTTATTTGACACATTTATTTCAACACGACCAAAATATCGCCTAAATGCGAAGTTGATTGAGGCTAAAAACACACCCTATCAGCATTTATCGACATTAAACTGGAGGGTAGGGGCTCAAAGGGCATCCCCCCAACAAATCTATCGTGGTGCGCGTTTAGCCAAAATACGTTGCAAAGTGCGCCGATGCATGTTGAGGCGACGCGCAGTTTCAGAAACATTACGGTCACAAAGCTCAAATACTCTTTGAATATGCTCCCAGCGGACGCGATCAGCCGACATGGGGTTTTGTGGTGGCGCCGGCTTTGAAAGCTCGGTTGCTGTAAGTGCTGCAAAGATTTCGTCGGCATCGGCAGGCTTGGATAAATAATCAACAGCACCCTTTTTAACTGCTTCAACGGCTGTCGCGATATTTCCATAGCCAGTTAGCATTACAATCCGCACATCTTCACGCGCCGCGCGCAATAATGGAACAATTTCAAGCCCATTGCCATCTTCAAGGCGCATATCGACAACAGCATAAGCCGGCGCAAGAACCCCAAGTTTTGCGCGAGCTTCAGCAGCGCTGGATGCTAAATGAACACGAAAGCCGCGCTGCTCCATGGCCCGCCCAAGACGGGTAAGCCAGGCTTGATCATCATCTAAAATGAGTAAATCACCTAAATTATCGAGCTTCTCATCGGCCATATCCGTACTTCCTGTTACTAAAACTTAATGAGCGGTTTTTGAGAGCCTCAAACCCAATAAAACAGTCAAAACCACCTTACACCGACAAAACTAATGCATAAAACTCAAATTTCCAGTGCAATATCCAACTCATCATTGGTTTTAATGCCCCCGCGCGGCCATCTCAGTCGCACCTTGGCACCCATGAATTTGCGGGCGCGGTCTTGATCTGACGCGGGCAAATTGCTGACTGTAACCTCAGCCCCAGAACGCTCTAGGAGTGTTTTAGCAATAAAAAACCCAAGGCCCATGCCGGTTTTTGTCTGTCTTTCTGTTGTATAGGGCTCACCTAAACGCTGTAAAATCTCAGGTGGAAAGCCAGGCCCATCATCTTCAATAGTTACAACAATATCGGTTTCGGAGTAAAAGGCTGAAATATTTACCTTGGTTTGTGCAAAATCTGTCGCATTTTCTATCAAATTGCCAACACCATATATAATTTCAGGCCGACGGGGCAAGACCGGCTCTTCATCTAATGTACCTGAAACATCCAGCACAATTTCTTTGGCCCCGATGTCGACTTCTTGGATGGCCTCATTGAGCATGTCACGCAGAGTTAAACGCGAGATCAGCACATCGCTCTGCGTTGTTTCATCGGTTAAATGAGATAAAATTTGTCGGCAGCGTAAGCTTTGCTGATAAAGCAGGTCCAAATCATTGCGGACTGTCTCTTCAAGGTTTTCTTTCTGCAAAAGCTCTTTCGAAATAAGCGTAATAGTGCCTAGTGGCGTTCCTAATTGATGTGCGGCCGCCGCTGCAAGCCCATCAAGCGCAGAGAGCCGCACCTCACGCTCTAAGACTTTCTCTGTCGCAGCCAGCGCCCGCGACATACGTCGACGTTCATGAGAGACGCGCCAAATAAAGCCAGGCATAAAAACAATACTTAACATCAAGCCAACCCACACACCGGTTAGGTAAAGGTCGGGCATCACCAGCCCTGGCACGAAGATTGGTGCCTCAGAAAACCTTAGAAATGCTATTAATAATTGCCCAATCACCCCTAAGAAAAAAACGGATCGTGCCCGCAAAACCGTGGAGGCCATCGCAATAGGTGCCAAAATCATCACAGCGAAGGGATTAGCAAGCCCGCCGGTTAGATATAAAAGAGCTGTGAGCTGAATAAGATCATAACTAAAAAATATAATTGCTTGGCGGTCTGTTAAAATATGACTGATTGGATAGCGCAATAAGAGCCACAGATTGACGAAGACCGACGCCAGCACAAGCAGAAGCAGTTCCGCAATTGGTAACGAAAACTGCAATACACTGTCCGTAATTAGAATCGCGATTAACTGACCAACGACGGCAAGCCATCTTTGTTCAATATGAACACGAAGCCTAACCCCATGGTCGTCACCGAGTAGCGGTGTCGAAAATATACGTGCCCACCACATATTAATTACGTTTCGCTAACAGTCGTTCTTGTATTGAATGAAATCTATTCTCACGCGCCCAATCAAGTGCTGTGCGACCTGTGCGGTCGGTTTCATCCAAATCAGCGTCAACACTTAACAATAACCGCACCATCATCTCATCTCCCAAACGAGCGGCTGTAATTAACGGCACCTCGCTACCAAAACCGGGACGGTTCGGATTGGCATCATTTTGCAATAATACTTTTACTATTGCCGGGTGACCGCGTGCAACAGCAGCGGCTAAAGCCGTTTGCCCCTCACCCGAGCGCAAATTAACATCGGCCCCTTTCTGTATAAGAAGTTGCACTGCCTTTAATTGCCCAGCATCGGCAGCAACAACAATGGGGGGCACCCGATCGCGACCACGATCATTGACGTTAATCCCGCTATCCATCGCAGCGACCATGGCCGCGAGATCACCCGCACGGGCACCTGCAATCAGGTCATTATCTTCTATGGCTGGCTTTCTTTGCGCTTCGGCTGGAACAATCAAAATGGACATAAACGCGAAACTCGCGACAAAAAGTCCAACCGAAAGATGTCTAAAAGACATATACGTCTCCTCTTCAAAGAGTTACTCTCATGTCCATAGCATGAAATATATTTTTTAATCAAAGGCAATAACATCATGAAGAAACTACAAGTGTCCATTCTCGCTATTTCTGCCCTCGGTATATTGATCATCATAGGATTGCTGACCAATGACTTATTGAAATCAAATCCAGAGCCAGAACAAGTCTTGGCCACGCCAATGCTATCCATTGAATATGATCTGATCAATCAAGACGGCAAGCCAACCACTCAGCGTGATTTTGAAGGGCGCTATCAGCTAGTTTATTTTGGCTTTGCATTCTGCCCAGATATTTGTCCTTTCACGCTCGATATTATGAGTGAAGCGCTCAATCAAATTGGTGATCGGGCCGATATCATCCAGCCTATCTTTATCTCACTTGATCCAGCGCGCGACACGCCCAATGAACTTGCAACTTATATTGACGGTTTTTTTCCCGGCTTCATTGCCCTTACGGGAACGGATGCGCAGGTCGCGGCCGCGGCCAAAAGCTTTAAAGTTTATTTTCAAAGGGTAGACGACCCTAGCTCAGCCGGCGGCTATGTGATTGACCACTCGTCTATTGTTTACGTTATTAACCCGAATGGCGATCTGGTCCATTTTTTCACGCACAAAGACACAGCAGAGAGCATGGCGACAAAATTAAACGCATTACTCTCCAAATAACCAGTCAAACAACCCCCGGCGCTTTTGCGGTGCGCTTTCACCCAGGCCAATGGGGGCTGTGTCGGTAATTGATTGTTGAGCAACCACAAAATTATGCCAAATTTGAGCTGGCATGAAACCACCTGTCACGCGTTTCATTGGAGTCGCGTCATCATTTCCCACCCAAACGCCAACAACAAGATCTCCGGTCATGCCAACAAACCAGGCATCACGCCAATTTTGCGTAGTGCCCGTTTTGCCGCCAACCCGTAAACCTTTCACCTGCGCCGCGCGACCCGTGCCGCGCTCAACCGCGGAGACAAGCATGTCTTGAATTTTATTCACATTCTCTGTCGATATTGCAGGAATGACAGACCCAGCCACACGCTTATAGAGCTCATCACCATTTGAACTAATCACATCTTCAATAACATAAGGAAAAGTCCGAAAACCATTATTAGCAATAGTGGCATAAACAGTCGTCAGCTCAAGCAAAGACACTTCAAACACACCCAATGCAATAGATGGATGCGGGTACAGATGGGACGTAATCCCAGTCCGACGCGCAACATCAATAACCCGTTCGCGGCCAGCTTGCTCGGTCACTTGGACGGCAACAGTATTGAGCGAATTTGCCAAAGCCTCTGTAAGAGACACATCGCCATTATATTCGCCATTATAATTTTGAGGCGACCAATCCTCAATCGATATAGGCCCATCATGCATTATTGTCATGGGCTCCATGCCAGCCTCCAGACCTGCAAGATATACAATAGGTTTAAAGGCAGACCCTGGTTGGCGCTTGGCCAAGACGGCCCGATTATATTGGCTTTGCGCATATGAGCGCCCACCAATTAACGCACGAATAGCGCCTTGGGGTGTCATGACAACAACAGCAACCTGTTCTACATTTCTTGCTTCACCATATTCATTCAAAACCTGCAAAGCTGCTTTCTCAGCGGCGACCTGCAAGACAGGATCAATGGTTGTGATAATATCAAGATCTGTCCGCGGACGACCGACAAAGTCTGGGAGCTGTTCCATCGCCCAATCAATTGCATAATGGGCTGTATCACTGCTACGCGTTACGACACGGACTTGGGATAACGGATCTTCAGCAAGAGTCTCTTCGCTGATCGCTCCAATCTCATACATGGATTGCAAAACCAATTGAGCACGCGCGCGCGCGCCATCGGGGTTGCGAGTTGGCGCTAGCCGAGATGGCGCTTTCAGCAAACCAGCTAAAATGGCAGACTCGCCAAGCGTTAACTCCTGAACAGGGCGCGCAAAATATGTTTCGGCGGCCGCGAAAACACCATAGGCGCCCGCGCCAAAATAAACCCTATTCATATAAAGAGTGATAATATCCTCTTTGCTTAAAGTGGCTTCCATCCAAAACGACAAAAGCAACTCCTGCACTTTGCGTTTAATCGTACGCTCAGGCGTTAAGAAAACATTCTTGGCTAATTGTTGTGTGAGCGTCGAGCCGCCAGCGACCATGCCACCAGCACGAAAATTGGCATAAACGGCGCGCGCTAACCCACGAATATCGACACCAACATGATCATAAAAACGCCGGTCTTCAATCGCAATCACAGCCTGAACAAGGTGTGGGGGAAGGTCACGAAACAAAAGCGGGCGACCATTTAATCTGCCGCGTCGAGCCAGAGGCTTATCATTCGCGCCATAAAACCGGAATTCGGGTTGGTTCTCCACTTGCCATAACTGACGTGTATCGGGCAGGTCGAGTGCATAATAGCCAACGAGACCAGCAACTCCAATGCCCGCCCATAGACCAATAAGCGTCAACCAATAAACAACACGTCCAACTCCACTGCGTTTAACAGTCGCTTTTTTGGTTTTCTTTTGCTTCGTCACGGCCACAGGGGGCTAATCCTTCAACACATCAAATATCAAGATTAGAGACAGAGAGCGCATTATCTTGGATAAATTGTCGGCGAGGCTCAACCACATCGCCCATTAATTGCTCAAACAAATTATTGGATTCAGCGACATCGCGAATTTTCACCTGTAACAATGAGCGAACCTCGCTATCGAGGGTTGTTTGCCATAATTGATCTGGGTTCATCTCGCCCAATCCCTTATAGCGCTGCAAACTAACCCCGACGCGACCATAATCCATGATCGCTGTCAAAAGATCAGTTGGGCCATTAATCGTAATCACCTTATCTTTGATCCGCAATTGTGCGGGCTCGAGATAAACAGCCTGGAGGCGCGGTGCCATTGCATCAAGGCGTCGCGCATCGGCGGATGCGATCAGCGGCCCATCAATATTAATTGCTTCGCGAACCCCGCGCAAAACACGCGTAAAGACCAAGCCGCCATCGCCCGTCGGAGCACCTTCCCACCCGCGCTCGACCTCATCTTCAAGGCGGTCCAGGCGGCGCGCAATATATTTAGACCCTTCAAGCGCCATTGTTTCATCGGATAAAATCGTCGGTGTCAGCGCGCCAGCAATTGCGGTTTGCTCGATCGCACTTTTTGGATAACGCGGGGGCAAGCTGGCAAGCATATTGCGCACACTGCGCGCCTCTTCAACCAATTGACGTAAGTCCTCACCACTGCGTTGTTCACCCGAGCCAAGTGTGAGCACAGCATCACTAGAGCCGCCATCTATTAAATATTGCTCCAGCGCAGGCTGGTCTTTTAAATATGTCTCGGAGCTTTGACGGCGCACTTTATAAAGGGGCGGCTGAGCAATATAGAGGTAACCACGCTCAATAATTTCTGGCATTTGACGATAAAAGAATGTCAGAAGCAGCGTCCGAATATGGGCACCGTCAACGTCCGCATCTGTCATGATAATGATCTTGTGATATCGCAGCTTCTCAATATTAAAATCTTCACGACCAATCCCGGTTCCAAGCGCTGTGATCAGCGTCCCAATTTCGACAGATGACAACATTTTGTCGAAGCGGGCGCGTTCAACATTTAGGATTTTACCGCGAAGAGGCAAAATAGCTTGATTGGCGCGATTGCGCGCTTGCTTGGCTGAGCCACCCGCACTATCGCCCTCAACAATGAAGATTTCAGCTTTGGATGCATCACGCTCTTGGCAGTCTGCTAATTTTCCAGGCAGGCTTGAAATATCAAGCGCGCCCTTACGTCGCGTTAATTCTCGTGCACGGCGTGCCGCTTCGCGCGCCGCGGCGGCTTCGACAACCTTAGCAATAATTGTCCGCGCCTCTTGTGGGTGTTCCTCAAACCAGGTCGAGAGCACTTCATTCATTACGCTTTCAACAACAGGGCGCACTTCAGATGAAACGAGCTTGTCTTTTGTTTGACTGGAGAATTTTGGGTCCGGCACTTTCACTGAAAGAACCGCAGTCAGGCCCTCGCGGCAATCATCACCGCTCATGGCAACTTTTTCTTTTTTAGCAATGCCGCTTGCTTGAGCATAGCTGTTAACAGCGCGGGTGAGGGCGCCCCGGAAACCGGCCAAATGTGTTCCGCCGTCACGTTGAGGGATATTATTGGTGAAACATAAAACTGTTTCATGATAACTATCATTCCACCACAAAGAAACTTCCACACCGATATCATCAGACTCGGCCATGATCGAAATAGGCGTGTCGAGCAACGCGTTTTTGTTCCGGTCCAGGTAGCGGGTGAAGGCTTCTAGACCGCCCTCATATGCAAGATCAACAACAATGGGTTCTGGCGTACGCGCATCTGTCAGACGAATGGCAACACCACGATTCAAGAATGCCAATTCGCGAAGGCGATGCTCCAGCGTTTCAAAGCTGAAATTTGTCATGGTGAATGTTTCGCTCGATGGGTGAAACGTCACAGCAGTGCCGGTTTCTTCTGTATCACCGACGACTTCCAAATCACCAATACCGTCGCCATGTTCAAAGCGCATTTTATGAACTTTTCCTGCGCGATTAATCGTAAGTTCAAGCCAGTCACTAAGCGCATTCACTACCGAAATACCAACGCCGTGCAGACCGCCAGAAACTTTGTAACTATTTTGGTCAAATTTACCGCCGGCATGCAACTGGGTCATAATCACTTTTGCTGCAGACATGCCCTCTTCTTCATGCAAGTCAGTTGGGATACCGCGACCATTATCCGTAACCGTCACCGAACCATCGCCGTTAAGCGTGACGGTAACCGTATCGCAGTGACCGGCAAGCGCCTCATCAATCGCGTTATCGACAACCTCATAGACCATATGGTGAAGGCCTGTACCATCATCCGTATCGCCAATATACATCCCGGGGCGTTTACGAACCGCCTCAAGCCCTTTAAGGACTTTGATTGAATCAGCGCCGTACTCAGCGGCTAGTTCGATTGGTTCATCGCTCATCTTTATTCCCTAACTTCACATCTTCACATTTTGGGGTTGCAACATGCCATTGTCGACATCGACATAATAGGCATCCCCGTTAAAAGCCGAGAAGCTATGCCGCTCGGTACCAGTAATCCAAACCTGACCACCCAAATGCTCAAGCACCTCGGCCAAAGCTGCGCGGCGATTAACATCCAGATGCGCCGCAACTTCATCCAATAATAATAATGGCACATCGCCACTTCTTGCGGCCACGCAATTTGCTTGAGCCAATATGAGGCCTACCAAGAGCGCCTTTTGCTCACCCGTTGAGCACTGCGCCGCCGGCATATCTTTGCCAGCATGATAAGCCAAAAAGTCTGTGCGGTGTGGCCCGCGCAAGCTACGCCCGGCAGCGGCATCCAGGTTTCGATTATCAACCAAAACTTGCCGAAACTGATCTTCCACTTCAAGCATAGACAAACTGCGCAGCGCCAGTTCGAGCTCTCCCTCAAGCCCAATACGCGCACGGGGGAAAGCGTTTTCAGGCATCTCGCTTAGACCGGCGGCCAGTAAGTCAAGCGCATCGAGCCGCGCCAAAGCAATCGCTGTTCCTTGTACGGCCATTGTCTCTTCCAAACTATCGAGCCAGGCGCGGATAGAGACTGTAACCCCATCCGCCAAAAGCCGATTGCGCTCGCGCATTGCTTTCTCATAAGAGGCCAGCGCAACTGTGAGTGACGGGTTTAATGTGATCGCAAATCGATCAAGAAATTTGCGGCGCCCCGAAGCACTCTCAACAAAGAGACGATCCATGGCGGGCGTTAACCATAATTGCGGGAGATGAGCCGATAAAGCTTCAAAGCTTTTTCGGACATCACCATCCATATGCAAAACGCGTCCCTCGCCCTGATAACTCACACGCACCTTACTCTCACCAAATGGCAAGGCAATATCAGCGCCAATTGCCCAACCGGCATTGGTACCCTTAGAGGTTAGTTCAGCAAATTGTGATCCACGCAAACCGCGCCCCTGACCAAGCAAACTAACCGCCTCAAGAATATTTGTTTTGCCCATACCATTGGCCCCAATGAGAATATTGAGCTGAGCACCAAAGGGGCAGGCGGCCTCGATATAATTTCTAAAATTTTGCAATCTTAAAGCCGTAATGTGAGGCATCCGCGAAACAATAGCGGCCGGCACCGTGTTTTCTTGTGCCGCCATTTTCTGCTTATGCCCCAGCGTTTCGCGCACCTCAGACCCGCATCGGCATTAACACATAAAGCGCGTCTTTATCGGCAAGGTCACGCACAATGGTTGGAGAACCAGCATCAGCAAGCTCCATAGATGCTGTCTCGCCTTCAATCTGCCCCATAATATCAAGCAGGTAACGGGCGTTAAAACCAATCTCTAGAGACGCCGCATCATAAGCAACTGATAATTCATCAGAAGCGCTACCACCATCTGGGTTAGACACGCTAAACATGAGACGATCATTATCGAGCATCAATTTAACCGCTCGCGACTTCTCGCTTGAAATAGCCGCCACACGATCAACGCTTTGTTTGAAGGCGCGCACATCAACGCTCAATGTCTTGTCATTGCTGCTTGGAATAACCCGCGTATAATCTGGGAACTTTCCATCAATTAGTTTTGAGGTCAAAACAATTGACTCGAAGGCAAAATTAATGCGCGTATCAGAGAGCTGAACGCTCACTTCGCCACCAGCTTCTTCGAGAAGCTTTTGTGTTTCATTCACTGTCTTACGGGGAACAATAATCGATGGCATGCCAGCCGCGCCGACAGGTTGATTAATTTGTGCCTGAGCTAAACGGTGGCCATCTGTCGCCACAGCGCGCAAAAGACCACGGCCACCTTCTTCAACCGTATGCAGGTAAATCCCATTTAAATAATAGCGTGTCTCTTCGGAGGAAATTGCAAAGCGCGTCCGATCGATGAGAGATTGTAATTGCTCAGCAGGCAAAGCAAACGTAACCGGCATTTCGTCTTGCGACATGGCGGGAAAATCATCCTTGGGCAAGGTTTGCAATGTAAAGTGCGACGGCCCCGAACTCAAATTCAGGCGACCCGCATCCGCGTCAAGCGATAGCTCAACCTGGGCACCATCAGCTAGCTTCCGAACAATGTCATAAAGCATATGAGCGGGCGCGGTGACGGCACCCTCTTGATGCACATCAGCCTCAATTTTCTCACGGATCTCAATTTCCAAATCTGTTGCCGTCAAAGACAGGGAGCCACCCTGGGCTTGCAAAAGAACATTGGACAAAATTGGAATTGTATTGCGGCGCTCGACCACACTTTGCACGTGATTTAACGCTTTGAGTAATGCACTTTTTTCAATAATCGTCCGCATGATGCTCTCTCCATATTGCCATCAGCACTTTTGTATCGCTCTGGCTTAGATTTTATGTGGTTATTAATATGCGAACCAAGGTTAGCAAACTAATTAACCTCATGTGGACTTGGTCATCATGCCCCAACACCCACACGCAATACCTGCCTGCGCGCTTGTGCATAACGAATCACATCCACAAAGTGGCTTAAACTATAACAGAATCTAAGCCGTTTGTTGAACCGTTTTGGCGAAAACAGAGGCTTTTTTGTTTAATTTTCGAGCATCCGGCGCAAGAGATCCACATCTTCGTCTAATGCAGGGTCCTCACCACGGAGTTGATCAATTTTTTTAACGGCATGAATAACCGTTGTATGATCGCGGCCACCAAATTTACGTCCAATTTCGGGCAAAGACCGAGTGGTCAATTGCTTAGACAAATACATTGCAATTTGGCGTGGACGGGCAACAGTGCGCGCGCGACGCGCTGACAGCATATCGCCAATTCGAACGTTAAAATACTCGGCAACCCGACGCTGAATCTCATCAATCGTCACACGACGCTCTGACGCCCGTAGTAAATCGCGCAAAACATCTTGCGCAACCTCAAGCGTAATCGCACAGCCAACAAAAGATGAATAAGCAACGATACGGTTCAGGGCGCCCTCAAGCTCCCGTACATTATTGGTTATTCTCTGGGCCAAAAACTCTAATACGCCCTTAGGAACTGTTGCATGATCACCGCGGGCCATTAAAGCATCGGCTTTCGCCTGCAATATACCAAGGCGTAACTCATAATCGGTCGGATGAATATCGGCAACCAAACCCCAGCCAAGGCGCGAACGAATACGTTCTTCAATGCCCTGAAGATCAGATGGTGAGCGATCGGCTGAAATAATAACCTGACGATTATGGTCAATTAAGGCATTAAAAGTATGGAAAAACTCTTCTTGTGTAGAATCCTTACCGGCAATGAATTGGATATCGTCAATCATCAAAACATCGACTTCACGGAACTGCTGCTTAAAAGCCATTGTGTCCTTAAAGCGCAATGCGCGAACAAATTGATACATGAACTTTTCAGCCGATAGATATAGAATTGTACTCTCGGGCCGCAATTTATTAATTTCCCAAGCAATAGCGTGCATTAAGTGAGTTTTGCCGAGCCCAACACCGCCATATAAAAACAAGGGATTAAAGACAACACCGCTATCTTCCGCCAAGCGCCGTGCGGCAGCGTGAGCAAGCTCATTGGACTTGCCAACAATGAAATTATCAAAAGTAAAACGAGGATCAAGCGGCGCCCCCATATCAGGGCGCTTAATCGGCGCCCGTTCAACCGGCGCAGCCGGGGTCGGACGGCTTGTGAAATTTGGCAAACGACTAGGTGGGGCTGTTTGAACGCGTGTCTGAGCGGCTTGAGGAACATATTCGGGCTGAAGATCAATATCAATCCGCTTCACAGTCTCATCTTCAATACGCCAATAATCCAAAATACGATTGAGGTAATGCGCCTCGATCCAGCTTCTGACAAAGCGAGTCGGCACTTGCAGTGTTATCCGCCCACGGGCGCGCCCTTGAACCGTCAAAAGCTTGAACCAACTGTTAAAAGTTGCCTCACCAAGTTCGGCGCGCAAACGAGACTTCACCTTGTGCCATTGCATTTCAAGCAAGCGCAACTCTGGATTTTCAATTTCAACTTTTTCAGAACCGCCCTCAGCGCCGACTTCTTGTTCATTTTCCATATGCCAGATATTCCAACTCTTTAACTGTTTAAACGCTCAATGCCTCGCAACACAAATCGCAGCAATTACATTTGTTTCCACGGCAAGCCATCGGCTTTCCATCCATTTGTAACGCCCCGATGTCCATTAGCATCGACATCACCCTCAAAACCACCAGCAATATTAAACGCCAACGCATATCCTAATGTGACCGCACATTGGGCCGCAGCCATAGACCGCGCGCCAGAGCGACATAACATAAAAATAGGCGTCGACTTGTCGGGAATGCCTTGCTGCAAAGCAGTCCCAAAATCGTCATTCAAACTCATCGTCGGATAAGTTTGCCATTCAATCTTAAAGAAACAATCCGCAGGTAAGTCCGGAAGACCGACAAATTGCCATTCGGCAACTGTGCGCACATCAACAATAACTGCACCCGGCGCATTTTCATCGCGATGCGCAATGGCACCATAAGCGGTCGCAGGCGTTACATGTCCGGAAAACCCATCGTAAGGTATATCAAGCAAATTAACATCGACCATCGTGCTTTTATACCTTTCAAAACTTATTAAATATGTCGAGCGAATAAACTCAACATCGAGACATTTTTTGACCAATAACACAAAGGAAATTATTAACCTAAGCCATTGATTAACTTAAGATATTCCGCACGCGTTATAGCAAATTAGGTTTCTGCGCTTGGCAGTGGCCTAGTATAATTTCAGGTGAGCGCGTAATGCAATAGGAAGGAAACGAGAACATAGAATGTTTTTTTTTCAAAGGTGCGGTCGATACAAAAAGTTGCATTAAATTCGGTTACTTGCGTAATAATAAAAAATACATTTTTTTTTAATTTTTTTTCATTTGCCAAGAAATGCATCCCCATTATTTTTAACATCGTCTTCATAATGTCCTTTTGAGGTATTTTTTTTATAAAAATATAGATCCTCCCATAAGAGAATTTATATTTATTACCCCTCCGCAGAACCATCTTAAAGGCATAAAAAAACCCTCTTTGAAGAGAGGGTTTTAATATGTCTTAAATCGACAGCAAAACTGCGATCATCAGGATTCACCTAAGCGCAAGATCGATTAGAAGCGAGAGGCTTAAAGCGAGTTAACGCGCTTTGCTAGGCGAGATACTTTGCGAGAAGCTGTATTGGGATGCATAATGCCTTTTTGAGAAGCGCGCATAATTTCTGGTTGCGCATCTTTCAAAGCACTTTCAGCAACAGACTTGTCACCGCTTGCAAGGGCTTCTTCAACACGGCGCAAGAAAGTACGCACACGACTTAGGCGGCTGCGATTTACTTCAGTACGCTTTGCAATTTTTCTTACCATTTTCTTGGCAGATTTTGTATTCGCCATTTTCTAATCCATCACCCCAAACGGGGACCTTCACTATAAAATTGTTTTAGTTCAACCATTAAGCCGGTCAACCACAATCAGCCCTCTACGCTTGTAAATGGCTTATGAGCGCGGTTTATAGGCCGAAGGTGGCAGTGCGTCAACCCGTAATTGACTATCTATTTTGAAACTTCGGCGCGCGTTTCTCAGCAAAGGCGGCCATACCTTCCGTTTGATCCTCAAAGGCGAATAAGGAATGGAATACGCGACGCTCGAAGCGAACACCTTCACTCAAGGTTGTTTCATAGGCCCGATCCACACATTCTTTGGCAATCAACACAGATGGCAATGACTTTTCAGCAATTTTATCTGCTGTGGCCATAGCTTCTTCAAGTAAGTTTTCGGCGGGAATGACACGGCTAACAAGCCCACACCGCTCAGCCTCTTCGGCATCCATCATGCGCCCTGTTAAGCACATTTCCATTGCCTTTGACTTGCCGACAAAGCGTGTCAAGCGCTGCGTACCGCCGGCGCCTGGAATAACGCCAAGATTGATCTCTGGCTGTCCAAATTTAGCCGTATCAGCGGCAAGAATGAATGAGCACATCATGGCAAGCTCACAGCCACCACCAAGCGCGTATCCAGCCACCGCCGCAATGACAGGCTTGCGAGCCTTGGCCACCGCTTCCCAATTCGCGGTTATAAAATCTTCACTCAAAACATCTATATAATTTTTGCTTTGCATTTCTTTTATATCTGCACCCGCAGCAAATGCTTTTTCAGAGCCTGTTAGAACAATGCAGCCAATCGCCGGATCAGCATCACATTTTTCAATCGCATCTGTTAATTCGTCCATAAGCAGACCGCATAGGGCATTGAGCGCCTTTGGGCGGTGCAGCGTAATAAGAGCAACCCGACCTCGCGTTTCGAATAAGATGTTTTCATATTTCATTTTTGAGCCTCTTTAGCGTTCATCTTGATGTATAGGGGTTATCGTTAATTCCACATGTTCGGGCAAGACCACAATGCGCAACAATTCCGCATCACGGAGATAGGCCAAACTTGTCTTATCATCCGAGGTTACCGTCCAGCCCAGATTGGGCAGACTATCTGCGTAAAATTGAATAATTTCAACATCGTTTAACCCGTCTTCTCGGCCAAGCATGACGGTTAAAATGCGGCCTTCGGCTTTATCAAAGCTAAAAGCATCTTGTTCACGTTCAATCAATCCGCTTGCCAATGGTATATCGGGTGCCGCAGATAAATAACCGGGTTCAGCATGGGCTGGTAACAAAGCCGCAAACCATAATCCACCTAGAAATGCCAAAATCACGAAAGCATGCAATGGCATTTGAAGAGCTGATGAATGGCCTTTAAAGGTAATTTTTGTCATATCGCCACACTTACTTTCTTTAGAACCGTCATACACAGATCACTTCTGACATGTTCCACAATAAAAGCTCGACCGCCCCGACTGGACAATGCGTTTAACTATACCTTGGCATGTCGCCCGTGAACAGGCCTCATTCGCACGGTCATAGACATCGAATTGGTGCTGGAAATAACCAAGCTCACCATCGCTGGCACGAAAGTCGCGCAAAGTTGAGCCACCAGCCAGAATGGCTTCCGCAATCACAGCCTCAATGGCCGCGCTAAGACGCGCCAAGCGCTGTTTGCTAATTTTATTCGCACGCGTTTTGGGCGAAATGCCTGAGCGAAACAAAGCCTCGCAAACATATATATTACCCAAGCCCGCCAATACTGATTGATCCAGCAGGGCAGACTTAATCGGGCATGACCGGTGCGAGAGACGTTGCGATAAGCCCGCAACATCAATCGGCTGGGTTGGTTCGGGGCCCATCGTGACAAAAGCAGGATATTTTGAAATATCTTCTTCGGGGATGAGGTGCATAAAGCCAAAGCGTCTTGGGTCACAATAGGTAATTTGTGTATCATTGCGCAATGACAAGACCACATGCTCATGCGTTTCACGCGGCTCAATCTGATTATGAAACCGACCGGGCGTATTAGGGGCATCATTATATATTGTAAAACGCCCCGTCATACCCAGATGGGTAATCCAAACCAGGTCATCATTTTGCGCCGTTGTGATGTGACATAATAAATATTTAGCGCGCCGGCCAATATGTTTGATCTCAGCCCCCAATAAGGTCTGTTCAAATTGGGCGGGAAAGGGGTAACGCAAATTGGGCCGACGCAAAGCAATATAGTCAATAACCTGCCCTACCATGTGAGGTTCAAGCCCGCGACGTACTGTTTCAACTTCTGGAAGTTCTGGCATGAAGAACAAGATAGCCTAGGTTTCAAATAAACATAAGGAAAAACAGCAAAATAAGAAATGAATGCTTATCTAGCCACGAGCGCCTCTTTCGTTTATCTTCGCGGCCATGAGTGAAAAAAGCCAAAACACTGAAACCAATTTTGGGTTTACTAAAATTCCAACGAGCGAGAAGCAGTCGCGCGTGCGCGGTGTTTTTGATGCGGTCGCTGATCGCTATGACATAATGAACGACATGATGTCCGTCGGGCTTCACCGACTTTGGAAAAATCATATGATACGCCGCCTTCCTTTGCACGCAGCGCGCAAGCCCATGACCATGGTCGATGTTGCTGGCGGCACAGGAGATATTGCCTTCCGCGCGCTCAAAAGCCCTGCCGGACGCAACGGCCTTTTGGATGTCCGCCTCATTGACATTAATGCCGAAATGCTGCGCGTCGGCTATGCCAATGCGCAAAAACAAAACTTAGATCATCATATTCAAGCCAGTGTAGGCAATGCCGAGGCCTTGCCGCTCGAAGATAAAAGCTGCGATATTTACACGATTGCTTTTGGCATTCGCAATGTCACCCACCGCGATGCGGCACTGAAAGAGGCCTGGCGCGTACTCAAGCCAGGGGGAATTTTTGCCTGCCTTGAATTTTCGCATATTCCGAATGCGTCCATGATGAAAGCCTATGACGCTTATTCATTTAACCTAATACCGCCTATGGGTCGTTTAGTTACTGGCGATGCGGCCCCCTATAAATATTTGGTTGAGAGCATTCGTACATTTCCAGCAGCTGATGATTTTGCAACAGAAGTGAAAGAAGCCGGGTTTGAGCGCGTACGCCATGAACGACTCTCGGCTGGCATTGTTGCTCTCCACCTAGGGTGGCGGCCACTATGAGCCGCACCGTCGGAACATTAAGGCTGCTGCGGATGATGCGCTTATTGCTCGCGCAAGACAGCGTTCTACCGCCTGATTTCAAAAAACGTGCGCCACTGACACTGCGTGCTGCACGCCGTATTTTCACCTTAGGTGTCCCTAATTATGGTCATAGCGAACGCGGTGAAAAACTGTCAAAGCGCATTGCCGATCTTGGGCCAACCTATATTAAACTTGGGCAATTTCTGGCAACGCGGCCCGACGTTATTGGCGCCAACCTCGCCGCAGACTTGCGTTTACTGCAAGATAAAATGGCGCCTTTTGATCAGGCCATCGCAGAGCAATTATTGCATGACGAAATTCCAGACGCGGATCGCTTCATCGTCGAGCTTGGCGCCCCTGTTGCCGCCGCATCCATCGCGCAAGTCCACCGCGCCAAGGATGCGCGTAATCGCGATCAAGATCTCGCCGTCAAATTACTCCGCCCCAATATAGAGACCAAACTACGCAATGAGCTTCGTGTATTTTTTACCATTGCCCGTTTGGTCGAACGCTTCGTCCCTCGCGCGCGGCGCTTGCGGCCAACCGATAGCCTCAATGTCCTTCAGCGCACAATCAGCCTAGAAACGGACCTGCGTCTTGAGGCCGCCGCATTATCAGAGATGTATGAAAATACAAAAGATGACCCTTTCTTCACAGTGCCTAAAGTCATCTGGGAAGCCACAAGCAAGCAAATCCTAACCATGGAATGGATTGATGGCACGCCGGCCAGTCATGTGGACGCACTCACAAAGGCAGGGCACGACATGCCCACGCTCGCCACACGGCTCATCCAAACCTTCCTAAACCAAGCATTGAGAGACGGCTTTTTTCATGCTGATATGCACCAAGGCAACCTGATGATTGCTCACGATGGTGTTCTGGTCGGCATCGACTTTGGTATTGTCGGGCGCCTCGATTATGATAGCCGACGGTTCTTAGCGGAAATTCTTCACGG
>CBFHJI010000003.1:31148-56676 GCA_965656255.1 Alphaproteobacteria bacterium
CTTTATCACACGTGATTACGATAAAGTGGCGCGTGTACATTTCGAGGCGGGTTATGTCCCCAAACGCAATAGCATTGATGAATTTGCACAAGCCCTACGCTCGATTGGTGAACCTATTCGCGATCAAAATGCTGAAAATATTTCCATGGCCAATCTCCTCACACATCTTTTTGACGTGACCGCCCAATTTGAAATGGAAACCCAACCTCAGCTCTTATTGCTCCAGAAGACCATGGTCACAGTAGAGGGGGTTGCCCGCAGTTTTGATCCCAAGCTCAATATCTGGGATGCCGCACAACCCATTGTCAGTACATGGTTAAAAAAAGAGCTCGGTCCAGAAGGCAAGCTCCGCGAGGCACGTGCAGGCTTAAAAAACATCAGCCGCACTATAAAAGGTTTGCCCGACACATTGGCCGCCCTTCAATCAGCCGCAACCCAGCTAACAGAACCAGAGCCCCAAAAGCCAGACCGAGTGGCGCGCATAATAGGCCTGACGGCTCTTTTCATTGGCCTATATGCTATTTGGCTATTTTCTCAGAACTAATCGATAAATTATTTAATACACAATGTTTTTATCGGGAACTTGAATTTTCACACCTTTTAATAGTAGAATAAGCCTGAAATGCGGCGCATCTTTCAGCGCCCTCAAAATCTTGGGTTTTAATGAGTATAAATCGTATTCTAATCATTATTGGTGGCGGGATCGCGGCATATAAAGCGCCCGAGCTTGTACGCGCCTTTAAAAAACAAGGGATCAATGCACGCTGTGTCTTAACAGCCGCCGCTGCACAATTCGTATCTCCTCTATCAATTGCAAGCGTCTCTGGCGATAAAGTTTATGAGAATTTATTCGACCTCAAGGATGAGGCTGAAATGGGCCATATTCAACTTTCCCGAGAGGCTGATGCAATTTTAGTGGCACCGGCTACAGCCGACCTCATTGGCAAAATGGCCATGGGTGTGGCCAATGACCTGGCCAGCACCACATTATTAGCGACAGATAAACCTGTCTTTATCGCTCCCGCTATGAATGTCCGTATGTGGCATCACCCCGCAACACAGCGAAATTTAGAGCAACTCAAAGCGGATGGCATTCGCATAATCGGCCCTGACGAAGGCGATATGGCCTGTGGTGAGTTCGGGCTCGGACGCATGAGTGAAGTTGACGACATCGTCTCTCAGGTAATGGATGGCCTCAACCAACATGAAACAGAACACGCACCACCGGCACTTGCTAAAAATGATGGGGCACTTAGCGGAAAACACGTGCTCGTCACAGCAGGTCCGACGCATGAACCGATAGACCCTGTGCGCTATATCGCCAATCGGTCTTCGGGCAAACAAGGCTATGCTATCGCCGCGGCTTTTGCCGCATCGGGGGCTTCGGTGACGCTGATTAGCGGGCCAACCGACCTCCCTTGTCCAACGGGGGTGCAAATAACGCGCGTCGAAACAGCCTGTGAAATGTTAGAACATGTACAGGCCGCCCTACCAGCAGATATTGCCGTCATGACAGCTGCTGTCGCGGACTGGCGCGTTGAAACCCAAGCAAGCCAGAAAGTCAAAAAGAATGCTGACAGCAAAGCCCCCACTCTCACGCTTGTTGAGAACCCAGACATTCTAGCATGGGTGAGCCAACAATCTGGCGCACAACGTCCAGGCCTTGTCATTGGCTTCGCAGCTGAAACCGAAAATGTGTCTGAATATGCTCAAGCAAAACGCATACGCAAAGGATGTGACTGGATTGTCGCTAATAATGTTTCTCCCGAGAATGGCATTATGGGAGGCGACCATAATACGGTCGACATTTTCACCAATGATGACCAAGACAAATGGCCCGCGATGAGCAAGACAGAGGTCGCACAAAAACTGGTCGTTAAAGTCTCAGACTATATGCTTAAGCAACCGCAGTAAGGAGTAAAAACGTGTCGCACATTAAAATTCCTATTGTTCAACTCTCTCACGCAGAGGGGCTAGAGCTTCCTTTTTATGCCACAGACGGTGCCGCAGGCATGGACCTCAAAGCCGCCCTCACGGCACCCGTTACGTTAAAGCCAATGGCGCGCGCACTCATTGAGACAGGTCTTTCCATTGCCTTGCCTCAAGATTATGAAGCGCAAATTCGGCCACGCTCTGGGCTTGCCGCAAAACATGGCGTCACCGTTCTCAACACGCCCGGCACGATTGATTGCGATTATCGAGGTGAAATTAAAGTGATCTTGATCAATCTTGGCGAAGAGGATTTTGTCATTGAACGCGACGAGCGCATCGCGCAAATGGTCTTTGCACCGGTCACCAAAGGCACTCTTGAAATAACCGATAGCCTGCCCGAAACCCAACGCGGTGAAGGTGGATTTGGTTCCACAGGTAAGGCCTAATATCATGCAACCATTATCGCGTAAAACTATGCTTGCCTTAGAGGCTGTTATTGACGTCGCTGTTCACGCGCGACCCGAACCCGTCCAAGCGCGTGAAATTACCGATCGCCAACAAGTGCCTCAACGTTATCTTGAACAAATTATGCAGGCACTGGTCCGCGCCGATATTCTGCGAGGCGTTCGCGGCCCCCGTGGCGGTTACCGCCTGGCAAGAGAACGCCGTCGGATTAGTATTGGCGAAATCATTCGCGTGATTGATAGTCTGGATAATAATGAGGAACAGGTCACCCTCCGTTCTGCTTTGGGGCAAAGCGTTATCATGCCATTATGCGACAAGGTCGCTGAAAATATGCGACTTGAACTTGATGCCATTACGATTGAAGATTTATGCCGTGACGCTCCCAATGTTGCTACGGCGATACAGAGCGAAGACTTTACAATATAATTTTGTACGAAACGGCAAGCGTAAATATGAAACGCAAAATAAGAAGGGGAATTAATTATGAGTGAGCAACCACGCACAACAGGCCGAGGAAAAATTTATGACTCTATCATCGACACAATTGGCAATACGCCAATTGTGCGCCTTAAGCGCTTGCAAGCCGCTGAAGAGTGTCAGGCTAACCTCTTGGCCAAACTTGAGTTTTTTAATCCGATTGCAAGCGTCAAGGACCGTATCGGCGTTGCTATGATTGAAGCGCTCGAGCAAAGCGGCCAAATAAACGAAGGCACAGTCATTATTGAGCCGACATCAGGAAATACAGGAATTGCCCTTGCATTTGCTTGCGCGGCCAAAGGTTACAAACTCATTTTATGCATGCCTGAAAGCATGTCGATCGAGCGCCGTAAGATGCTCTTATTATTAGGTGCTCAGCTTGAGCTCACGCCAGCCGAAAAAGGAATGAAAGGGGCCATTGGTCGAGCCGAAGAATTACTCGCGCAAAATCCAACATGGGTCATGCCGCAGCAATTCAACAATCCAGCCAATCCACAAATTCATCGCGTTACAACTGCAGAAGAAATTTGGAATGACACCAACGGGACTGTCGATATTGTCATTTCTGGTGTCGGTACTGGCGGTACTTTTTCCGGCGTCGGCAGCCGCCTCAAAGAACGCAAGCCAGAACTAAAAATGATTGCTGTTGAACCTGAAGACAGCCCAATCCTGTCGGGGGGCGCTCCAGGGCCACATAAAATTCAAGGTATTGGCGCTGGCTTTATACCAGGCAACATGGACGCTAATTTAATTGATGAGATCGTTACCATATCCAACGAGACTGCATTTGAAACCGCGCGTCGTCTTGCGCGCTTAGAAGGTGTGCCCGGCGGCATTAGTTCGGGTGCTGCAGTTGCTGCGGCTCTTGAGGTTGGCAAACGCCCTGAGATGGCGGGTAAAAATATCGTTATAATTCTTCCAAGCTTTGCCGAACGCTACTTGTCCACGGCGCTATTTGAAGGCCTATAAAATATGACAGATGACTTGCACGCGCCTGAGCTGCGCTATCGGCGTCATCTGTTATTGCCCAATATTGGCGGTGCGGGTCAACAAAAGCTCAAGTCTGCTCGCGTGCTGATTATCGGCATGGGTGGACTAGGTTGTCCGCTCGCGCAATATTTGACTGTTTCCGGCATTGGCACATTAGGACTTGTTGATAATGATATAGTCGAACTCAGCAACCTTCAGCGCCAAATATTGTTTTATGAAAATCATATTGGTCAAAACAAAACAGTCGCCGCATGCGAAACCCTTGCATCGCTTAATAGCAAAACCAGTTTTGAGATTCATACATTGCGTGTCACAGCAGAAAATATTTCAACACTTATCGGTGATTATGATGTTGTTGCAGACTGCAGCGATAATTTTGAAACACGGTTTATTATTAGCGACGCCTGCTATTATCAAAAGAAACCTCTCATTAGCGCCGCCGCAATTGGGTTTCAGGGACAGCTCACAACACTCAAACCCTATCTCAATGACGCAGACGGTGTGCCCCTCCCAAGTTACCGCTGCCTTGTCCCGACAGATGTTCGCTCAGAAGATGATTGCACAAGCCGAGGTGTGCTAGGTGCAATTACAGGCACATTGGGAAGCCTGCAAGCTGTTGAAGTCGTCAAAGAAATTCTATCTATTGGGGAAAGCTTAGCTGGACGTCTGCTTATTTATGATGGACTTTCCTCAACGATCAGAACAATTAAGTTACCACATGACCCGTCCAATCCCTTAACCGGCACAAAGTCAAAAACATAATGATTTGGGATGCTCGACTAGGTCGCGCTCAATGACAAAACTCAGAACCTAAATTGCGGCGGAACTTGGTAAGACGCGATCGGGCGGGCGATGTTCATCGGCAAAGGTTTGTATGTTTATAATAACTTTCTCCCCCATGCTTTGGCGTCCTTCACGTGTTGCCGAACTCATATGCGGAATAAGGGTAACATTCGGTAATTCAAGAAGCGCGGGATGGACGGCTGGCTCGCGCTCGAAAACATCAAGCCCCGCACCACCCAATAAACCATCGCTGAGCGCGCGGGCCAGGGCGGCTTCGTCAATGACTTCCCCGCGACTGGTATTAATAACACTCGCGTGTGGTTGCAAAAGCGCAATCCGACGCCCTGATAATAGATGGTAGGTTGCCGGTGTATGCGGACAATGAATACTTAATATGTCTATGTGCCGCAACATACGGTCCAAATTCTCCCAGTAAGTTGCTCCCAATTCTGTTTCTGTTGTTTGGTGAACCCGATGACGATTGAAATAATGTATCTCTAGCCCAAAAGCACGGGCCCGCCGTGCAACGGCTGTTCCAATCCGACCCATGCCAATAATGCCAAGTTTTTTTCCACCAACGCGCTGTCCGAGCATCCAGTTCGGCGACCAGCCGGTGAACTGACCAGCCTGATGAACAATGCGATTACCCTCAACAAGGCGCCGCGAAACAGCGAGAATAAGAGCCAGTGTCATATCAGCTGTATCTTCTGTGAGTACACTTGGCGTATTTGTTACCGTTATGCCATGAGCATAAGCAGCATCAACATCTATGTTATCGGTGCCGTTCCCAAAATTCGCAATCAACTTAAGGCGCGGACCCGCGGCCGCAATTAGCTCTGCACTTATTTTATCGGTGACAGTCGGGACCAAAACATCATGGGTTTGCATGAGCTTGACCAGTTGCTCTGACGAAAGCGCACCATCATCCTCATTATAGGTTACAGAAAAAAGCTCTCCCATACGGGCCTCAATGGGTGCCGTAAGGCGGCGTGTTAATGCGATGTGAAGTCGACTATGGGACAATGAAAGCTCCTGGGCATTTCCATGATATTAGCAAATTCCTCATCTTCGAACAGAAGTTTTTAAGGGTGTATATGGTCCGGCGTCGCTTTTAACATCCTATTGCAAATAAATTTCTAAGCGCTTGTCTATTCGAGCGTGCGTGATAATTTCGGGGCATGAAACGATTTGCCAGATATTATAGCCCTTATCTCATTATCTGTTTGCTATTGCTTGCCGTTCCGGCTCGTATTTATGCAGAGGAGTCTGCGTCATCAGGCCTAAAAATTCCGCGTTTTGTCAGTATTGTTTTTGATGAAGCAAATATGCGGGTGGGCCCGGGGACTCAATTTCCTGTTAAGTGGCAATATCGACGCGCCGGAATGCCTTTAGAGGTGATCTCAGAATATGATCAGTGGCGCGAAGTGCGCGATCGTGATGGGGTCCATGGGTGGATGCATGTCAGATTGCTCACGGGCACACGTTATGGGCTCGTTACCACAACCGAACCCGGCATCCCAATAAGACGAGACCCGGAAGCGGAAGGCTATATTCTGGCCTTCTTACGACAAGATGTAATTGTAAAACTCAACCAATGTCTTGGTGATTGGTGTGGTGTGAGCACGACAGGCCTTGAGGGATGGGTGCAGCGCTCACACCTTTGGGGTATTTATCCTGACGAAATGCTCGACTAATGGAAGCGATACATTCGTTGAGATATTAAACGATAAATTTAACGATCGAAGTCTTGAGCTAATGACTGACGCGTTTCAGGCGTCAAGACTGTCATGTGCGCATAGTTTTCATGATCAATGCCAAGCACAACTTGCTCTTCGCCAGCACAGAACTTCTCAATCAGATGATCTGGAAATGGGAAGTGTAAGAAATGAACAGATGAGGTCTTGCCATCAGAGGCTGTACGCTCAACGTCTTGCTCGGGGACAGCGTAAACTTTTTCGCCAGCAACTTGGACAAATGTTTTTAATTCAACATCTGTGAGGCTGCGCAAAATAGTGCCGCGGCGGACGGGGTCATCAATTTCGAACATGAGTGTTACTGTCAACTCTTTGCCTTGTGGAATCATTGGATTATAAGCTTCCAACTCATCAACAAGCTGTTCCTCGCCACCTTTTTCGATGTAAAGCATTTCTTGAATCTGCTGCAACATCGTTTCGTAGCTTTCAAAATAAAATGTAGCATGCGGGCCCACATCAATCCGACGTGGCTTTTTTATCTCGACGATACGCTTACGCAAAGTCGCTCTTTGGGCAAGGTAATCTTCTGGGCTTAAAATATCATCGCGTGTAATACGTTTGGGAGAAGACATGTGCGATCCTTTCAGAAAGTCGTTTGATTTAAATTAAGTTATAAGCGCGCGCAAAGACCTCAATTGGGTGTGCGGCCTCTGGTGGGTTTTCGACCGTATCCAAGCCATCAACGACCTGAACAAGATGTTTTGCAGCAAGCGGACAATCAGAACACACGGTCTCAGCATTGCTTTTGGCAACAAGGCGACCCGCGGGCTTGCCAATTTTCATTGCAATATCATGTGTCTCTTTCATAACGCCAAATGTGCCGCCATGACCGGAACACCGCTCAATCACTGTGACCTCTGCCTCTGGTATATAGCGCAGAAGTTCAGCCGATTTTGGACCAATATTCTGTGCCCGCGCGTGACAGGCAAGGTGCATGGCAACGCCACCTTTGAGTGGCTTCATTCCATCGAGAAGACCCTCATTATTGGCAATGCTCACAACATATTCGCTAATATCCTTCGTGGCTGCGCTCAACGCTTTGACGTCTTCATTGTCTGGCAAAATAAGAGGCCATTCAAATTTGAACATCAATCCGCAACTGGCCGTTAGGGTAATGATATCTTTACCAGCATCTACCAAAGGCCGGAGCATGGCTGAAACTTTTGCAGCATTCTCGGCTACTTTAGCAATATTACCCTGTTCTAGAAATGGCATGCCGCAGCAGCCTGGGTAATCGGTTTGAACCTGCACACCCAAATGGGCAAGAACAAGTGCTGCAGCCTCGCCGACCGTTGGGTTGTTGTAATTGACAGCGCAGGTAGCATATAGCACAGCCTCGCGACCTTTCGCTGGTCCATTTGGGTTAGGCGCATATGCACCAGACTTAACAGCATCAGCGGCGCGTTTCATAAATGTTTTGCCAGCAAATTTTGGTAATTCGGCTTTTTTGTCGATACCAAGTGTTGCGTCCATGATGGGGCGTGTAATTGGATTGCCCGATGTGCTCGCCCAATTTGCAATACCTGCAATAGGCGCAATAGCTGTTCCGTTACGGTCCATCTGCGCAAGCTGATTTTGGACAAAAGGTGGAGACCCTTTCTCTTTTAATTCGACAGCGCGGGCACGCAACATAAGGTGCGGAAAATCAAGATTAAATTCGTGTGGCGGCACATAAGGACATTTGGTCATGAAGCAAAGGTCACATAAAGTACAGGCCTCAACGACTGGCGCAAAATCTGCGCTTTCTACCGTGTCAAGCTCACCGCTCTCGCTCTCGTCGATAAGATCAAATAGGCGGGGAAAACTATCACAAAGATTAAAACAGCGACGGCAACCATGACAAATGTCAAACTGGCGGCGCAGCTCTTCATCAAGCTCAGCTTGATCATAAAATGCTTCCGTTTGCCATTCGATCGGATGGCGGATTGGCGCTTCTGTGCTGCCTTCTTTCATAACATTCTCCAAGAGTAAGCTGTCGCATAATAAAGATTGTGATACTTGAAACGCTATATCAGGTCATCACATTAAGTGTCGCCGTCTTTTAAGCACTTCGTCTAAATCGACGTCATAATCGGTCCGGCAAAGCCGGACCGATATGTCGTCACAGTCTGTCTTATTAGTCCATTGAATCCAATGCTTTTTGGAAACGTCCGGCGTGTGACTTTTCTGCTTTCGCAAGTGTTTCGAACCAATCTGCGATTTCGTCAAAACCTTCGTCACGAGCTGTACGCGCCATGCCTGGATACATGTCTGTGTACTCATGTGTTTCACCAGCGATTGCTGACTTCAAATTGTCTTCTGTTGAGCCAATTTTTTCGCCCGTTGCTGGATCGCCGACTTCTTCCATGAACTCAAGGTGACCATGCGCGTGGCCAGTTTCACCTTCAGCTGTTGAACGGAAGACTGATGCAACATCATTGTAACCTTCTACGTCGGCTTTTTGCGCGAAATAGAGGTAACGACGGTTTGCTTGGCTTTCACCAGAGAACGCGTCTTTCAAGTTTTGTAGTGTTTTCGATTCTGCAAGAGACATTTGTCACTCCTCAGTTTGCGTTAACCAATCGGATTATACCGACACCAATTAGACAGAGCGAACTCTATCTGTTTTTGAATATAGTGTCCCTGATGGGTCGCGTCAAGTAATTTAGAATAATTCTAAAAAATAATTAGAGGCTTTAATTGAGAATGATAAAAGTAAACGTCAACTAAAGACAAAATGCCCTGTTCAGGCCGCCGCAATCATGTGACCCGCTGCACAGATAAAGCATGGCCAACAAGGTCGAAAACCTTAGAAATAAAGAGTTAAGCCGTTTTGGGGGTTAGGCGTAAAACAATGTCAACGCCCGACATATCGAAACCCTCAGGGGCTTTAGGCAGATCGCTGATCTGTATTGCTTTTGATGGGACGTCGATCAATTCACCGGTTGATTCAACAAAGAAATGATGATGGCCACCAAGATTTGTGTCAAAATAGCTACGAGTGCTATCAACAACAACCTGCCGCAATAGGCCAGCGTCAAGAAACTGGTTCAGCGTATTATAGACAGTGGCCAATGACACAGCCAATCCTTCGCCTTTCGCCTCTTCATACAGCCTCTCGGCAGTTAAGTGACGGTCACCATGGCGAAACAGCAAAAAAGCTAAAAACATGCGCGGACGCGTCATGCGCATGCCCGCAGCACGCAACCGTTGTTCTAGGGCGCGCTCCTGCTCTGGAGATACGTTAATAGATTTATCAGCGGATATTTCTAAGGTCATGTTGTAACGTACTAACTTGGTTGTTTATAATCATTCCAAAATAGACTTGCTTAAATTTAATGTCAAGAACAGATCCGCATAATGGCATATGCTGTGGCTTGGTGCCGACGCACTTATATCTGACACTGTTTTTGCAGGCCTTTTGCCATAATTATCAATAAACCAGCCTGTCATTTCCAAGATGAGAAACGATAATAAGCCTCTATGTCTTTGCCTATAAGAGCACATCATGCTAGTTTTAGGCTTCATATTAGCACTAAGTGAGTGGCCCCAGCTGCTCTTGGGGGTAAAATTGTCGGAACGCAAATCGTCTTTAACATATGAAGAACTCATCGCTTGTAGCCAAGGGAAAATGTTTGGTGAAGGCAACGCACGGCTGCCCGCGCCGCCTATGCTTATGTGTGATCGGATTACGCATATCAGCGATAAAGGCGGGGCATATGACAAAGGCCAAATCATCGCCGAGCTTGATATTAAGCCAGACCTCTGGTTTTTTGAGTGTCACTTTGAAAACGATCCTGTCATGCCCGGCTGTCTTGGATTGGATGCAATGTGGCAGCTTATTGGCTTTCACCTTGGTTGGCTTGGTCAAAAAGGCCGAGGACGCGCCCTTGGCTGTGGCGAGGTCAAATTTAGAGGGCAAATTCTGCCAACGAATAAATTGGCCCGTTACGAAATTGATATACGCCGCATCATGACCGGCAAACTCATTATGGGCATTGGCAATGCACGTTTGCTTGTCGATGAAAAAGAAATTTATACAGCTAGCGATTTACGCGTTGGTCTTTTTGAGTCGAATGAATTCTAGTATCACGCCCTTAACAAATATATCCTGGAGATAGAATATGCGTAGAGTAGCAATTACCGGCCTAGGTATTATTTCATGTATTGGAAATAACGCACAAGAAGTCTCTCAAAGTCTTTATGAGGGTCGCTCCGGCATTACAGCCTATGCGCCATTTGCTGAACTTGGATTTCGGTCACAAATTGCCGGTGTACCAACCATCGATATTGATAGCGCGATCGACAAACGCGTTCGCCGCTTCATGGGTGATGGCGCCGCATGGAACTATATTGCAATGGAGCAGGCAATTGCCGATGCCGGTCTTGAAGAAAACGACATTATAAACCCTCGCACTGGCTTGATCATGGGCTCGGGCGGGCCATCAACAAAAGCGCTTATTGCTGCGGCCGATACAGCACGCAATTCCGGCCCCAAACGGGTTGGCCCTTTTGCAGTTCCCAAATGCATGAGCTCAACCAATTCGGCAACGCTCGCAACACCCTTTGGTATTAAAGGTGTCAACTACTCCATCAGCAGTGCATGCGCCACATCAACGCATTGTATCGGCAATGCCGCAGAACTCATTCAGTGGGGCAAGCAAGACGTTATGTTTGCCGGCGGCGGTGAGGAGCTTGACTGGGCTTTATCTGTTTTATTTGATGCCATGGGTGCCATGTCGAGTAAATATAATGATACGCCAACGATTGCCTCGCGTGCCTTTGATGTCAATCGCGATGGCTTTGTGATCTCTGGTGGCGCCGGCGTTTTGGTGCTCGAAGAAATGGAACGCGCTAAAGCCCGGGGTGCTAAAATCTATGCAGAGATTGTCGGATATGGCGCAACCTCAGATGGGCAGGATATGGTACAGCCCTCTGGTGAGGGCGGACGCCGTTGTATGGAAATGGCAATGGCCGGCCTCGATGGCCCAGTTGATTATATCAACCCTCACGCCACATCAACACCTGTTGGCGACACCAGCGAGATTGACTCCCTCCGCGCTTTATTCGGGTCCAACTGCCCACTCATTAGTGCAACAAAATCTCTGACTGGGCACAGCTTAGGCGCCGCCGGCGTACAGGAGGCTATTTACAGCCTTCTCATGATGCAGGGCAATTTTATTGCGCCGTCTGCTCACATTGAAGAGATCGACCCCGCTTTTGCTGATATGCCTATTGTTCGTGAGCGCATTGATAATGCAAAACTCGATATTATCTTATCCAACAGTTTTGGCTTTGGCGGCACCAATGGGTCACTCGCCTTTAAGCGCGTCTGATACGACTTGTAGCTTAAGTCACCGACTTACGACCCAGACATATAAATCCGCGCATAAAAAAACGCCGCCCTGTTTCTAGGGCGGCGTTTCTTTTATAAGCTCTTCTTTAGATTAATCAGCAGCTTCTTCGGCGCCTTCAAGGTCGGCACCTGTTTCCTGATCAACGACTTTCATCGACAAACGAACTTTGCCACGATCATCAAATCCAAGAAGTTTTACTTTGACGGTCTGACCTTCTTTGACAATATCAGAAACTTTCTCAACGCGGTCTTCTGCAAGCTGAGAAATATGGACAAGTCCATCGCGCTTGCCAAAGAAGTTTACAAATGCACCAAAGTCCATGACTTTGACAACCGTACCTTCATAGATCACGCCAACTTCTGGCTCGGCCGCAATAGAGTTAATCCAATCGATCGCCGCTTTGATTTTCTCACCATCGCTCGATGCAACTTTAATCACACCATCGTCGGAGATATCAATTTTAGCACCCGTCGTTTCAACAATCTCACGAATAACCTTACCGCCAGAACCAATCACTTCACGGATCTTATCAACCGCAATTTTAATGGTTTCAATTTTAGGGGCATAAGTTCCAGTTTCACCGCGCGCCGTATCTAGGGCACGTGACATTTCACCAAGAATATGGTTTCGGCCACCGCGTGCTTGGTCGAGGGCAACACGCATAATCTCTTCTGTGATACCTGTAATTTTGATATCCATTTGAAGAGACGTAATACCGTCAGCTGTACCCGCAACTTTAAAGTCCATATCGCCAAGATGATCTTCATCACCTAAAATATCTGAAAGAACGGCAAATTCATCACCTTCTTTGATCAATCCCATGGCAATACCAGCAACAGCTGTTTTCAACGGCACACCGGCATCCATCATCGCAAGCGATGAACCACACACAGTCGCCATGGATGATGATCCGTTAGACTCTGTGATTTCAGAAACCAAGCGAAGTGTATAAGGGAACTCTTCTTTACTTGGTAAAACAGCATGAAGTGCACGCCACGCCAACTTGCCGTGACCGATCTCACGGCGACCCGTAAAGCCAACACGACCTGTCTCACCAACAGAGAATGGTGGGAAGTTATAATGCAGCATAAAGTTTGATTTATATGTGCCTTCAAGGGCATCGATCATCTGCTCGTCATCACCTGTTCCCAGTGTCGCAACAACCAGCGCTTGCGTTTCACCGCGCGTAAACAGAGCGGAGCCATGGGCACGTGGTAAGACACCGACTTCTGATTCAATACGACGCACATCTTCAAGGCCGCGCCCATCAATACGTTTTTTCGTTTTAAGAATTGAACCACGCACAATGTCGCTTTCCAAACCTTTAAACGCGCTTCCAACAGCAATAGATTCATCGGGTGTGCTGGTCGCGGTCAAAAGTGCTTCTTTCACGCTATCTTTTGCGAGGGCAATTTTTTCTTGTCGTTCCTGCTTGTCGCCAATCTTATAAGCTTCTTCAAGCGCTGACTGAGCAATCTCGGCCACTTTGGCGCGAAGCTCTTCGTCATTAACTTCTGGGACAATGCGTGGTTCTTTTGCACATTTCTCAGCCATGCGAATAACCGCATCAATCACTGGCTGGAAGTGTTTGTGACCAAACATAACGGCGCCAAGCATGACATCTTCAGATAGCCCTTTGGCTTCAGATTCAACCATAAGAACCGCATCTTGCGTTCCCGCAACAACAAGCTCGAGATCGCTATCGCCATATGTATCGATTTCTGGGTTAAGTACATATTCGCCATCGATAAAACCAACGCGCGCAGCACCTATTGGACCCATGAAAGGAACACCCGAAATTGTGAGCGCCGCAGAAACAGCAACCATTGCAACAATGTCAGGATCATTCTCAAGGTCATGCGATAAAACTGTCGCAATAACCTGGGTTTCGTTTTTAAAACCTTTAACAAAAAGCGGACGGATTGGACGGTCAATCAAACGAGAAATCAGTGTTTCACGTTCGCTTGGGCGCCCTTCGCGCTTAAAGTAACCGCCGGGAATTTTACCCGCAGCATATGTTTTTTCTTGGTAATTCACAGTCAATGGGAAAAAATCAATCCCAGATTTTGGTTGGCGATCGGCGACAACCGTTGCCATGACAGTGGTTTCACCATATGTGGCTATAACAGCACCATCGGCCTGACGAGCAATCTTGCCTGTCTCAAGTGTGAGCGTGCGCCCACCCCATTCTATTTCTTCACGCGTAATATCAAACATCGTTCTTCTATCTTTCCTTACCAGCAGGACGTACCGGGTACGCCTGCCGCCGCCAAAGCGGGTTTTTCAAAATGAGGCCTCCTATGAACCGACCTCGACATAATAGACATCATGAGCAGTTTTTAATAAAACTGCTTTTGCCGGGCTCTACGACAAAGTTTGGCAAAATTGCCAAATAGGAATTAACGGCGAATACCAAGACGCTCAATCAAAGATTGGTAGCGGCTTACATCACGCGACTTAACATAATCAAGCAAGCGGCGACGTAGGCTCACCATTTTCAACAAACCACGCCGTGAGTGGTTGTCTTTCTTATGAGACTTAAAATGCTCAGTCAGATTGGTGATACGTTCTGTTAAAATGGCAACTTGGACTTCAGGAGAACCTGTATCGCCCTCTTTTGTTGCATATTCTTTTATTAGCGCTTGTTTGCGCTCATCAGTTATCGACATCGTTACTCCATTTCGTTTGCGCCCATAGGGCTTTGGTTAATAATCCGTGACGGCTTAAAAACACTTTCTCTTAAAGTGCCAAGAGCCACCGCTTTGGTTTCATAGTGAACCCAAAACATATCAGCCGATACTCTATCGTCTGACACGGGAATTGATTGGCCATGCCGCACCATGCGGGCTTGATTTTCATCAAGAGCCAATGCCGGGATGTCGTCCAGCACGGTCTCAAGCGGAAGGATCAAGCGGTCAAGCTCATTCAAATCGGGCGCACTATGGCCTAAATCCATAAGTTTTTCTAGTCCTATTGCGTGATCAAGCGAAAAATTGCCAACCCGCGTGCGCCGAAGCGCACAAATATGCCCAAGCGACCCGAGTTCCTGGGCAATATCCCGGCCAAGGGCCCGAATGTACGTACCTTTTCCGCAATCCACGCGCAATTGTAGATGGTCTGCGTCAGGGCGAGCAATGACCTCAATATGGTCTATACGCACCTGTCGAAGCGCCAAATCCGGCTCTTCGCCTGCCCGAGCCATATCATAGGCACGACGACCATCAATTTTAAGGGCAGAATAGGCTGGCGGCTTTTGACTTATTTCACCCGTAAACTGGCTCAGCACCGTTTGAATAGCGCTATCATCTGGACGAACAGCGGTTTGATTGACGATCTCACCCTCCAAGTCATCCGTCGTTGTCGTGGCACCAAATCGAATGGTGCACTCATAGGTTTTGGAGGCATCCATCATCATATGAATTGTTTTTGTAGCCTCACCAAAAGCAACAGGAAGAATTCCGCTCGCCAAAGGGTCTAATGTGCCGGCATGGCCAGCTTTTTGAGCATCAAATATTCTGCGCGCGCGCCCAAGAGCCGGCGTGGAGCCAATGCCGACCGGCTTGTCTAACACCAACCATCCAGAAACAAATCGTCCCTTACGACGCCTCGCGCCCATTAATCCTCAAAATCCGATCTGTCTTTTTTGACATCGCGCTGAACTGCATCACTCATCAGGATTTTATCAATCGCCGCGGCTGCATCAAAACTATTATCAGCTTTAAAGGTTATGGCCGGCGTATATTTAAGGCTTAAATCACGGCCGATTTCGCGTCGAAAGACGGCGCTATGCGTATTGAGAAGCGTAACAATTTTCTCAAGATCTTTGCCGCCAAGCGGCATCACATAGGCGGTCGCATTTTTAAGGTCTGGCCCAATGCGAACCTCTGTCACCGATATAATCGATTTATTCAAAATCTTTTCATCAAACCCGCCCCGCGTTAAACGCGCGGCAAGGCTGTGGCGAATGGTTTCACCAATGCGCAATTGACGCTGGCTTGGCGGCCGGCCAGCAACTGACTTACCGCCCTTACCAGATGAAGCGCGCGCGACCAAAGCTAGGCTTCCAATGTTCTTGCCACGCTTTCAACTTCGTAGCATTCGATCACATCACCCGGCTTGAGGTCTTGGTATTTCTCAAAGGCCATACCGCACTCTTGCCCAGAAGGAACTTCTTTCACTTCATCTTTGAAGCGACGCAAAGAAGAAAGCTCACCTTCATGGATCACCACATTATCGCGGATCAAACGAACCTGTGCGCCACGGCGGACCATACCATCGGTAATCCGACAACCCGCAGCTTTACCCGACTTGCCGACACTAAAGACTTCCAGCACCTCAGCATTACCGAGCATATTTTCCCGTAAGTCAGGCGATAGCATGCCAGACATAGCGGCACGAAGGTCATCAACGAGATCATAAATAATATTATAATAACGTATCTCAATACCTGATTGTTCCGCGGCCTGACGTGCTTGAACATTTGCCCGTACATTAAAGCCAACAATAATCGCGCGTGACGTCGCGGCAAGCGTAACATCACTCTCCGTGACACCGCCAACACCGGCGTGAATAACACGGGCACGAATTTCGTCATTGCCAAGTTTCTCAGCAGCCTGGGCTATTGCCTCAACAGAGCCTTGCACATCACCCTTAACGATCAATGCAACCTCTTTAACTTCGCTGTCTTTGAGTTGCGTCATCATCTGATCAAGCGTTGTCCTGACACCACGTGCCGAACTCTCTTCACGCAATTTGCGCGCGCGGTAAGCCGCAACTTCTCGTGCCTGAGACTCGCTCTCAACGACATTGAAAACATCACCCGCACGCGGCACACCACCAGATCCCAAGATCTCGACAGGCTTTGACGGCCCCGCACTCTTAATCTGATTTCCTTGATCATCAATCAAAGCACGAATGCGACCGGATTCTTGACCAACAACAAAGATGTCACCAACCTTAACCGTACCGCGTTGAACCAAGACCGTCGCAACAGCGCCACGCCCTGTTTCGAGTTTGGCCTCAATAACCACACCAGAGCCCTCGCGATCTGCATTGGCACGCAACTCCATAAGCTCGGCTTGCAACAAAACACTCTCAAGCAGAGCATCAAGTCCTTCTCCTGTATGTGCAGAGACAGGAACCATTTGCACATCACCCCCCATATCTTCGGCAAAGACTTCGTGTTGCAATAATTCATTTTTAACACGTTGAGGATCTGCCTCTGGCTTATCCATTTTATTAATAGCCACAATGATTGGTGCGCCAGATGCTTTTGCATGTGAAATAGCCTCAACCGTTTGTGGCATCACACCATCGTCAGCGGCGACAACCAGAATAACAATATCCGTCACCCGCGCACCGCGTGCACGCATGGCGGTGAACGCTGCGTGACCTGGCGTATCGATGAATGAAATCAGACCGCCAGCAAGTTCAACCTGGTAGGCACCAATATGTTGCGTAATGCCGCCCGCCTCACCATTTGCAACTTTTGCTTTTCGGATGGCATCGAGCAATGAGGTTTTCCCGTGGTCAACATGGCCCATAACCGTAATAACCGGTGGGCGTGGAACACGATCTTCATCGCGGTCATCAACGCCAACAACACCCTCTTCAACATCTGACTCGGAAACGCGCTTAACGATATGTCCCATTTCTTCAGCAATCAGTTGAGCTGTATCAGACTCGATCACATCATTGATCTGCGCCATCATGCCTTGTTGCATCAAATGCTTGATCACATCAACAGCACGTTCAGCCATGCGGTTGGCAAGCTCTTGAATGGTAATCGTATCTGGAATAACCACCGTCCGCGCAACTTTTTCGGTCGGCTCATTAGACTGACCTTGACGCTTATCACGCTCGCGACGGCGGCGGATAGATGCCAAAGATCGCATACGCTCTTCTTCATTGAGTGCATTTGAAATTGTAAGACGGCCTTCGCGACGCTTGCGATCACCTTTCGCGGGCGCAGCAGGTTTGCGATCTTCGCGCACCGGCACTGACGTCTCGCGCTTGACTGGCGTTGCGCGCGTGGCTTGCGGCTCAATGGCTGCAACATCATTATCTTTTTTGGCAGAACGCTCTTTCTCGCGCGCCAATTCTTCACGACGCTTCGCTTGCTCTGCTTCTTCACGTGCCCGTTCTTCAGACAATGCCAATTCTTCTTTCAATCGGCGCTCTTCATCGATCGCACGTTGTTTGGCTTCTTCAACTTCACGGACTTTAGAATCTGCTACAGCGGCTAACCGCGCTTCTTGCTGCGAACGGCTCAGACGCTCTTCAGCAACTGATTTTTGAACAATCGGTTCTGGCGCAGGCGCTGGGGTCGGAGCAGCCGCTTGCGGTGTTTCCTCGGCCCGACCTGGAATGATTGTGCGCTTACGCTTCTTTTCAACAACCACCGCTTTGCTTCGGCCATGGGAAAAGTTTTGACGTACTTGACCGGATTCGACCGTACGCTTGAGGCTCAATGGCTTGCTTTGGCGCGTTTCTTTATCGCCTTTTTCTCCGTCATTCGTCTCGCTCATATTATCCTCGTTTCCTCTTTAGGTTGATACCTAATAATCCGATCACATGTGTCGCTGAGCCTATTGGCCCAACCTTTATCAATGATGGCGCAATGCACGACATTTTCTTTGCCAAGCGCCGCGCTCAATTCAGCGACCAAAGACACACTGCGTGTCTCAATCTGGCAATGATGCGCAAGGCGATCTATTTTCCCGCGCTCATCAATCGACCCGTCTGCCGCGTGAAGAACCAAGAAGGCCTGCTTCTTCTCGACGGCACTTATAACCTTTGCTGAGCCTAACACAATTCCACCGGCTTTACGCACAAGCCCGAGGAGATTAAAAAACTGTCTGTGTAAAAGTGCAGATACACGCTCAGGCAGATCATCCGACACCTCAACGCTAGCCCGCGCAGCCCGCGCAAATTGCTTGCGAGCAACAGCCTGTCTGATCAGATCATGGTTTGCCGTAACCCAAAGGCCGCGCCCTGGTAGTTTTTGTTGCAAATCAGGCGTAATGCAGCCATCTGGTGATGTAACAAAGCGCACCATTTGCGCGCAAGGAAGAGTATCGCCGGTTACAATACACTGGCGATGGGTGCTAGGCACAGATAGCAAATTTTCAGCCTCAAAGCGCTCCATCTGTTGCCAGATCCTCCTCAGCTGTTGCATCTTCGGCAACATCATCTGTTTGCGGCGCTGACATAGCGTCCCACTCTTCTTGTGTTAACCAACCAATTGCCACGCGTCCGGCCATAATAAGATATTCTGCTTCTTCAGCGGTGAGGTCAAAACCATCAAGAATACCCGGCTGGCGCACACGCTTGCGGTCAACCGTTTCATACCACCCAATAAGATCATCTGGTACGCAACCAGCAAAATCATCCAGGCTCTTAATGTCATTCTCACCCAGCGCGACGAGCATTGCTGGGCTAATGCCCTCAATGGCGGCAATGGCATCGCTCACACCAAGGCTTGTCCGCTTCTCATCCATTTCTTTATTCTGGCGTTCCATTGCATCAACGGCACGGTTTTGAATTTCAGAGGCTGTGTCTTCATCAAAGCCTTCAATCATCATGATTTCGCTTAGTGGTACAAATGCGACCTCTTCAACAGTCGCAAAACCTTCCGACGCCAGCAACTGAGCAATCATTTCGTCGACATCAAGTGCCGCCATAAAAATTTGAGTGCGCTCAGCAAACTCAGCCTGACGGCGTTCGCTTTCTTCAGCTTCCGTTTCAATATCAATGTCCCAACCTGTCAATTGCGACGCCAAACGGACATTTTGTCCACGTCGGCCAATAGCAAGGCTAAGCTGCTCGTCCGGCACAACAACTTCAATGCGCTGCGCATCTTCGTCGAGCACCACTTTAGATACCTCAGCTGGAGCGAGGGCATTGACGATAAAACCAGCCGCATCTTGCGACCAAGGGATAATATCAACTTTCTCACCCTGGAGTTCATTAACAACCGCCTGAACACGGCTACCGCGCATACCAACACAAGCGCCCACAGGATCAATGCTTGGATCATTCGAAATAACGGCAATTTTGGCACGGCTACCAGGGTCACGGGCCACAGCGCGCACTTCAATAATGCCATCATAAATTTCAGGCACTTCTTGCATAAACAATTTGGCCATAAACGTAGGGTCTGTCCGCGACAGGATCACCTGAGGCCCGCGTTGTTCACGGCGACAGTCTTGAATAAAAGCACGAATACGATCACCAGGACGGAAAACTTCGCGCGGGATCAGGTTATCCCGGCGAATAACGGCTTCGCCGCGCCCGAGATCCATAACCACATTGCCATATTCCACACGCTTAACGACACCGCTGATAATCTCACCAATACGGTCTTTATATTCTTCGAACTGGCGCTCGCGTTCCGCATCACGGACACGCTGTACAATAACTTGCTTGGCAGCCTGTGTTGCAATCCGACCGAACTCGACAGGAGGAAGCTCGTCAGAAATTTCATCACCAATTTGTGCATCAGGATGAGTGCGGTGGGCGATCGGCAAACTAATCTCAAGATTATCATTTTCAACGGTCTCAACAACAGTCACCACACGCATTAAGCGTGTATCGCCTGTCTTTGGATCAATCTCAGCGCGGATGTCATTTTCTGCACCGTAACGCGCTTTTGCCGCCTTCTGGATCGCATCCGCCATTGCCGCCAAAACGACAGACATCTCGATACCTTTTTCACGCGCAACTGCATCTGCAATTTGCAAAAGTTCTAGCTTGTTTGCACTAACACCGGTTGCCATTTAAAACTCCTTCATCCAAGAAAATCTGTTCATTTCTTGGCCTACTCAGGGGACTTAGCCCCTTTTAAGGCCAATTTCAACACTTCATCCGTTATAATCAATCGCGCCTCGGTAATATCTCGAAGCCCAAAACCCAAAACTTGTGGCGTGTCATAACCCGCCAGTTCGACCTCTAGCAAAGCCTCACCATCAACAAAGCCAGCAACAACGCCTCGAAACCGCCGTTGTCCGTCGACCGATTGGGCAACCTCTAACTTCGCCTCATGGCCCTGCCAACGCTCAAAATCGACAGCGCGCGTGAGAGGCCGCGCCAATCCTGGTGACGATACCTCAAGCGTATATTCACCATGAATAGGGTCTTCAACATCGAGCACAGCTGATAAAGCCGTCGAAATTGCCTCACACTCGTCAATGCCCAAGAGGCCATCTTCTCTCTCCGCCATCACCTGCAACACAGGCGCGCCGGCTTCACCCGTCATGCGCACGCGTACCAGAGAAAAACCAAGATCATGCACCACAGGATAGACATAGGATAACAAACTACGCGCCGGCCCAGGAGCCACCAAATGGGCTGTGCCATCCAGTGCTGCACTATCATTGTCCATTGCAGTATTAAATTCCGTCAAGTTCTCTATCTTTCGAAGATGCGCTGCCAGCAAACCCAACATGAGCAGCCAAAAGAGCAATAAAAAAAGCGGGGCTCAGTTGAGCATCCCACTTACCTGTAATTCAGTAATGTTGCGCCATAGATAGCAAATCTATCCAAAAATGCAAGCTATTTTGCAAAACTGCTAAGATTTTCGGTTTAAGACCAATTTAACCAATCGGCTTAAATGTTAAATAACTTGGCTTACGCCCTGCCGCAATGGCTTTGGCTTCATATCTGGTCCCGGGCCAATCAGGAAATGGCTCACGCCAATCATCGGCTGTCTTGGCAAGCCACTCGAATTTGCCATGGTCACGAACGGTTGCGAGTGTCCAGCTGGTATAATCGGCAATGTCAGAGGCAAAGTAGAAATAGCCATCAGCTTTAAGGATCCGGTGAAATTGCTCTAAATGTTGGCGTGAAACAAAGCGGCGCTTATTGTGACGCTTTTTATGCCACGGGTCAGGATAAAGCAGAAAAATTGCTGAAAAACTGTTGTCAGGCAGACGTTCGATTAAATCTCGGGCATCCTCATCATAAATGCGAATATTCTCCAAACCATGATCCGCGACCTGCGCAACCAATTTAGCAACGCCATTTAAAAACACCTCAGACCCAATAAAGCCAATATCGGGGCGGGCTTTGGCCCGTGCTGCCAAATGCTCGCCACCACCAAACCCAATTTCGAGTGCATAAGAGGTTATCTCCGGCTTCTTATCAAAAAGAGCCACAGGGTCTGCGTCATCGAGGTGAAATGCCAGGCGCGGAAGATGATCTGCCACAATGGCCGCTGGGCGCGGATGCAGTTTATGCCCTTGACGGCGTCCATAAAATTTACGCGGGCGTAACGGCATAACTCAAACCTCTTAATATCATATCAGAGGTCTAAAACGCTCCCTTGAGGGCGTCAACTAAATCAGTGCGCTCCCATGAAAAACCACCATCGGGCTCTGGCGCACGGCCAAAATGCCCATAAGCAGCAGTGCGGGCATAAATGGGTTTATTTAAACCCAAATGATCGCGTATACCGCGCGGGCTCAAATCCATCACATCCATGAGAGTTTTGGCCAGTTTTTCTTCATCAACTTGGCCCGTACCGAAACAATCCACTAAAATGGAAAGTGGTTTAGAAACACCAATAGCATAAGAAAGTTGCAGGCAGCATTTTTCAGCCAAGCCAGCGGCGACAATATTTTTTGCTAAATAGCGAGACGCATAGGCTGCTGAACGATCCACTTTTGTTGGGTCTTTTCCAGAAAAGGCACCACCACCATGGGGGGCGGCCCCACCATAAGTGTCGACAATAATTTTACGCCCCGTCAGGCCCGCATCGCCATCTGGGCCACCAATGATAAAGGTGCCTGTTGGATTGACATAAAAGTCTTTATCATCACACATCCAGCCTTCGGGTAAGACGCGTTCAACAAATGGGCGCACAATATCGCGCACATCAGCTTGCGATAATCCCTCATCATGCTGGGTCGACACAACGACTGACGTCGCGCGAACGGGCTTTCCATTTTCATATTGAAGAGAAATTTGGCTTTTTGCGTCAGGACCTAAGCCGGAAACTGCGCCGCTGTGACGGGCTGTTGCCATATCGCTCAGGATTTCGTGTGCATAAGCAATTGGTGCTGGCATTAACTCAGGGGTCTCCTGACAGGCATAGCCAAACATAATACCCTGATCGCCGGCGCCTTCATCTTTATCATTGCCGTCTGCATCTACGCCTTGCGCAATATGCGCCGACTGCGCATGCACATGCACCTGAACTTCTGCATTTTGCCAATGAAAACCGTCTTGCTCATAACCTATATCGCGAACCGCTTGACGGGCAATGGCTTCCATTTCGTCTTTGGACACAAGACCCTCGGGACGAACTTCACCAGCAAGAACAATCAGATTGGTTGTGGTTAATGTTTCCACTGCAACACGGGCATCCGACTGACGCGCCAAAAATGCATCAAGAATGCTATCGGAAATGCGGTCACAAACCTTATCGGGGTGACCCTCGGAAACAGATTCACTTGTAAATATGTAATTTTTGCCTGACATGCCGCGCTCTCCCAATGTGAAGTTGGCCAATATACCTATATAAAGATTTCTTTATATGGCAGGATGAAGCCGCTTGGTCAAGAGGTGTCGTCCATGAAACCATCATATCGACAGACACCAACCGCGCCTTGTCCACCCTCATTGCGCCTCACATCCGGCATTGTGAAAGGCCCGACATAATAAAGCTCACTGTTCATAGTCATCCAGATTATCATTAACATATATCGAGATGAGTTGGTCGGGATCAATGGGCGCATAGGCATTATTGCCGTTTCAATAAAGACCAATAGGTAATCTGGTCACTCATCACAAATGAGGCAGGGTCGAGAGAATAGAGATAACCGTAACCCATCCATGACCTTCTCGGATAATGTCTATTTCCCCCCTAAGAACTGGCGGCATTCAGTCGAAATGACGCAATCTCACGGCACCATGCTCACAGCGACATACCCATAATGTCGCGGCATGGTATTTTTATCGACATTATCTTCGCCGCATCGGCATTGCTTGAGCGAGATCACTTACCAATGTTACAATATCACGCCTTACATTTGCAGAGCCAATCCCGATAAAAGCCTGATTGAGCTGAATACCCTCGGCACTGCTCACAAATGCTAAATAAGGAGACACATAAGGCAAGGGCTCAGCACCTGATCCCGACGCTCCGCCCTCTGAAAGCCCCATTGGCTCATTATTGTCATCGTCTGAATCGACTAACCCACTAAAAAAATAGCTCATCGGAACATCTAATATAGAGGCAATGTAAAAAAGGCGGCTCGCAGAAATTCTATTTGTTCCTTTTTCATATTTTTGTATCTGTTGAAACGTCACGGACAGACTTTCGCCAAGTGCTTCTTGACTCATACTTAACATTAGACGGCGCAGCCGCAGTCGCGAGCCAATATGGGCGTCAATCGCTTTTTCATTAACCTTGCTCACAACAATCTCCTCTTATTTTTATTATTTTGGGATATTTATTTTTATTTTTTAGACGAGCTTCAGCAAGTATATGCAAACTGTGGATGGAAGCAAGATATCAAAAGTTGAAATAATTAACAGCCTAGCCAACGTGCATGTAATTCATGAGCTATAAATTATTAAGTTTAAAGAGAGCGATGAATTACAGTCAATCGGTCTGATGTCTTACTCGTGTTTCGCCAAAGGAAGGGTCACAATTAAAATACCTTTTTGACCCAATCCCATTCGATCTAGCTCACGCCCCATATGATCAAAGACAATAGACACGCCCGTATTGGCCGCACGAATAAGTGGTCGCTTCGCCTCAATCGCACGCAGACGCGCCTGAGCCAAATGTTGATAAGGCCCCACAGATATTCCGAACCACGCATCATTGGTCAGGTTGAGCAAAACATCAATTTTTGACGACGCTTCATTATTCAATGGAAAAATAGCCTCATAGCAAATAAGCGGCATAAATTTTATGCCCGTATCGGAAGCCAAAACAGACTCTTTTGTCCCTGGTGTAAACCCTCCGCGCTGTCGCGTTAATTGCTGAAACCCAAACCGCTCCAAATATTCTTGAAAAGGAAGATACTCACCAAAAGGAACAAGATGTTTTTTATCACTCACATCGCGAAGGCTACCCACGCCCGACCATAATTGCGCAGAATTATAATAGTCATATAACGGCGCGGCATCGCCGATCGCTTCAATTGTTTTTTGCCGACGAATGGCTCCTGTTATCAGCACACTGGCGTCGGGCATAATACCATCTAATAAACGACCAAAATTAGGATCCTCGTCAATTAAATAGGGAACCGCCGTCTCTGGCCAAATAATATAATCAGCTTTTACCTGAACAGCTTGAGCCGTTAAAGACAATAGCTCCTGCAAAATGTCTTGGCGATCTTGCTGCCGTAATTTTCGGTCTTGCTCAACATGGGGCTGTACAATGGCTACCCGCGGACCTTTGGTAATTTCTGGTTCGGCTTCAATCCGCCAAACACCAAAACTGATCGCGATCAGCAGCACGCCAGAAGACAAACTGATCGCCTGCATGCGGCGGCCCTGCGCCCACAAACTGGCCGGAGCAATCAGCCATAAAAGGACGACAAAACTTAAACCATAAAACCCGCTCCAAACAATATTTTGTGACAGCCACAACCAGCCGCCCCAAGTCATTGCAATATTGTTCCAAGGAAATCCCGTTAAAACTGTTCCTCTGGCAAATTCACCCAAAGCCAAAAGCCCAGCCAAGCAAACGGCATTAAGCCAGTATCGGTTTGGACCTATTTTTTCTCTCAAGCCAAACCAAAGCGCACTTGGAAGCGCGATAAAAATGGCCAAACAAGC
>CBFHJI010000004.1:0-50964 GCA_965656255.1 Alphaproteobacteria bacterium
TATCCAGACAAAGCTCACCTCGCCTCCCCCGGCAAAGCATTTGTTTGCTTGCCGCTCAGAGTAAAGGGGGCCAGAGCCGGCGGCTTGGGGATCAGCTTTGCTGACTCAATCGAAGGCGCTGGCATTAGCGAACAGCTCTGGGAGGTGTTTGCAGCTGCCGGTGACGTGTTTCTCACCAAGGGTTGGGCCTCGGAGCTTGTCAGGCGCCCGGTGCCAACAGTGGACTTTGGTGAGGATGAGAAGTTCGCCGCCGCGGCCCTCAGTGACCGAGAACAGGTCGTGCTGAAACAAATTGCATTGGGCAAAACCAATCATCAAATTGCTAGGAATCTTGCGTACTCTGAGTCGACCATCAAGCAGGACACCATCAGGATCTTCAAGGTGCTTGGGGTGAAATCTAGGAAGGATGCGGTTCTAGCCGCGAAGACTCTTGGTCTCATTGAGCCACCAGGAGGCAAGCAAACCTTTTAGCTTGGCAAAGTGCCCGAATGAAGAACATGGCAGCTCTGAGCTTTGCCAATGCAAGATAGCTAAACTTTCCCCCATGGCCATGAAGGTGACCGTTATCGGTCTTGGGTATTTGGGTGCAACACATGCTGTCGCTATGGCAGAGCTTGGACATGAAGTTATTGGTCTCGAAGCTGACCCAAAAAGACTCGCTGCACTTCAAGGCGGAAAGCTGCCGTTTCACGAACCGGGCCTGGATGAGGCTCTAACCAGAGCTCTTGCCACTGGCAGGATTACCTTTCAAGCTGCTCACGCAGAGAACACTCGCGATGCCAACGATGAGCACCAAAGCTATCAAAGCCATGAGCGATGTGACATGACTATCAACAAATTGCAAAATAAGCAGCGCACTCACGGCGCCAGCAAGAAGAGAGCCCGTCAGCTTAGCTTCCATACTTTGCAACAGACGCACCCACTCACCCGACATGGCAATCGCAGCCAAAACCAGCAAGACAAGAAAGGGAATTTGGCCATACCAAACGGCTGCCCCGACCGGCCCAATCAAAACCAACCCCGACATAAAGCGTAAGCCTAAACCTTCAAATTTCATGGCCATTACGCATGTTCCTTATGCGAAGCGATGTCACCAAACCGGCGCTCACGTTTAGCATAATCCTCAATCGCAATATCTAAATCATCGCCTGTGAAATCGGGCCAAAGTGTTTGCGTAAAATGAAACTCTGAATAGGCCGACTGCCAGAGTAAGAAATTGCTAATTCTAAGTTCACCACTTGTGCGAATAACAAGGTCCGGATCACTGACCGTGCTGAATTGCAATGCGCTTGCAAATATATCTTCGGTAATATCCTCTACCAACATCTCACCAGAGGCAACACGAGCAGCAATATTTTTAGTGGCAGATAAGATTTCTTCACGGCCTCCATAATTAAATGCGATCTGGAGGTTTAAACGATCATTATCTCGTGTGAGCGTTTCAGCGTGGTCAATTAATTTGATCAAGTTTGGCTGTAAACTCTCGCGACTTCCAACTATGCAAACCTTAACACCATTGCTGTGCAACTCTTCAAGATCCGACTTAATATAACGGGAAATTAACTCCATTAAGAAATTAACCTCTGCCTTAGGGCGGCTCCAGTTTTCAGATGAAAATGCGTATAAAGTGAGCGTGTTTATATGACGTTCCATAACGGCACGAACAATCTCCCGAGCAGTCTCAACTCCCTGGCGGTGACCTTGGGACCGTGACAATCCTCGGTGCTCTGCCCAGCGTCCATTACCATCCATGATGATGGCAATATGGTCGAGCACATTTGTAGGTGAAGGAGAAATTGTCACACAGATATCCGCCGTTAAATTTGCCGGATTTCGCCTTCTTTAACGGTCAAAAGCTCATCAACCTTTGTAACATACTTATCCGTTAAATCCTGCACATCACTTGCAAGGTCCTTTGCCTCGTCTTGAGAAATCTCGCTGTCTTTTTCAGCTTTCTTGAGCTGGTCCATACCGTCGCGCCGCACGTTACGTATGGCCACGCGTCCGCTTTCTGCATATTTACCTGCCACTTTAACAAGTTCCTCTCGGCGCTCTTCATTAAGCTCAGGTAGCGGCACGCGCACAAGCTGCCCATCCGGCATAGGGTTGAGCCCAAGACCAGATTCGCGAATTGCTTTTTCGACAAGATTCACTTGCGATTTATCCCAAACTTGAACAGCAATCATGCGTGGCTCTGGAACAGTAATCGTGCCGACTTGAGATATCGGCATTAATTGCCCGTAAGCCTCAACCATAACTGGCTCTAATAAACTTGCGCTCGCTCGTCCCGTTCTCAATCCATTTAATTCTGTTTTGAGCGTCGTCAGCGCACCTTCCATCCGGCGTTCGATATTTGATAAATCGATACTCATCTATTGCTCCCTAAGCTGAAGTCACGTTTCAATATTATATGCCTAATCACGCACAATCGTACACGGCCCTTCGCCGCGTAAAACATTACACAAATTTCCCGCCTCATGAATTGAAAAAACAACAATTGGAATATTGTTTTCTCGTGACAAAGAGACAGCTGAGGCATCCATAACTTTTAAATCTTTTGACAAAACATCCATATAACTCAACTCATCAAAACGTTCAGCTGACTTATTCGTTCTTGGATCATCAGAATAAACCCCATCAACATTCGTGCCCTTCATCAAAGCATCACAGTTAATTTCGGCAGCTCTAAGAGCCGCGGCGGTATCTGTTGTAAAAAATGGATTTCCTGTGCCGGCTGCAAAAATAACAACCCGACCTTTTTCCATATGCCGCATAGCACGACGCCGAATATAAGGCTCACAAATACTGGTCATAGGAATAGCCGACAATACGCGGGTTGAAACACCTGCCCGTTCAAGCGCATTTTGCATAGCAAGCGCATTCATGACGGTTGCGAGCATGCCCATATAATCGGCGCTGGAACGATCCATACCATCAGCCGCGCCAGAGAGCCCGCGAAAAATATTGCCGCCGCCAATGACCAATGCCATTTCAACACCAAGCTCAATTGCTGCTTGCACATCTTTTGCAACGCGATCGACCGTTGCAACATCAATCCCATATTGGCCATCACCCATAAGGGCTTCGCCCGAGACTTTTAAGAGAACTCGTTTGTATTTTGGTTTAACTGTCATTGGCATATCTCCTCATCGTATTTTGCTCGATTCGGGCTTGCCACCACAGTTATCTGTTTTAGGCTTTCCCCGCAGCAGCTGCAACTTCAGCCGCAAAGTCTTCTTCAGGACCCTTATCGACACCCTCGCCAAGCTCCATACGCACAAAGCCAGCAAGTTTTACGCTTGTACCCAGACTATCAGCAAGACGTTTCACAACATCACCAACGCGGCTTTCGCCATCGAGCACGAAAACTTGTGAATCCAAAACCACTTCTTCGTAGAATTTACGGATACGACCCTCAACCATTTTCTCAATAATAGCTTCAGGCTTTCCACTTTCTCTTGCTTCAGCGATCAACAGATTGCGTTCGCGCTCAACATCGGCTGGATTAAGATCATCTGTCGATGTTGATAAAGGACGTGTCGCTGCAACATGCATTGCAATTTGGCGGGCCAATTCGAGGAGTTTGTCTTTATCACCGGTAGATTCAAGCGCTACAAGAACACCAATTTTACCCATACCTTCAACGGTCTGTCCGTGAACATATTTAGCAATAACACCGTCGGTAACAGACAGGCTTGTAGAACGACGTACATTCATATTTTCGCCGATTGTGCCAACCATTTCCTGCATATGATCTTGAACGGATTTTCCCGCACCAGGAAATTCTGCAGCAAGAAGCGCAGCATGATCACCATGCGTGGCCAAACCAACTTCGGCAATTTTTTGAACAATATCTTGGAATGTGGCGTTACGGGCAACGAAGTCTGTTTCAGAGTTCACTTCAACAACAACACCTGCTGTGCCTTCCGTGGCAACAACAACAAGACCTTCAGCAGCAACACGTCCAGCCTTCTTAGCAGCTTTTGCAAGACCCTTCGTGCGCAACCAATCCATAGATGCATCTATGTCGCCATTATTTTCATTAAGCGCCGTCTTGCAATCCATCATGCCAGCACCGCTGGCTTCGCGTAATTCTTTAACCATTGAAGCTGTAATATCAGCCATCTCAATCTCCATTATTCACATTATCGGCAGACGACCTGTGTCATCGCGCCAGTCTAATTAAATTAAGCTTCTGTCGCAGTTGGCTCGGCGCCTTCACTTGCTTGAGGCGCTGCGTCTTCAACAATGGCTTGTTCAACAACTGCCGCTTCAACAGCCGGCTCAGCCAACGCACCAAGGTCAACACCAGAACCACGAGCACTTTTTTCAATGCCAGAGATTACAGCTTTGGAAATCAAATCGCAGTAAAGTTCAATAGCTCGGCTCGCATCATCATTGCCCGGAATTGGGTAATCAATAAGATCCGGGTCACAATTACTATCCAAAATAGCCACAACGGGAATACCCAATGTTTTTGCTTCGGCAATTGCGATCGCCTCTTTATTTGTGTCGATCACAAACATTAATTCTGGGCGACCGCCCATATCTTTAATGCCGCCAAGCGCACGCTCAAGTTTTTCGCGTTCGCGCGTCAAATTAAGGATTTCTTTTTTGGTCAACCCTTTAGAGCCTTCGCCTGTAAGCGTGGCATCTAAATCACGAAGACGTTTAATTGATTGTGAAATTGTATTCCAGTTTGTGAGCGTTCCGCCCAACCAACGAGAATTCATGAAATACTGTGCGCATTGTGTTGCATGACGCGCAATAGGTTCTGCTGCTTGACGCTTTGTGCCAACAAAAAGAACACGACCACCCGCAGCAACAGTTTCTTCAACTTTGACCAATGCTTGGTGCAAAAGAGGAACTGCTTTTGATAAATCCATGACATGGATGCCATTACGGTCACCAAAAATATAAGGTGCCATTTTAGGGTTCCAGCGTTGAGTTTGGTGACCAAAGTGAACACCGGCTTCAAGCAATTGACGCATATTAAAATCTGGTAGAGACATAAATATATCCTTCCGTTTCTCCAGTTAATCCGCCGCAGAGCAACATTTGCCAGACCATCCGGCAAACACAGGAGCGCCCGGAAAGGGTCAATCTCTGCGTGAGTAATGACGCGGTTTTAGTCAATTCAAGCACTGATAGCAAGAGCTTGGCGTGTCAATTTCACTGAAAAAAAGACATTAAAGTTAATTTTGGGGGTTTTCGGGCAAAATCAGCTTAAAATCGCTATATATCCTCAACATGAACGACCCCACGAATGGCCTTTATAGCACCCGCAAGCCGCGGCGTTACGGCAACAGAAACGGGTAAGCGCATCTCGACTTCGTGCGATTTTGCCATCAAAACCAAAGAGACCTGGCCCACCTTATTACGTTGAGCCGATTCTTCAGAACCGAATTGAGCTTTTAAACTTGAGACCGCCTCGGGCGTATCAACGAAAATACGAAGTCCCGCATTGGCATTGGCGACCACATCATCGACCCCCCTGATGGCATTGCCGATTAACCGAATTTGCCCCTCTTCACGATCAATTTTTGCCGTGATGACAAGCGACTGACCTGTCTTTAAAATGTCACGAGCAAACCCTAATGTTTCAGAAAAAATCGTGACCTCGAATTGTCCTTGCGTGTCGGATAATGTCAAAAATGCAAATGGCTTTCCTGCTTTTGATTTTCGTTCATCTAGCTTTAATAAAGTGCCGGCAATTAAAACCTCGCTCTCGGTCCGCTTTTCTAAATCATCAAACCCGACAACCCCAACACGCTTAAGAGCACGGGCATAATCGTCGAGCGGATGGCCGGATAGATAAAAACCAATAGCCTTAAATTCATTTGTTAAACGATCAATTTGCGACCAAGCCGGCGCCATAGGCAATTGAATGCTTTCAGCAACATCTGTTTCCCCAAATAAGTTTTCTTGTTGGGTTTGCTTTTCATTCGCCGCTAAACTGGCTTCACCTAAAATAATATCTATGCCGGCAAACAAGCGGGCACGATCCGGCTCGAAGCAATCAAGTGCGCCTGAAAAAATAAGATATTCAAGCAGTCGTCGATTTATGCCAACACCGCTTGTACGTCGCGCAAAGTCAACAACATCCTTATATGGCCCATTGGCTTCACGTTCCTTCACAATGATCGACATAGCCTGGCTGCCCACATTGCGAATTGCAGATAACGCATAAAGAATACCATCATCACTTATACTAAATTGTACTTTTGAGCGGTTTACATTCGGGGATAAAATTTTAATGCCACGTTTTTCTGCATCTTGCTTAAAGCTCTGCAATTTATCGGTGCGCTCAAAATCAAGCGACATTGATGCTGCATAAAATGCCTCGGGATAATTAGCTTTGATAAAAGCTGTTTGGTAAGCAATCAATCCATAAGCAGCAGCATGACTTTTATTAAAACCATATCCAGCAAAACTGTTAACCTGATCAAAGATCATACCGGCTTGCGCTTTATCAACTTTATTTTCGATTGCGCCCTCAATAAAACGCGCCTTTTGCGCGTCCATTTCGGCCTGAATTTTTTTGCCCATCGCGCGACGCAATAGATCGGCTTCTCCAAGCGAATAACCAGACAGAACTTGTGCAATTTGCATCACCTGTTCTTGGTAAATCATCACGCCATAGGTTTCTTCCAGGATAGGCTGCAAGCTCGGGTGTAAATAGTCAGGTTCTTCTTCACCTTTTTTACATTTTATATAGCGCGGAATATTTTCCATTGGACCTGGACGATAAAGCGCAACCAACGCGATAATATCTTCTAGCGAGTCTGGTTTCATACGACGCAGAACATCACGCATGCCGGCACTCTCGAGCTGGAACACACCGATTGTATCCCCATCGCCCAAAAGCGCATAAGTCGCCGGGTCATCAAAAGCAATTTCATTAATATCAAGCGTAATGCCTTGTTCGGCAAGAAGTGAGACTGCTTTTTCAATAACCGTGAGGGTTTTTAATCCCAAAAAGTCAAATTTAACCAAGCCGGCCTGCTCAACAAATTTCATATTAAATTGAGTAACCGGCATGTCTGATTTAGGGTCACGATAAAGCGGCACCAGCTCTTTTAGCTTTCGGTCGCCAATCACAAGTCCGGCCGCATGGGTTGAGGCGTGCCGATAAAGTCCTTCAAGTTTCAAGCTTATCGTCATGAGCTCATTGACGCTGGATTCATTCATTTGCGCTTCTTGCAAACGCGGCTCCATCGCAATGGCCTCCCCCAAAGTCACAGGGTTAGCAGGATTGTTGGGAACCATTTTACACAAACGATCAATTTGCCCATAAGGCATTTGTAAAACCCGACCAACATCGCGCAAAACGGCACGCGCTTGTAATTTTCCAAACGTAATGATTTGAGCAACCTGATCTACGCCATATTTTTGTTGCACATAACTGATCACCTCATCACGCCGCGACTGACAAAAATCAATATCAAAGTCAGGCATTGAAACACGCTCAGGATTTAGAAACCGTTCAAACAGAAGATTAAATCTGAGCGGATCCAAATCCGTAATCGTTAAAGCCCAAGCCACAACCGAACCAGCCCCAGAGCCCCGCCCCGGGCCAACCGCAATACCTTGAGACTTAGACCATTTAATAAAGTCGGCAACGATCAAAAAATAACCGGGAAATCCCATGCGGTTAATGACATCGAGCTCAAAATCCAGGCGGTCAAAATAAACCTTTTCATCTTTGGCAAGCGGCACCTCTTTTAGGCGCTGCACTAACCCCATCCGCGCTTGCTCGGCAAGTTCTTCAGATTCATTATCGCAGGGAAATGCTGGCAAAATAGGAGAACGACCTTGAGGACGAAAGGCACAACGCTTAGCAATTTCTATTGTGTTCTCAATGGCTTCAGGCAAGTCCGCAAATAGCGTAATCATTTCTTCTGGCGACTTTAGGCGATGATCTGGCGTATAATGTCTGCGGTCTGATTGATCAACATAAGTGCCATCGGCAATACAGATGAGTGCATCATGGGCCCGCGCATCTTCAGCATAGATAAAAAAGGATTGATTGCTAGCCACAAGCGGAACGTTCTGCGCATAAGCCAAAGCAATCAATTTGTTTTCGACATCGAAATCCTCAAAATCATTATAGCGCTGTAATTCGGCATAAAAACGATCGCCAAAACACTCTGCTAATTTTCTAAAAAGAGCCTCAGCATCGCTGTCACGGCCGGCAGCTAAAGCTAGGTTAATGGGCCCCTCAGGGCCACCCGACAAACAAATCAGCCCCTCATTATCCGCAATCAAACGACTTATATCGACGCCAACCCTATCGGAACTATCCAAATGCGCATCACTGCACAAGCTCATCAGGTTTTGATAGCCGATCTCTGATTGAGCGTATAAGGCGACATGGCCCAATTCGACATTTTCGTCAAAAAGCCTGAGGGTAGTTGCCGTTATGGACTGAACACCAATGGCAGATAATTTGTCTGCAATTTCAAGAGCGCCAAATAGATTGTTTCGATCAGCAACAGCAATAGCAGGCATATAATGCTTTTTGCAGGCCTCAACCAATTCACCTAAGCGAATAGACCCCTCAAGAAGCGAATAAGGGCTATGAACCCGCAAATGCACAAACTTGGCTTCCAAGGAAAACCCCATTCTGAATTGATCAAATCCCGAGCATAAAAAAATTGTCTGCCCACTCATATAGGCCTAGTAGGAATAATATGCCCTCTATGCCGCTGATATTGTCACACAAACAAAAACGCCATGACTTTCATCATGGCGCTCCTACGCGTCTGTGTCATCACATATGGATGACAAAAAGGGGGATAACTTAAGCAGCGATGGCTTGCGCAATCGCACCCCACATCATAATCACAACACCAAAGCCAATGAGACCTACAAAAGCGAGAATATCCTCAACAAATTTGTTCATATCTACCTCCTCTTAATACAACCGATTCGCTGTCTGTGACTATATATGTTCACCTTTTGTTCTAATTGTCAATCAAAAACATCAATTTGCAAGACAGTCTCCGAATCGGAACAACTAACCAATTGATAAAAATAGAAATTAAAAGAATCACAAGCAGCTTGATTTCGTCTTGATTGACGCCACCTCAGTCGCTTATTGAGCTAAACAATACGGCCATCAACAAAGCGCAGAACGCGATCACATTGAGCGGCAAGCGCCTCATTATGCGTTGCTAAAAGCAAAGCCATGTTAGAAACACGACATGCCTCAAACAAGTAATCACTAACGCGCTTACCAGTCTCCTGATCGAGACTGCCTGTTGGCTCATCAGCGAGTAATATTCGCGGAGAAAGAACAAGCGCCCGCGCAATCGCCACTCGCTGTTGCTCCCCGCCAGATAATTGTGATGGCAAATGCTTCACACGATCAGAAAGCCCAAACTGTGTCAGCAATTCATACGATTTTGCCTCAGCCTCATCGACAGGATATCCATTAATCCGACACGGCATGGCAACATTCTCAAGAGCAGTAAATTCAGGAAGTAAGTGATGGAACTGAAACACAAATCCAATTGTACCTCGCCTCATCTTGGTACGTGTTGCATCATCCGCGTCTACCGCATGACCAAAAATCTCTATGTTTCCAGCGCTTGGCGCCTCAAGCAGGCCCGCTAAATGGAGTAAGGTCGATTTACCAGAACCAGATGGTCCACAAAGCGCAACCTTTTCACCAGCCTGAATGGTCGCATCAACACCGCGCAAAACATGGAGCGCACCTCCCGCCTGCGGATAGCTATGATGCAACCCATGCAAACGCAAGACAGTTCCACCTTCATCACCCATAGCAATGCTTGAATTACTACTCATAGCGAAGCGCCTCCACCGGATCGAGCTTGGCCGCTCTCCACGCAGGGTAAAGTGTCGATAAAAATGACAAACCTAATGCCATGCCGACAACGCGCAAGACATCCTCCAAAACAATCGTCGCCGGGAGCTTTTGTAAAAAATAAACTTGCGCCGGAAATAAATCAGCGCCTGTAACCCAAATCAAAAATTGCCTTATTTCTTCGATATATAGGCAGAAAATAGAACCTATTCCGACACCAAAAAACGTACCCAAAATGCCAATACTCGCACCCGTTATGAAGAACACGCGCATAACCATGCCACGTGACGCACCCATAGCGCGCAAAATCGCAATATCTCGCCCTTTATCTCGCACCAACATCACCATACCTGAAATAATGTTCAGCGCCGCGACCAATAAAATTAAGGTCAGAATGAGAAACATGACAGTTCGCTCAACCTCGAGCGCACCTGCCAAAGTTGCATTAATGCTCTTCCAATCGCGCACTCTATAATTCGGCCCTATGGCCAGCTCAATTTTCTCTCTGACATCACTCACTCGATCAGGGTCAGATACATCAATCTCAATAATTCCTCCAGCCTCCGATCGTCCCAGAAAACCAGCTAAAGCATCAAAATCCATAAACATTATATTTGTATCGTAATCACTCAAACCAATCTCGAACACCGCCCCAATTGTAAAGCGACGCACTTTGGGGAGCGTGCCAAAGGGAGTCACCGACCCCTGAGGGGTGATTAAGGAGACCCCATCTCCAGGACCCAAACCGTATCGCTCCGCCAAACGCGCGCCAATGGCTACATGAGATCCACCCATAAGAGAATCTAACTCTCCAGATACGATATTTCCTTTAAGTGACTCTAATTCCTTAATATTATCAACCGGAATACCGCGGACAACCTGACCAAGCACCTGCCCCGAAATAGAAGCCATAACCTGCCCGTCAATCATCGGACGAACTCTTACAACCCCCGCCTGTTGGGCGATAATGGTGAGAAGTGCTTCTTTATCTGTAAAAACACCGGACCGACTTTCAATGCGAGCATGACCATTAACTCCTAAAATCCGCTCCATTAAATCTGCACGAAATCCAGTCATGACGGCCATAACGACAATGAGTGTGGCAACTCCCAAAGCAATTCCCAGAAACGAAATAACGGCGATCACCGAAATATAGCTATCCCTGCGCTTAGCACGCAAATAGCGCCCCGCCATCCCCCACTCAAGAGTACTAAACGGGACACTCATTTTGCGATACTTGGCGGTTGCGCCAATAGTGTTAGAGCCTCGGCAAGCGGCACTTGCTGTTTTTCGCCGGTTGCGCGGTTCTTAATCTCAACTTCACCAGAGGCCGCGCCACGTGGTCCGATAATAGCCTGCCAAGGCAAACCAATTAGGTCCATTTGCGAGAATTTTGCACCTGCCCGCTCATCACGATCATCATATAAAACCTCGATCCCCTGCTCAGTGAGACCGTCATATAATTTTTGAGAGAGAGCATCGCTTGCCTCATCTCCGGTTTTTAAATTAATCAAGCCAACATGGAAGGGAGCAACAGACCAAGGCCATATAATGCCATCATCGTCGTGGGAGGCTTCAATAATACCCCCAACTAAGCGCGACACACCAATTCCATAGGACCCACCATAAACTGGTACATCCTTTCCATCTGGACCTGTTACTTTACAATTCATCGCCGCTGCGTATTTTTGACCAAAATAGAAGATGTGACCAACTTCAATGCCGCGAGCTCGAACCTGATTTTCAGTCGCAACACTTTCTTGAAAAAACGCATCATCATGCTTTTCATCAGTTCGCGCATATAAAGCTGTAAATTGTTCGACAACCGGCAATAAATCCCCATCATAGTGAGCATCGGGTATGGGTAAGCTTAGAACACCTGCATCGCAAAAAATCTCAGACTCACCCGTCTCAGCAAGAATAATGAACTCATGGCTCAAATCCCCACCAATTGGGCCAGTATCGGCAGCCATTGGCAAAGCCTTCAAGCCTAGGCGCGCAAACGTTCTTAAATAGGCAACAAACATCCTATAATAAGCTTGTCGTGCCGTTGCCTCGTCGAGATCAAAGCTGTAGCCATCCTTCATTAAGAATTCTCGACCGCGCATAACACCGAATCGCGGGCGTACCTCGTCTCTAAATTTCCACTGAATGTGGTATAAATTAAGAGGTAATTCGCGGTAGCTTCGGATATTGTCACGCACAATTTGCGTGATCAATTCTTCATTTGTTGGTCCATAAACCAGATCACGATCATGACGGTCAGTGATTCGGAGCATTTCTTTCCCGTAATCATCATAACGTCCCGACTCACGCCATAGCTCTGCAGGCTGCAAGGTTGACATAAGCACCTCATGGGCGCCCGCTTTTTCCTGTTCCTCGCGCACAATATTTGAAATTTTCTGCAAAACACGGTGCCCAAGCGGGAGCCAGCTATAAATACCAGCCGCACTTTGGCGCACCATACCCGCACGCAACATTAAACGGTGAGAAACAATTTGAGCCTCAACAGGGTTTTCTTTAATTGTCGGCAAAAAATAACGTGATAAGCGCATAGAACAACTTTCCTTGGACTTTCTTTATAACACCTGTAAGCCCCTCCGACCAATGAGACAAGTATTGAAAAAGTAAAATTTATATATTGCCAAGAAAAAAATATAAGTTAATGTTAACATGTGTTTAGAGGAGTTAATCTTCTTGGGTTTTGGGAGGAGCCTTCCGATTTATCGGATGACACAAAAAGCGAGATCTAGGCTCCTAGGTCTCGCTTTTTTTATAATCAATTTAAAAACGTAAAAAATGTCTTATTGGCTCGGGGTGTTAGTGACGCCGGCTCCGAGATCTTTGAACCATGGTGCAGCTACAGGAGACGTCAGCACCCAATACACACACGCAAAAAGCACCAAAGACAAGACTGAGGTAATTATAAAACGGCGCCACATTTGTGGAACGGCTGGCGCGCCTGAATCCGATCCAGGCTCTACATCATTTTCATCAGCTTGCGTGCGAATGCCAAATGGTAAAACCATGAATAAGGTCAGAAACCAAATGATCCCATATATGGCCAGACCAAAGGTAAACCCGATTGATATCATTAGACTTGCTCAAGCTCGACAAGGGTTCCACTAAAGTCCTTCGGATGCATGAATATAACTGGCTTGCCATGAGCACCAATTCTTGGCTCTCCCGTGCCTGTGATCGTCGCGCCCTTTTCAAGCATCCGGTCACGCGCCACATAAATATCATCAACTTCGTAACACACGTGATGCATGCCACCACTTGGATTCTTTTTGAGGTAGCTCAAAATTGGACTATCGTCACCCAATGGTTCGAGCAATTCAATTTTTGTATTGGGCAATTCAACAAAAACGGTAATCACACCGTGATCTGGCAATGGAACAGCCTCTGAAACGGTTGCACCAAGCGTATCACGATAGATAGAAGCGGCTGCCTCTACATTCGGAACGGCAATCGCGACATGATTTAAGCGTCCAATCATTTTCAACTCCACTGGTTCTAAATTGTTTTTAACGTCTAGCGTCAATATAGATCTATATCATAAATCGACAAACTGCACGTGTACAACAGGCTTTTTGCCCCACTGACGCGACAATATGCGTCTAATGCGCTGTGATATTGCCTCAATGGCACGCTCAGGGGTTATGCGACCATTATCTGGGATAGATAGCTCAATCGCTTCAAGTACCCAATCCGACAATTTAATACCATCACGATCACGTTCGGGCAAACCGCTAAGACTTACTTTTGGGGCGCCTTGAATACGACCTGTCGCATCAACCCCCATCGCAACACTGACGACGCCAACATGTGAAAGTTTGCGGCGTGCATCTGATGACGCGCCTTTAGACGACACAAGTATCTTACCATCGAGATACATGCGCCCAGACGGGACTGTATCAATATGGCTAGGCGCGCCAGGGGCCAGCTGAACCATCATCCCATTTTCAATGACCAATGCATGATCCACGCCCAGTGACTTGGCAAGCTCAGCATGCGCAACCAAATGACGGGCTTCTCCATGAACGGGAATAACGGTTTTAGGCCTGATCAAATCATACATATCACAGAGTTCATCGCGGCAAGGATGACCCGACACATGAATGTCAGTACCACGAGCCACAATCACACGAATGCCACGACGCGCCAATTGATTTTGTAACGCCATAATTTCGATTTCGTTACCAGGAATCATTTTAGACGAGAAGATAACCGTATCGCCTTTATCGGCAGTTAAGTGCTGATGCTGGTCATTGACCAAGCGCGCTAGGGCTGCGCGAGACTCACCCTGACTTCCCGTACATAGAATAAGTAATTTTTCAGGCGGTAAATAACCTGCATCTTCCTCACTTACCGGAGATGGGAAATCGTCAAGATAGCCTGTTTCGCGGGCCACATTATAAATACGATGCATACCCCGCCCCGCCAGAACAACATGGCGGTCGTTTAGTTTGGCAGCACGACCAATGCTCGCCAAACGTGCAACATTAGAAGCGAATGTCGTCACAATAACGCGCCCTTTTTGTTCGGCAATGACAGCACTCAGCCCATCAGCCACATCGGCTTCCGACCCTGAGCGACCTGGTGACAAAACATTCGTGCTATCACAAATAACAGCCTCGACACCAGCATCACCAAGTTCTTTTAGGCGGTCTAAATTACTGGCCTGCCCAATAACGGGATTGGGGTCAATCTTCCAGTCACCAGTGTGTAGATAAGTCTTACCCCCACACTTGATCGCGATTGCTTGCATTTCAGCGATAGAATGGGTTAAGCCAATAAATTCCATATCAAATGGCCCAAGCGACAAAGACCCATTTGGCTCGATGATATGAATCTTAGCGATATCATCAATGCCCATCTCACGTAACTTTCCTTGCACCAAAGAAGCCGTAAACGCCGTTGCATAAATAGGGCATTGAAGCTCAGTCCATAAATGTGCGACCGCCCCAATATGATCTTCGTGACCATGGGTTAAAACCAAGCCAAGCAATCTATCTTTTTGTTTGGCAATATAAGATATATCTGGCGTAATCAGCTCCACACCTGGTGTGTCGCTCCGACCAAACGTAACCCCAAGATCAACCATCAACCAATCACGTTTGCCTTTAACGCCATATCCGTAAAGGTTGCAATTCATCCCAATTTCGCCGGTGCCACCTAAAGGCAAGAATACAAAACTATTATTATCGCTCATTACACCTTTATCCACTCTACTAAGCCCATCATGAGCCCGAAGCACCATCCATATGGGGAAAAAACACATCACCAGCAGCAACATAGTGAAGCGAACCATCTTCCAGACGTAAGGAAAGCTGTCCATCGCTATCTATACCCTCAAAGATACCTTTAAGCGTATGCGTTTCCAGCCTAACTTCTATATTCTCATATAAGCCTTTTGCGTGCCGCAACCAGTTTGCGCGCGTCGGCTCGAAACCATTTAAGCGCCAATCATCATATAAGCGTGTAAATGCATCAGCCAACACCTTTGCCGCAAAAACATTTGTTGGCGGGTTCAATGTCCAAGCGCCAATATGTGTTGCCGGATAAGGCGTATCGCTTGGATGTTGAGTTAAATTAACGCCCATACCAATGACGAGCTCAGAGATTTCGCCATTCTCAATAGATGCCGCTTCAAGCAAAATACCCGACACTTTCTGGCCATCTATTAAAACATCATTGGGCCATTTTAAGCGCAATTTAGAATGCACATCATCGGGCAGCACTTGCTTCACAAGTTCAAGTAAAGCAAGGCCGCTCACGAAAGAGAGCTGAGCAGCTCTATCTGCTTTAAATGGTCCGGGCAGAAGAAGGGTCGTCATTAAATTTCCCGAGGGAGAGTCCCAAGCTCGCCCGCGCCTTCCGCGCCCAGCTGTTTGACGATCTGCAACGATCCAACAAGCTGTTTTCTCACCAGAACTTGCCCGCCGCTTGGCTTCTTCATTCGTGCTATCAACCTCGTCCATAAAAATGAACGTCGGTGAGGGTGTTTCTGACAAATTCAGACTCACAATGCCATTGACAGAACGGCTTGAGCTCCTGCGGCAGTCATAGCAGCCGCTGCAGCTTGAGCAAGCTCAATAAGTGGCTGAGGATAAACAAAAAACAGAAGTGAAAATGCTGCAAAGATCGTTGAAATCCAGCGCAGCTCTGTAGGTGCAGGATCAATTTGAATATCAGCAGGCTCGTCGAGATACATAATTTTGACAATACGCAAATAGTAATAAGCGCCAACAACACTGGCGAGCACACCTAAAATTGCTAGCGGATAAAGCCCTGCTTCAATAGCGGCACGAAACACATAAAACTTACCAAAAAATCCAGCCAATGGCGGGATGCCTGCCAAAGAGAACATTAAAATAGCGAGCATTGCTGCAAGTGCTGGCTGAGTTCGGCTGAGACCAGCTAAGTCATCAATTTTCTCGACCATTTTCTCATCATTGCGAAGCGATAAGATGCAAGCAAATGTGCCCAATGTCATCGCGGCATAAATAGCAATATAGATTGCCAAACTCGACAAGCCTTCACTCGTTCCGCTGGCAAAACCTACCAGAGCAAACCCCATATGACCGATAGATGAATATGCCATAAGCCGTTTGAAATTTGTTTGTCCAATCGCCGAAAAGGCACCAAGCAGCATGCTTGCGATCGACATGAAAATCAAAATTTGTTGCCAAGATGAAATAGCCTCAGGCAAAGCAACAAAGATAAGGCGCGTAAACACCGCAAACCCTGCAATTTTGGGCGCTGCCGCAAATAAAGCTGTGATCGGGGTTGGTGCACCCTCATACACATCCGGAGTCCACATATGAAACGGAACCGCAGAAACTTTAAAGGCCAGCCCAGCCATAACAAAAACAATTCCAACAATTTGCAACATATTGATGCTGTCACCATTGGCACCCACTTTAGCAATTTCCTCAAAGGAAACCCCGCCAGATACACCATAAAGCAATGAGCAACCATAAAGCAGCAAGCCCGATGATAAGGCACCCAGAACAAAATATTTAAGACCAGCCTCTGATGATTTTAGAGAGTTACGATTCATCGTTGCCAGCACATAAAGCGCCAAACTTTGAAGCTCAATTCCCAAATACATTGCAATCAGGTCATTGGCAGAAATCATCATACCCATACCCGCCGCAGAGAGCAGTACAAGCACTGGAAACTCAAACCGTGCAAGATCCGCGCGTTTAAAATAGTCCTGCGCCATAATGACAGAAATCGCCAAAGCGCCAAAGGTCATCACTTTCATGAACCGCGTATAGCCATCGACAACATAGCTGCCGTTAAAAGCACTCATTGCATAACTTTGATGGAAAGATGCAAGGCCTGCCAGTAAAAGGACAAACACAGACCCCCAGCTCACGATGGCATAAGTATGCTTGTCGCTAAAAGCTCCCAACATGAGCAAGCCCATAGCACCAATAAACAGAATAAATTCAGGAAGTGCTGTTACAATATTTTCTAGCATAACGATGCCCCTATTTTACACTGTCTAAGAGCGAACTGCCCGTAGCAATCGCCTGATGATAATCACTCACCAACATCTCGATAGATCCCGATGTCAGTTCAAGTATCGGCATTGGCCATATGCCAAATACTAATGTGGCAATGATGAGCGGAATGAAGATAAACAACTCAAGACGCGTCACGTCCTTAATTTCTTCTAGTCCCTCATTGGCAATTTTACCAAAGACCACTCGCCGATAAAGGCTCAAAGCATAAACAGCAGCGAAAATCACACCAGACGCCGCAAATAATGCTGTCGTTGTGCTGACATGGAACACACCAATGATCGTTAGAAACTCACCAACAAAACCCGATGTTCCTGGTAGACCAACATTGGCCATGGTGAACAACATAAAGATAGCGGCATAAACTGGCATACGATTGACAAGGCCGCCATAAGCAGCAATCTCGCGCGTGTGCATGCGGTCATAAATAACCCCAACACATAAGAAAAGCGCCCCTGAAATCCAACCATGTGACAGCATCTGAAAGACAGCCCCTTGAACGCCCTGTTCTGTCCCAGAAAAGATGCCCATGGTCACAAATCCCATATGGGCCACAGAAGAATAAGCGATCAGTTTTTTCATGTCTTCCTGCGCAAAAGCCACAAGCGATGTATAAACAATCGCAATCGCGCTTAAAGCAAAAACCATTGGCGAAAAGAATTCAGACGCCAGAGGGAACATAGGAAGAGAAAAGCGGAGAAAGCCGTAGCCTCCCATTTTCAAAAGGACCCCAGCCAAAATAACCGAGCCAGCTGTCGGCGCCTCAACATGGGCATCTGGCAACCAAGTATGCACCGGCCACATGGGCATCTTGACAGCAAATGATGCAAAGAAAGCCAACCACAGCCAGGTTTGCCACGACGCAGCAAATTCATAATTCATTAGGTCGGGAATATAAGTTGTTCCAGCCTGCCAATACATTACCATTAAGGCAAGAAGCATTAAGACAGATCCAAGAAGCGTATAAAGGAAGAACTTAAAGCTCGCATAAATACGACGCCCTCCACCCCAAATACCAATAATAAGGAACATTGGAATGAGGCCACCCTCAAAGAACAAGTAAAACAGGACAAGATCCAACGCGCAAAATACGCCAATCATCAATGTTTCCAGCAAGAGAAAAGCCAGCATATATTCGCGCACGCGCTTTGTGATCGACTTCCAGCTTGCCAAAATACAAAGCGGCATTAGTGATGTGGTGAGGACAACGAATAAAACCGAAATACCGTCAACACCCATCGCATAATCAATGCCCCCACCCAGCCAAGAGAACCTCTCGACAAACTGGAAACCAGCCATTGACCCATCAAATTCAGTCAACATGAATACAGATAAGACAAGCGTTACAATAGACGTCCAAAGCGCAACTGAGCGTGAGTTAGCAGCAATAATTTCATCAGACCCACGAATGAGTAGAATAAATAATACACCAACCAGTGGTAGGAATGTGATTGTCGAGAGTATTGGCCAATCCATATTACAGTCCTCCACCAAGTATGAACCAGCTCACAAATCCAGCGATTCCAAGCAACATAACGAATGCATAGTGATAAACGTAACCCGTCTGCAATCGAACAAATTGGCCGGTTAACCGCATCACAGAAGAAGCGATACCGTCAGGACCGAGGCCATCAATGACGAGGCCATCGCCTTTCTTCCAAAGCGTATGACCGATCCAACGGACTGGGCGTACAAATAAGAAATTATAAATTTCGTCAAAATACCATTTGTTGAGCAGAAACTTATATAAAAGCACCTGGTTCTCAGCAATTTTAGGCGGCAAATCAGGACGGCGGATATAAAAATACCACGCCCCGACAAAGCCAGTAACCATCATAATGAATGGCGAATAAACAACCCAGGATGGAACGGACTTGAGATCCACAAGAATAGTATTGTCAGCTTGGGTGAAAATACTTCCGCCCCAAAACGCAGCTTGTTCAGCGCCAACAAAACTGCCCGCAAATATAGCACCGGCAAATAATGCTCCAAGGCTTAAAATAATAAGCGGAATGGCCATGACAGCAGGTGACTCGTGGACATGGCTTAATGTCTCATTAGAACAACGCGGCAAACCATGGAATGTTAAGAAAATAAGCCGCCATGAGTAGAATGATGTCAGCAGAGCCGCCACAACCAAAAGAGTAAAGGCAAACATATGAGGTCCAATTTGTCCCGCAAAGGCCGCTTCGATAATGGCATCTTTAGAGTAATAACCAGCCGTCAGCGGGAAACCCGTCAAAGCAATAGTACCAATTAACATCATCAGCCAGGTGAGCGGAATCATCTGTCGAAGGCCACCCATATTTCGCATGTCTTGCTCATGATGCATGGCATGAATAACTGAACCAGCACCTAGAAATAGAAGCGCCTTAAAAAACGCATGTGTAAACAAGTGGAACATTGCCGCCTGATAGGCCCCAACCCCTAAGGCAACGAACATATAACCTAATTGCGAACACGTTGAATAAGCAATCACACGTTTAATATCCGTCTGCACAAGCCCGACAGTCGCCGCAAAAAACGCGGTAATGGCGCCGACAACTGTAACCACTGTTAAAGCCGTTGGTGATAGTTCAAATAACGGTGAACAACGGGCAACCAAAAACACACCTGCGGTTACCATTGTTGCGGCATGGATCAAGGCCGACACTGGGGTTGGCCCCTCCATCGCATCGGGCAACCATGTGTGCAACAAGAATTGTGCTGATTTGCCCATAGCCCCCATAAAGAGCAGCAAACAGATCGTATCAAGCAATGGCACCATATAACCCAAAAACTCGAATTTACCCTCTGCCAGAGCTGAGGCAGACGCAAAAACTGTATCGAAATTTAAAGAGCCAGTCGCCAAATAAATGGCCGCCATACCAAGTATCAAACCAAAGTCACCAACCCGGTTCACCACAAAGGCTTTAATGGCCGCAGCATTTGCAGAAGGTTTCTTATAATAGAAACCAATGAGGAGATAACTCGCAAGCCCAACCCCTTCCCAGCCGAAAAATAATTGTACAAAATTATCAGCGGTAACGAGCATAAGCATCATAAAGGTAAACAAAGACAGATAAGCAAAGAAGCGCGAGCGATATGGGTCGTCATGCATATAGCCAATGGAATAAATGTGAACGAGTGACGATACGGACGTCACAACAACAAGCATCACGCTTGTTAACGTATCTATGCGCAAAGTCCAGTCGACCTGCAAAGAGCCCGAGCTGATCCAAGATAAAACATGAATTCGCTCTTGGGTGTCCCCAAAACCAACATCAAAAAAAACGGCCACAGATAGAATGGCAGAAACAACCAGAAGTGAAGAGGTCACAATCTCTGAGGCACGATGCCCAATTTGACGACCAAATAGTCCAGCGATCAGCGCACCAATGAGGGGAAGAAAAACGATAGCTTGATACATAAATTAGCCCTTCATCTGACTGACATCTTCAACGGCAATACCGCCACGATTTCGAAAATAAACCACCAAAATAGCAAGGCCAATCGCCGCTTCAGCTGCGGCTACAGTGAGCACCAAGAGCGCGAAGACTTGTCCCATCATATTTCCCAGGAAGGCAGAGAAGGCAACAAGGTTAATATTGACTGCCAAAAGCATAAGCTCGATCGCCATTAAAATAACGATGATGTTTTTGCGGTTCAAAAATATGCCAAAGATCCCAATCGTGAACAAGATTGCGGCAAGCGTTAGATAATGTGTTAAGCCAATGCTCATCTGGTGATCTCCTTACAAGCCTTGACCGGGCTTAACGTCAACCAACTCAACACCGTCTTTTTTCGTGCGGGCGTTTTGTTTGGCTATATTTTGTTTGCGTGGTGATGGACGCTTCTCAAGCGTCAAGACAATGGCACCAATCATGGCAACGAGCAAAATAGCACCCGCTGCCTGGAAAAAGTAAATATGGTCAGTGTAAAGCACCAACCCTAAGGCTTGCGTATTGGTCATGCCTTCAGGTGTTGCACTGGGCAATGGCGAACCATTCCCGCCAATAACCGACGAGGCATAGAGCATAATAAGCTCAATCAAAAGAATGAGACCGACGCTCGCCCCAATCGGTAAATACTGCAAGAACCCCTCATTGAGCTCTGCAAAATCGATATCAAGCATCATAACAACAAACAAGAACAGGACGGCGACGGCACCGACATAAACGACGACTAAAATCAGAGCGAGAAACTCAGCCCCCATCAGCACAAATAGGCCGGCAGCATTAAAAAACGTTAAAATAAGGAAAAGAACCGAATAAACGGGGTTACGCGCAGATACCACCATAAAGGCACTCGCGACGCTAACGCCCGCTAAAACATAAAAAACAAGTGAGGTAATATCCATGACCCAGCCTTAACGATATGGAGCGTCTAGCTCAAGATTTTTAGCAATTTCAATTTCCCAACGGTCGCCGTTGGATAACAATTTATCTTTATCATAAATGAGCTCTTCACGTGTTTCAGTAGCAAACTCAAAATTAGGCCCTTCAACGATTGCATCGACCGGACATGCTTCTTGGCATAAACCGCAATAAATGCATTTGACCATGTCAATATCATAACGAATAGTACGACGCGTCCCATCATTGTTACGTGGCCCAGCTTCAATCGTAATGGCCTGGGCGGGGCAGACCGCCTCGCATAATTTACAAGCAATACAGCGCTCTTGCCCATTTGGATATCTCCGCAGAGCATGCTCACCTCGAAACCGTGGGCTCAAAGGACCCTTTTCATAGGGATAGTTGATCGTCGACTTCTTCGCAAAAAAGTAGCGCATGGATAAAACAAACGCAGATACAAATTCAGCGAGAAGCAACGAACGCGCGGTACGATCTAAAAAACTCATCCTAGCCCCCTACTGTGCCATTCCAGAAAACTGTAAAAATGCAGCCGTTAGAACAACCCATAATAATGAAATTGGTAAGAATACTTTCCAACCAAGACGCATTAACTGGTCATAGCGATAGCGCGGCACAATAGCCTTCACCATGGCAAACATGAAAAACACAAAACATACTTTCAAAACAAACCAAACGACACCAGGGATCCAGGTGAAAATTGCAATATCGGCAGGTGGCAACCAACCTCCGAGAAACAAAATCGTCGTCATGGCACACATTAAAATGATATTTGCCAACTCACCAATCATGAAAACAACATAAGGCGTTGACGCATATTCCGTCATAAAACCAGAAACCAATTCAGACTCAGCCTCAGGCAAGTCAAAAGGTGGCCGGTTTGTTTCTGCCAAAGCAGAAATAAAGAACACAACAAACATTGGAAAAAGTGGGACAGCAAACCAAACAGTCTCTTGAGCGCGCACAATATCAGACAAGTTCAATGAACCAACGCAGAGAAGAACCGTGATAATCACAAGGCCAATCGAGACCTCGTAAGATACCATCTGAGCTGCAGAACGTAAGGCACCAAGAAACGGATATTTAGAGTTCGAGGCCCAGCCCCCCATAATCACCCCATAAACACCAAGAGATGAAATGGCAAAAATATACAAAATACCGACATTAATATCCGCAACAGCCCAACCATCGCTGACCGGAATCACAGCCCAAGCACTCAACGCTAAAAACATCGTGATAAAAGGTGCCAATAAAAACAAAAACTTATCCGAGGTGGTCGGTAGAATAACTTCTTTAAATAAATATTTAAAAATATCGGCAAAACTTTGGAGTAAACCGAATGGACCAACGACGTTTGGCCCGCGACGCAGCTGAACAGCCGCCCATATTTTACGGTCGGCATACATGAAAAAGGCTAATGAGACGAGCAAAACAAGAATAATTGCAAGACTATGCGCCGTGACCAATAGTGTTGGCCAAACATAAGTATCTAAAAAACTATTATCCATTGGTTCCAGTCCCTAATGTCCCACGTGCGGCTCGCGCACGTGCGCATTCTGCCATTGTTGCAGATGCCCGCGCGATTGGATTGGTAAAGAAATATTGCTCACCAACAACACTCACGGCGTTTATAAAATCATCACCAGATATTTTGCCGCCATTAAGTTTTTCAGGAATGCCGGCATTGCTCACCACATCAAGCAAAGCCAATTGAGGTGCCTGCTCAAACATTGCAGCGCGTAATTGTTCGAGCGTATCATATGGAAGATTTTTATTAATTTCGCCTGAAATCGCCCTGAAAATTTTCCAATCTTCTCGTGCATCACCAGGCGGCAGGGTCGCGCATTCAGTCATTTGCGCACGCCCCTCCGTATTGACATAAGTTGCCTGTTTCTCAGTATATGCTGCTGCCGGCAGAATGATATCGGCGCGCGAGGCACCAGCATCGCCATGCGAGCCAATATAGATTACAAAGCTCTTACCGAGGGCTTTCATATCGAAATCATCTTTATTTAATAAAAACACAGTTTTTATACGCCCAGATTTTGCACCATCTAAGATTTCTTGCGTATTTAACCCGCCATCGACAGGTAAAAACCCAATATCAAGACCGGCCACACGCCCAGCAGCATTATGAAGGACGTTAAACCCGTTCCAATCTTCGTTAATGGCACCAACAGAATTTGCAAGATCAAGCGCAAGATCAAAAACAGCCGCTCCATCTGAGCGGGTAAAAGCGGCCTCGCCTAAAATAATCATCGGGCGCTGCGCCGCTTTTAGAACATCGAAAAACTCAAGCTTACCAGATGCAAGTTTAGCAAGAGCCTTTGCATCTGACCCCAAATAAGTAGTCGTATAAGTTAAGTCGACATCTTCGCCAATCACGGCAATGGGGAAATGCCCCATTCGCCAACGTTTGCGAATTCGGGCATTTAAAACGGTTGCCTCTAAGCGCGGGTTCGACCCAACAATGAGCAAGGCATCGGCATCTTCAATGCCATCAATCGATGAATTAAAAATATAGTTGGCGCGCGGCCCAGACATAACCGAACCAGCCGGACGACAATCCATATGCTTGGCGCCAACCGCTTGCATTAACCCTTTGAGCGCAAATTGACTCTCAGCATCCGCAAGGTCACCAGCAAGGGCGCCCACATCGTCTCCGCTCTCAAGCCGTGCAGCAACTGCGGCCAAAGCTTCAGACCAAGAAACTGGCACAATCGCGCCGTCGCGACGCAAATAGGGCTGGTCCAGACGCTGGCGATTAATGCCATCCCAAACAAAACGCGACTTATCGCTCAGCCATTCTTCATTCACACTATCATGGTTGCGCGGCATAATACGCATCACTTCGCGGCCACGCGCATCAACACGAATGTTACTGCCAACAGCATCCATCACATCAATGGTTTCCGTTTTCTTTAATTCCCAAGGCCGCGCAGAAAACGCATATGGTTTAGAAGTCAGCGCACCAACAGGGCATAAATCAATCACATTCCCTGATAATTCGCTATCGAGAGACGCCTCGAGATAAGTTGTAATTTCCATGCTTTCGCCGCGACCGATTGCACCAATTTCAGGGACACCCGCCACCTCAGTTGAGAACCGTACACAGCGCGTACAATGAATACACCGCGTCATTACGGTATTGACCAATGGGCCCATATTCTTTTCTTCAACCGCGCGCTTATTATCCGCAAATCGACTTGCATCATGCCCATAGCCAAGAGCTTGGTCTTGTAAGTCACACTCTCCACCTTGGTCACAGATCGGACAATCCAGTGGGTGATTGATCAATAAAAACTCCATAACACCTTCGCGTGCAGCCTTAACCACATCACTCTTGGTGCTAACAACCATGCCCGGCGCAACTGGCATCGCGCAACTGGCAACTGGTTTTGGTGCGCGCTCAACCTCAACAAGACACATGCGGCAATTGCCAGCAACCGAGAGGCGCTCATGGTAACAAAACCGAGGGATCTCAGCGCCGGCCTCTTCGCACGCCTGCAAAATAGATGTACCGGCAGGCACATCAACATCAATACCATCGACCGTTACTTTGACGAGATCACTCATTCAGCAGCCTCCACAATACCCGTTTTTAAACGTGCTTCAATTTCTGGGCGGAAATGTCGAATAAGCCCTTGAACAGGCCATGCCGCCGCGTCCCCTAAAGCACAAATTGTATGACCTTCGATTTGCTTGCTCACTTTAAGCAAAACATCGATCTCTTCAGGCTTAGCATTACCAATCGCCATGCGCTCTAGCACGCGCCACATCCAACCCGTTCCTTCACGACAAGGTGTGCATTGACCACAGCTCTCATGCTTATAAAAATGGGAGATACGAGCAATGGCTTTTACAATATCTGTCGATTTATCCATCACAATAACGGCGGCTGTTCCAAGACCAGACTGGACCTCTTTGAGACTGTCAAAATCCATCAAGACCGTGTCACAAATACTTTTAGGAAGAAGCGGAACAGATGAACCACCGGGTATAACCGCCAAGAGATTATCCCAACCACCGCGCACACCGCCAGCATGACGCTCTAAAAGCTCCTTGAGGGGAATGCCCATTTCCTCTTCAACATTACATGGGTTATTTACATGCCCTGAAATACAGAAAAGTTTTGTGCCCGTATTGCCTTCACGCCCAAGGCCTGAAAACCATGCACCACCACGTCGTAAAATTGTTGGCGCAACAGCGATGCTCTCAACATTATTAACTGTGGTTGGGCAACCATAAAGACCCATATTTGCGGGGAATGGCGGCTTAAGACGCGGCATACCTTTTTTGCCCTCAAGGCTTTCAATTAATGCAGTTTCCTCACCGCAAATATAAGCCCCTGCTCCATGATGCACATAAAGATCAAAGTCCCAACCCGAACCTGCAGCATTTTTACCAAGCAAGCCGGCATCATAGGCTTCATCAACAGCACGTTGTAACGCCTCACGCTCGCGAATAAACTCACCGCGAACATAAATATAGCAAGCATGCGCTCCCATGGCGAAACTTGCTATCAAGCAACCTTCAATCAATTTATGCGGCTCATGACGAAGAATATCTCGATCCTTGCAAGTGCCAGGCTCAGACTCATCCGCGTTCACAACCAAATAATGCGGACGTCCATCATTTTCCTTAGGCATGAAGGACCACTTTAAACCTGTCGGGAACCCCGCACCACCGCGCCCACGTAAACCAGACGCTTTCATTTCATCAATAATAGCATCGCGGCCGCGTTTAATAATTGCGGCTGTGCCATCCCAATCACCGCGCTTTTGAGCAGCGGCAAGTTCTGGGCCATTAAAACCGTATATGTTGCTAAAAATCCGATCTTTATCTTGGAGCATTACGCGTCACCTTTTAAAACGGTTTGACCACCTTCAGGCTCCGATGCACGTCGCGAATTTTGCGGACCCGGCGTCACATCTTTACCAACTTGCAAATCTTTTAAAATTTGCTCAAAATTTTCTGCGGTTAAATCTTCATAAAAATCTTCGTTGATTTGAACCATCGGCGCATTCACGCAGGCGCCAAGGCACTCAACCTCAAGCCAACTCAGCGCACCATCTTTAGTGACCTCGCCCTGCTCGCCAATTAGTTTTCGACACACCGCCTTTAAGTCATCAGCACCGCGCAACCAACAAGGTGTAGTTCCGCACAATTGCACAAAATGACGTCCAACCGGAGCAAGGCTAAACATTGTATAAAAAGTTGCTATTTCGAGAGCACGCATATGCGGCATATCCAAGCGGTCAGCAACAAAACGAATGGCAGGTTCTGGCAACCAGCCCCCACACTGTTTTTGAGCCTGCCAAAGCAATGGGATAATGGCGCTGGCCTGACGACCTTCAGGATATTTCGCAATCTGTTCTTTTGCCCAGGCCTCGTTTTCAGGCGTGAAAGCAAATTCTTTCGGCTGCTCTGTGTGAAGACGACGAACACTCATCGGTCAACCTCCCCGAATACAATATCAAGTGAGCCCAAAATAGCTGACACATCGGCCAACATATGACCACGACACAAATAATCCATCGCCTGTAAATGCGCGTAACCCGGCGCACGAATTTTGCATCGATAAGGCTTGTTAGAACCATCGGCAACCAGATAAACCCCAAACTCTCCCTTTGGGGCTTCTACGGCCGTGTATACTTCACCTGCGGGCACGTGATACCCCTCAGTATAAAGTTTGAAATGGTGAATAAGCGCTTCCATAGAGCGCTTCATCTCACCGCGTTTAGGCGGAACAATTTTACCATCGGTTGCTGAAATTGGCCCTTCAGGCATTCTTTCAATACATTGCTTCATGATCCGAATTGATTGACGACATTCCTCAACGCGAACCAAATAGCGATCATAACAATCGCCGTTTTTACCAAGTGCAATGTCAAAATCAAAGTCACTATAAGCCTCATAAGGCTGCGAACGGCGAAGATCCCATGCCAAACCAGAACCACGCGCCATGACGCCTGTTAGACCCCAGCTTTCAATATCATCACGTGTGACCGTGCCAATATCCACATTACGCTGTTTGAAGATACGGTTATTGGTAAGCAGACCCTCAATGTCGTCCATGACCTTTAAGAAAGGATCGCAAAAATCATAAATATCGCTCAACAATTCGTTAGGCAAATCCTGATGGACACCACCGGGCCTAAAATAAGCAGCGTGCAAACGCGCACCACTCGCGCGCTCGTAAAATATCATTAATTTTTCGCGCTCTTCAAAGCCCCAAAGCGGAGGCGTTAAAGCCCCAACATCAAGCGCCTGAGTTGTAATATTCAAAAGGTGGCTCAAAATGCGGCCAATTTCAGAATAAAGCACACGGATATATTGGCCACGCTTAGGCACAGTAATGCCAAGAAGTTTTTCGACAGCCAAGGCAAAAGCATGCTCTTGATTCATTGGCGCAACATAATCCAAACGATCAAAGTAAGGCACAGCTTGTAAATATGTTTTGTGCTCTATGAGCTTCTCAGTGCCACGATGAAGCAAGCCAATATGCGGGTCAACGCGATCGACAACCTCACCGTCCAGATCCATCACAAGCCGCAACACACCATGCGCCGCAGGATGCTGAGGTCCAAAATTAATCGTAAATTTGCGATCTTCAACAGCGTTAGACATAACTACTCTTCTCCCGTCGCAATATCGGCTTTTTCATCACCTGGCAAACGCATATGTGCGCCCTCCCATGGACTTTCAAAATCAAAATCCCGGAATTCCTGAACAAGACTGACAGGCTCATAGACAACCTTTTTTGCATCATCGTCATAACGCACTTCTACATGTCCTGTTAACGGGAAATCTTTACGCAATGGATAACCCTCAAATCCATAATCGGTAAGCAAGCGCCGCAGATCAGGATGACCAGAGAAACGAATCCCATACATATCAAACGCCTCACGTTCGAACCAATTGGCTGTATCGTAAAGATCAACAACACTTGGCACCAGCATATCTTCGCTCGCTTCAAGTTTAACTCGAATACGCTGATTTTGTGTCATTGATAACAAGTGATAAACAACCTCAAAACGCCGTGATCGTTCCGGATAATCAGCGCCACATAAGTCGATCAACTGAGCAAATTCACAAGCTGAATCATCACGCAAAAATTTGAGGACTGTCACAATAGAGCCAACGCCCGCCTCAACATTTAATTCACCAAATGCAATCCAAACGCGAGAGACATTATCTCCAAGCTTATCTTCAATATGACTTGCCAAATTTTGTAATTTAGAACTCACGACATTAGCCTTTCTGACTAGCGCTCAATATTGCCCGTACGGCGAATTTTCTTTTGCAGGAGCAGAACCCCATATAAAAGGGCCTCAGCAGTGGGGGGGCATCCTGGAACATAAATATCGACAGGCACAACCCGATCGCAACCACGCACAACAGAATAACTATAATGGTAATAGCCACCGCCATTTGCGCACGACCCCATAGAAATCACATAACGCGGTTCTGGCATTTGATCATAAACTTTGCGCAAAGCAGGTGCCATTTTGTTTGTTAAAGTTCCCGCCACAATCATAACATCAGACTGACGCGGCGATGCGCGAGGCGCAAACCCAAAACGCTCAACATCATAACGCGGCATAGATGTATGCATCATTTCAACGGCGCAACAGGCCAAACCAAATGTCATCCAGTGCAAAGACCCCGTGCGAGACCAATTGATCAGATCATCAATCGAGGTCATGACAAAACCTTTATCCGCTAATTGATCTGCAACCTGCCCGTAATAAGGGTCTGCCATTGGGGCTGGACGCTTATCATTTGATTGTTTTGCTTTAGCCATGCTCTTACTTTCTAATCTTCATTAACAGGATCACGCTTAAAAACGAAGCTAGTGCCACTCAAGCGCACCTTTGCGCCACTCATAAATAAAACCAATCGTTAGAACACCAAGGAAAAACATCATTGACCAAAAGCCAAGAAGTCCGACATCTCCAAAAGCAACCGCCCATGGAAATAGAAACGCAACTTCAAGGTCAAAAATGATGAACAGAATTGCCACTAAGTAAAATTTAACGTCAAACTTCATACGTGCGTCATCAAAAGCTTCAAATCCACACTCATATGGTGCCAATTTTTCAGGGTCCGGGGATGAAGGCGCAATGACCATTGGTACAAAAAGGAGCGCTAAAGTGATAGCCGCAGCCAAAGCCATGAAGATGAGAATTGGGAAATAGCTTGCCAATAGTTCTTGCATTATCTTGCCTCCCCGCAATGCGCGAGGCCCCCTGGTTAATATGAACACATTCAAAACCGCGACAGAATAAATCAAGTCATATGACCAATAAACGTGCGGCCAAAGTATTCACGTTGAACGCCATAAAAAAAGCGTAATTAAGATGCAATGAAACAATACTGAAGATTCGTTTCAACACCCCATATTTGCCGCGGAGTATATGCCTGCAAAGGCATGATGCAAGCCCAAACCGAGATAAAAACGTGTTTTTTTCGACTTTCTTAAGCTCAACCCTTCAGTACTCACAGGAAGAGAGCTTTGCTCTCCAAAATAAGCCCTAAAACAGCATCTCATCAATTGCGTTAGGCTTCGCCCATTAACCATCGATAAGACAAGCCAACAAGAAAAGACCTGCCCGCAAAACAACGCAAAAGGCTCTTCTTCAGATAAACTGAACGAGAAAACATCCCGAAATAACATTTCAGGGTTGCATGACACTAATCTGGAAAAAAAAGGGGGGGGACGTCGTGAAAAAGAAATGGCGGGAGTGACGGGACTCGAACCCGCGGCCTCTGGCGTGACAGGCCAGCGCTCTAACCAACTGAGCTACACCCCCTAAAGTTATTTCTAATCAATAGAGACGTTGTGGTTTACGATTCTGCTCTTCTTCTGTCAAGCTCACAATAAAGCCTAACAATAGAATTTTGTCGAGACCACAACAAAAGGTATATTCTTTAAAACAAAGCCAGGTCTTAAAGTAAAGATATGCTGAACTTGCGCTTAACATATCAAGGGAATGGTGGGCGGTGACGGGATCGAACCGCCGACCCTCTCGGTGTAAACGAGATGCTCTCCCAGCTGAGCTAACCGCCCCACGCGGATTACTTAACCTAAGCGAAATAAAAAAGCAAAAGAAAACGCCGGCCTTAACAAAAAGACCGGCGCTTCATAATTCGTCAACTTAGTTAAGGGCGTCTTTAAGCGCTTTACCAGCTTTGAACTTAGGAGCTTTTGAGGCTTTAATCTGGATTGTTTCACCAGTACGTGGATTACGGCCCGTTGTTGCTTTACGTTGCGCAACAGCAAATGTGCCAAAACCAACGAGGCGAACTTCACCACCACCAGCAAGCTGACCTGTGATTGAATCAAAGACACTATCTACAGCACGACCTGCGTCGGCTTTTGAAAGACCTGTGTCATCGGCGACTTTACTAATCAAATCATTTTTATTCATGGCGTCCTCTCAAGGCAAATAATTATAAACAAGTTAAGCCTATGCTCCGATTCGATTGTTGGTCAAAAGAAAAAAAGCAGAATTCAGCCATTTTTATCTAGAACTAATGTGCCGCAATTGTAGCATCTCGCGCTGCCTGAGCTGCCTTGGAGGCATTATATGCATCCTCATCCCAGTCAATCGCAAGAGGTGTTTCAACCAATGCATGAGATAGAACTTGATCCATATTCTCGACAGGCACAATCTCAAGCCCAGCCTTAATCGTATCGGGAACGTCCACAAGATCCTTCTCATTTTCTATTGGAATCAATACCTTAGTGATACCACCTCGCAATGCCGCCAATAGTTTTTCCTTCAAACCACCAATAGGAAGCACTCGACCGCGCAGCGTAACCTCCCCCGTCATTGCAACATCTTTGCGAACCGGAATGCCCGTCATAACAGACACAATCGCTGTCGCCATAGCCGTTCCTGCAGACGGACCGTCCTTAGGTGTTGCGCCTTCGGGCACATGAACGTGAATATCTTTTCGATCAAAAAGAGGCGGCTCAATACCAAAAGCGGTGCTTCGCGAGCGTACATAGGATGACGCGGCATTGATTGATTCTTTCATGACATCGCCCAATTTGCCGGTTGTCGTCATCCGTCCTTTACCCGGTAACATAACGCCTTCAATCGTCAACAATTCGCCGCCGACCTCTGTCCAAGCAAGCCCGGTAACAACGCCAACTTGGTCTTCCATTTCAGCAATTCCAAAGCGATATTTCCGAACCCCAAGAAAGTCTGACAAGTTTTCAGTGTTAATAACGACATTTTTCAGCTTACCGCGCACAATCTCTGTCACAGATTTCCGAGCAAGATTAGCAAGCTCACGCTTTAAGCCGCGAACACCAGCTTCGCGCGTATAATAACGAACAATGTCACGAATAACATGATCATCAATGGCACATTCTCCAGCGCGTAAGCCATGCTCTTCAATAGCCTTTGGCCACAAATGCTGCTTGGCTATCTCAATTTTCTCGCCTTCCGTATAACCCGCAATGCGGATAATTTCCATGCGATCCAAGAGAGGCCCAGGAATATTGAGAGAATTTGCCGTTGTCACAAACATAACATTCGACAAATCATAATCGACCTCCAAGTAATGGTCGTTAAATGTATTATTTTGCTCAGGATCAAGAACCTCAAGCAGAGCCGCAGATGGGTCACCGCGATAATCGGCACCGAGTTTGTCAATCTCATCAAGTAATACCAATGGATTGGTTGTTTTCACCTTCTTCATCGACTGAATAACTTTACCTGGCATTGAGCCAATATAAGTGCGCCTATGGCCCCTTATCTCGCTCTCATCCCGCACACCACCCAAAGACATGCGCACAAACTCTCGGCCGGTCGCCTTTGCCAATGACTTACCAAGAGATGTCTTACCAACACCGGGAGGGCCAACAAGACATAAAATAGGTCCACGCAATTTATTTGCACGCTGCTGCACCGCTAGATATTCAAGAATACGTTCTTTAACTTTCTCAAGACCATAATGATCATTTTCAAGAACGCCCTCAGCCACAGCTAGGTCTTTTTTAACGCGTCCTTTTTTGCCCCATGGTACAGCCAGGATCCAATCCAAATAGTTACGGACAACGGTGGCCTCAGCAGACATAGGGCTCATCGCCCGCAGCTTCTTGAGCTCAGCATTGGCTTTTTCACGTGCCTCTTTGGATAATTTGGTTTTGGCGATGCGCTCTTCAATTTCGCTCAGTTCATCAGCACCATCTTCGCTTTCACCAAGCTCTTTTTGAATCGCTTTCATCTGCTCATTCAAATAATACTCGCGTTGTGTTTTTTCCATTTGACGCTTTACACGCCCGCGGATTTTCTTCTCAACCTGAAGAACGCCAACTTCGCCTTCCATAAAACCTAAAATGCGCTCTAAGCGCTCGTTAACAGGCAAAATTTCGAGAAGTTTCTGTTTTTCTTCCAACTTAATATTGAGGTGCGTTGCTATCGTATCTGCCAATTTAGTCGCGCTTTTAATATCTCCAAGGCTCGACTGAACTTCAGGGGGAATCTTACGATTAAGCTTCACATATCCCTCAAACTGAGAGGTCGCCGCCTGCATTAAGGCGTTCATTTCATCCTCAGCACCTTCTTCTTCAGTCAGCGGCAAAGCACTCACTTCAAAGAATGCCTCATTGGGCATGAACTCAAGAGTTCTTGCACGTGCACTTCCCTCAACCAAAACCTTAACCGTACCATCAGGCAATTTTAAAAGCTGAAGCACAGTGCCAATCGTTCCGATTTGATAAAGGTCAGATTCTTCAGGATTGTCTTTTTCACCATCTTTTTGGCAAATCAATAAAATCTTTTTGTCGTTTTCCATCACATCTTCAAGCGCGCGGATAGACTTATCGCGACCGACAAAAAGAGGAACAATCATACCAGGAAACACAACAATGTTGCGCAATGGTAATACTGGCAAAACCTCGGGTATTGTATCGTGGGGAACCGTCATAGGGTTAGATCCGTCAATCATTTCAAAGTCCTTTCAGTATGTGCTTCTTTTCGCATTTTCATGCGCCACTGCCTCTGATCAGTACACTGACTTTATTACCGGCGATTCCGGCCTTGGGGTCAAAGATATGATCAACAGGACAGTAAAAGCCTGTGCATATCATGTGGCTACACATGACATAAAATTCAAGGTCAATGGCAAGGATAAATCAAAATTTGCAAGACATGATTTAAACCTAGTTGATTGATGTTTCTAAAGCAGCATAGAAGCCAGTTTCAAATCAGAACAATCACAAACAAAAACGGCGCCTTTTCAAGCGCCGTTTAAAGATAGCTGATGGCCGTAATTTTAAACTAAGAGGCGGTTGGCGAAGCCACAGCCTCATTCTCTTTGTTATTTGCGCCATAAATATAAAGGGGTTTTGCCTTACCCTCAACAACGTCGGCGTTTACAACAACCTCATCAATACCATCAAGGCCAGGCAACTCAAACATTGTATCAAGCAAAATACCTTCAAGAACAGAGCGCAATCCCCGCGCGCCTGTTTTGCGGGAAATAGCCTGTTTGGCCATGGCGCGCAGCGCATCTTGCGTGAATGTTAAATTGGCATCTTCCATGCTAAATAAGCTCTGATATTGTTTCACAAGAGCATTCTTCGGTTCTGACAAGATCGTAACCAGCGCATCCTCGTCTAAATCTTCAAGGGTCGCCAAAACAGGCAGGCGGCCGACAAATTCAGGAATAAGACCGAATTTAAGCAAATCTTCGGGCTCAACAAGCTGCAACAATTCACCTGTTTGACGCTCTTCTGGGGCAACAACAGTTGCACCAAATCCGATAGATGTGTTGGCACCGCGCTTGGAAATGAGCTTATCTAATCCCGCAAAAGCCCCACCGCAAATAAAGAGTATATTGGTGGTATCGACTTGCAAAAACTCTTGCTGTGGATGCTTACGTCCACCCTGGGGCGGCACCGAAGCAACGGTACCTTCCATAATTTTCAAAAGCGCTTGCTGAACACCCTCACCAGACACATCGCGTGTAATCGACGGGTTTTCGGCCTTGCGTGTAATCTTATCAACTTCATCAATATAAACGATGCCGCGTTGAGCGCGCTCAACATTATAATCAGCGGCTTGGAGCAATTTTAAGATAATGTTCTCAACGTCCTCGCCAACATAACCAGCTTCGGTCAATGTGGTTGCATCTGCCATTGTGAAAGGAACATCCAAAATCCGCGCGAGCGTCTGCGCCAATAATGTTTTCCCGCACCCCGTTGGCCCGACCAAAAGTATATTTGACTTGGCAAGCTCAACCTCACCATTTTTACTCGCGTGATTTAAGCGCTTATAGTGATTATGGACAGCAACTGACAGCACCCTTTTGGCGTGCACTTGGCCAATCACGTAATCATCAAGGACTTCTAGAATTTCAAGTGGCGTTGGCACACCATCTGTTGTCTTAACAAGAGATGCTTTACTCTCTTCACGAATAATATCCATGCAGAGCTCAACACATTCATCGCAGATAAAGACTGTTGGGCCAGCAATAAGCTTGCGCACCTCATGTTGGCTCTTTCCACAGAAAGAACAATATAAAGTACTTTTGCTATCGCTTGATCCACCTACCTTGCTCAAACCACTTTTCCTTCTCTAAATCACTTACGCCATTTTATGGCAATAACTAACTCTGCAAATATGAACCTTATATGACCACTATTTGCCTTTCCAAGACAAGTAGTATGGAAAAATTAATGATCAAATTGCCTAGTCTTCTTTTGCATCTTCCGTGCCGCGCGAGGCCACAACTTCGTCGATAATGCCGAATTCTTTTGCTTGCTCTGCCGTCATGAACGTGTCGCGCTCGAGGGCATCCTCAATTTTCCGCAATGTTTGGCCTGTATGCGTGACATAAATTTTATTCAATCGCGCACGCATATCTAGAATTTCCTGCGCATGGCGCTCAATATCTGAAGCTTGCCCCTGGAACCCACCTGAGGGTTGGTGAACCATAACGCGCGCATTTGGCAATGCGAACCGCATGCCTTTTTCACCGGCGCTTAACAGAAGCGAGCCCATAGAAGCTGCCTGGCCAATACATAATGTGGAAACAGCGGGTCGAATATATTGCATTGTATCATAAATCGCCATTCCAGCTGTCACGACGCCGCCTGGGGAATTAATATACATTGAAATTTCTTTTTTAGGATTTTCCGCCTCAAGGAAAAGGAGCTGAGCTGTTATCAAGCTCGCCATATAGTCCTCAACGCCGCCTGTGACAAAAATAACGCGCTCCTTCAAAAGCCGCGAATAGATGTCATATGCGCGTTCACCGCGACTTGTTTGCTCAACCACCATCGGCACGAGTGTACTCATATAGGTATCAACCGGATCACGCATTTTCAGTCCCTGTCTCTCTCAACTATCATTTCATCATAGATGAATCACTGACTCAATGTGGTGCATCTCGCCTCTAATGCCAAGAGGCGAAATGAACAAACACGACATCTTTATCAGTTTATTTTAAGTTTTAATCTTTTTTAGCTTTAGAAGCCGCTGGTTTTTTAGCCGCTGATTTTTTAGCTGCTGGCTTTTTTTCAGCCTTTTCAGCTTTCTCTCCAGCATCAGCTTTTTTTGCAGCTGCTTTTTTCGGCGCGGCTTTTTTAGCAGGTGCTTTCTTCGCTTTTTGAGGCGTGTCATCATCGGCAGGATCACGCGTTAATTCTTCAAGCGATACTTTTTTATCTTTTACACTTGCAAGCTCAACAATGAAGTCGACAACTTTTTCTTCAAATAATGGCGCACGAATTTGTGCCATCGCATCTGGGTTCTTTTGGAAGAACTCTAAAACTTCACGCTCTTGGCCCGGGAACTGCTGAACACGTTGCATAAGCGCTCTATTCACTTCATCTTGCGTGATCTCAATTTTATTTGAATTACCAACTTCAGCTAAGACAAGACCTGTGCGTACTCGGCGTTGTGCGATCTCAAGATATTCTGCTCTTAGCTCGTCTTCGCTCTCATCAAGATCTTCGATTTTCTTTTCTTGGCCAGAAAGCTCATGCTCAAATTGATGCCAAATTTGATTGAATTCCATTTCAACCATTGACGGTGGCAACTCGAAGCTATGGCTACTATCAAGCGCATCCAACAAAGCTTTTTTCACATGTCCGCGAGAAAGATCGCTGTAATCGCGCTGAATTTGTTCTGAGATAGCTTCTTTAAGCTTCTCTAGGCTTTCCAAACCAAGGCTTTCAGCAAAAGCCTCATCAATTTCAGTTTTGCTTGGCGCACTTACTTCATGAATTTTACATGTAAATACGGCTTCTTTACCCGCAAGCGCTTCACTACCATAGTCATCAGGGAATGACACTGTAACATCGAGGTCATCGCCAACTTTTGAGCCAATAAGCTGATCTTCAAAGCCAGGTATGAACTGGCCTGATCCCAAGACAAGATCAAAGCCTTCAGCAGCACCACCATCAAATGCTTCACCATCAATGCGGCCTATGAAGTCAAACTTAACCTGATCACCCGACTCAGCTGCCGCTTTTTTAGCGCGCGGCTTAAAGCTTGTGCGCGATTCTGCAAGGCGCTCAAGAGAGCTGTTAATCTCTTCATCTGTCACTTCAACAACAGGACGCTCAAAGCTCAATTTTGAAAAGTCAGTGAGTTCGATATTCGGAATAACTTCAAATTTCATTTCATAAACAAGGTCAGCTTTACCATTCATAACGTCAGCGGCTTCGCCAACGATAGAAATTTCAGGTTGCATTGCTGGGCGCTCGTTACGATCTTGAAGCGCCTGCTGGCTGCTCTCATTCACCAATTGCTGAATCACTTCAGACATAACTTGCTGACCATATGTTTTCTTCATATGCGCGACAGGCACTTTACCAGGACGAAAGCCTTTGATCTGAACTTGATCTTTAATTTCCAACAAACGTGCGTCTACGCGCCCTTCGAGGTCAGCGGCTGTGAAGGTAATCTCAAGAACGCGCGCTAGGCCTTCTGATTTTGTTTCTTTTACTTGCATCGTGTCCTCTCTGATCGACGTCTTCGACGATTTTCCGTATAAATTATCTGAGTAAACTATTCCGAGTAAATTAGTTATATCTTCCTAGGAATTAAATGAGCCTTAAGCCCTGCCCTCTTAGTGGTGCGGGCGGAGGGACTTGAACCCCCACGCCAAAGACACTAGAACCTAAATCTAGCGCGTCTACCAATTCCGCCACGCCCGCATCATGCTAAGATCGACTTATTAAAATTTCGTAAGCGGCTCTATAGCAGTCAAAATAAATAAATGCCAGTCCCTTTCACAAAATCAATTCACAACTGTTTGCGCCTCTTCACCCAAAGCCAGGCATTCTATATTTTTTCCATCCGTTTCGAATAGTGTAATCGAGCAATTATCAGGCATAAACCCAACAACAGCATCGTTTTTTTGCGTTTTGCCATAAACAACGTTAATCGCAATGAAATGTGAAAAAATCACCACAAACTCATGTCCATTTTGCTCTTTGACAACATCTAAAATACCATCTTGCCAGGCATTAAAGTCGATTGAACCGCTTTCAGGATCATTTTTAAGTTCGTCCCAGCTTCCTTGCATCACACGGCGAAGCCAATGAGTGCGTGCTGACAGGTCCTCGGTTGGAGAAGGCAATTCACGAACGCGCGGCTCAATAATGGGTTGCACTCCCCATTTTTCTGCCAAGGGTTGAGCTGTTTGCCGACAACGAAGAAGTGGGCTGGTAATGATCCGCGCCGGGGACACACCAACCAGCGCCTCAATTGGCGCAATCGCCCCTTGGGCCTGGGCTTGACCAAGAGCATCTAAGCCAGGATCATGGGAACCATCCCAGCCAGCCGCCGCTTTGCCATGGCGTACCATTAATATTTTTGTCATCGTGCAATGCTCCTTTTCATAAACCTATGACACATCCATAGGCTCAAATAGATTGACATTGTTAGCACCCGGAGAAACCTTCCCTTCGCGACCAACAAACTCTTCGCTCAGCATAGCATCGAGCCAACCCAGTCTATCCTCAACATGGGCAATGAAGCGCTCTTGATTGGCTTTTAAACGCCCGATAACAAGCCCCACTCTTGGTTTGCCTGCTGGGTGAATAACCGAATAAGTTTCAATAACGCCTTCGCCTTGTGGCTGCTCAGCAACTTTGACCTTTGGCATGGCATCAATACGTGCTTGCAATCCTGGGCTATCTGCGGCAACCCATGCCCCCTCAACTGGGGTTGTTGAATAAAGACCAATACCGTGCTTGGTCAGATACCAGCCATTAGCTGTGCACATTCCTTTTTTACCTGGATTATCGCGAAGCTTCTTAATCATGGTCGCCACAGATAAAAGCGCATAAGCATTTCCCGCCCCCCCAAAATAAGGCAAACCGCCGGTAACTGTCAGGCCACGCGGATCATCTTCCGCCAATCCCATTTCCCGACAAGCCACCTCAACCGCAACCGGAAAACAAGAGTAAAGGTCGATAAAATCAATATCATCAAGCGACCACCCGGCCGTCTCTAACGCAAGCTCGCTCATCCCTTTAATGGCATAAGACCGATGTAAATCGGCGCGTTCAGAAACAAACCATGTTTCATTTGCATCAACGCTTGCATGCAAATAAACCCAGCGGCTTTCATCAATACCCAAACGCCGCGCCTCACCAACAGAGGTTAAAATAATGGCGGCAGCCTGATCGACCTGAATAACGGAATTCATATATTTAGGATAAGGAAAGCCAACCCATCGATTCGCTTCGTTCACTGTCTTAATTTCATCAGGTGTCCGCGCAATTGGGAACCAGCTATGCGGATGCTGTGCGGCGACATCGGTGAAACGAGACATAAGTTCGGCCATGGATGTCATATGTGTCTCAATATCGCGGCCGAGAGACACTCTATGAGCGTTTTCTAACAAAGGATATGTATTAACAGGAAAGGACATGCCATGGGCCGCCTCAATATCGGTTACGCCCCGTTTATCAACGCCATATCCAGTCAAGGGCCCATCTGGATCATCATTCCAGTCTGACTTATCTGCACCAGCAGCAACAGAGCGCATAATACTTGCCAGCCCCTCGCCCCCAACAAGAAGCGACGACTTGATCTCACCCGCATGAATCCGCTTGGCAAGATCTCCAATCATAAATTGAGGCGTATTGCCACCTGTTGGCGCATAAAAACTATTTGAAACCGTCATTCCTAAACGCTTAGCCACACTCAGACCTGGATTAGGATATTTACCAAATGGCATACTGCTTGCCTCTGGTGAATCCGTAATAAAGCGCAACCCAGCAACACTATCAATATTGCTTATTAAGTGCTCAGAAGCACTATGGTCACCGACCGCATCATGAACAGCACCAACCGCCGCCTTCACCAACAAGTCCAAAGGAGACATAGCCTTAGTGACATCTTTCTCTTTTTGAACAACAAGATCTGCCCCGATGATAATAGGTGTATTTTCTTCAATCATTAATTTTGCTCCAACCCCACAGATAATAAGGCAATAGATTTAAAGTCATAAAAACAGCAAGGCAAGCGTTCAACATACAGAAAGTGCATATATTTTAATCACTATGATTAAATTTTAGGCAAATATGGCCCATACTCAAACTTCACCACAAGATAGCGCAAACGAGCGACCCCCATCACAGCCGGGACCTTTCCAGATTAGCTATTAAAAACATCGCCCTATCATTGGGATACATCCCCGAAAAGCCAAATGTGATGACTTTCTAAAAAAACCACAAATCCGAATATTTGGCACGGTTTCTGTATAACATGAGCAAGTTCGATAGCCGCGTAACTCCGAAAATACATGAGCTGTTCCAAACGATATAGATCATGAATAGACTGATCATAAATGCACAGGGAGAATGACTGTCATGAAAAAAATAGAAGCGATAATAAAACCATTTAAATTAGACGAAGTAAAAGATGCGCTTCAAGAAGCCGGGCTTCAAGGGATTACGGTCGTTGAAGCAAAAGGCTTTGGACGACAAAAAGGTCACACAGAACTTTATCGTGGGGCAGAATATGTTGTGGACTTTCTCCCAAAGGTGAAGATTGAGCTTATCGTAACCGACAATATGGTTGATAAGGCAATAGAGGCCATTCAGTCATCGGCTCAAACAGGGAGAATTGGCGACGGCAAAATCTTCGTTTCAACGATTGAGCAAGCTATTCGGATCCGCACAGGCGAATCTGGGGACGACGCAATTTAACCATCCTTAATTGGATATTCTTTTAACTTTAACTAAACCCAAACCTTAACGATTTACTGGAGTAAACAATGTCAGACGCTTCATCTATTCTGAAAAAAATCAAAGACGAAGGCATTAATTATGTTGACCTTCGCTTCACGGACCCACGTGGGAAAATGCAACACCTAACACTCGACCAATCATTGGTTGACGAAGATTTCTTTGCCGAAGGCACGATGTTCGATGGTTCATCAATCGCTGGCTGGAAAGCAATTAACGAGTCTGACATGGTTCTCATGCCAGATCCATCAACTGCTGGCATGGATCCTTTTTATGCAGAGCCAACATTAACTATGTTTTGTAGTATTGTTGACCCAGCAACTGGTGAAAACTACAGTCGCGACCCACGCTCAACCGCTTTACGCGCCGAAGCATATTTGAAATCAACCGGCATAGGCGACACAGTCTATGTTGGACCAGAAGCTGAGTTTTTCTTATTTGATGATGTTCGCTTCTCAACTGAGCCATATAGCATGGGTTATGTTCTTGACAGCGTCGAGCTTCCATCAAATAGCGCAACCGAATATGAGCCAGGTAACCTTGGTCACCGTCCACGCATGAAAGGCGGCTATTTCCCAGTCAATCCAATTGATAGCGGACAAGATATCCGTGGTGAAATGCTCAGTGTGATGCGCGAAATTGGTCTCGAAGTTGAGAAACACCACCACGAAGTAGCCTCAGCGCAACATGAACTTGGTCTTAAATTTGGCACGCTCACCAGCATGGGTGATGCTTTGCAAATGTATAAATATGTGATCCACAATGTGGCGCATGCTTATGGCAAAACAGCCACATTTATGCCTAAACCTGTTCAAGGTGATAACGGATCTGGTATGCACGTCCACCAGTCAATCTGGAAAGATGGTAAACCACTTTTTGCTGGCGATAAATATGCCGGTCTTTCACAAGACTGTCTTTACTACATTGGCGGTATCATTAAACACGCACGTGCAATTAATGCTCTGACCAATCCGTCAACAAATTCATACAAGCGCCTAATTCCTGGCTTTGAAGCACCTGTCTTGCTTGCTTATTCTGCACGCAACCGCTCAGCGTCTTGTCGTATTCCTTACGGCACATCGCCAAAAGCCAAGCGCGTTGAAATCCGCTTCCCAGACCCAACTGCAAACCCATATCTTGGCTTTACAGCAATGCTTATGGCTGGTTTGGACGGTATCGAGAACAAGATTGATCCAGGCCCCTCAATGGATAAAGACCTTTATGAATTGCCACCAGAAGAGCTTAAAAACATCCCTCAAGTTTGTGGTTCACTTCGTGAAGCACTAGAAGCCCTTGATGGAGACCGTGAGTTCTTGAAAAAAGGCGGCGTGATGGATGACGATCAGATTGATGCATATCTAGAACTTAAATGGGAAGAAGTGTATCGCTTCGAGCATGCACCACACCCTGTTGAGTTTGACATGTATTACAGCGTCTAATTTAACAATAGTCTGAATTGAAAAGGCCGGGCATTGCCCGGCCTTTTTTAATACATAATCAGATGACGTTAAAAAAGATTACTGGTTTTGCCAGTGTGCATTATAGCGTTTTGCCGCTTCAGCCTCACTCGCCTGATATTTTCTAAAGGCAGAAAACACACCCATAGATAAATTCGGCACCTTACCGTCAGCAATTTCCATAATTTTTAAACAAAACCAACCTTGCTGTCCCCAACCATTGAGCGCGGCAACAATGCGAAATGGTGAATTAAGTCCCAACCAACCCGGACCAATCTCGAGTTGTTTCTCCAGAGCCGGCATTGCGCTCATGCGACCATCAATGAGTTTGCGCGCCACATCAGGATCCGAACAAAAAGGACGTCCCACTCCGATCATATCGCAAACTTTAGCGGCCAGTGCTGCATCCATACCCTCGCGCGTCCGAAAGCCGCCCGTAACCATCATTGGTTTTTTCATAACCGCACGGATATCGCGCGCATAATCTAAGAAATAGGCTTCACGCGCCACTGTGCTTTCGCGACGAACTTCTGCACGTTTTGGGTTAATGGTTAAATTATCTAATCCAACAAGTTTGGGTTGTTCATATGTACCGCCTGACACTTCCAGCAGGTCAATTTTTTCTTTGTTCAACCAAGCGGCAACCTGAATAGCATCTTCATGGGTAAAGCCACCGCGTTGAAAATCTGCAGAATTTAACTTAACAGATACGGGAAAGTCATTGCCAACTGCGGCGCGCACTGCACGAACAGTTTCTAACAATAAACGTGCACGGTTTTCTAGAGAACCACCCCACTCGTCCGTTCGGTTATTCACGTCAGGAGATAGAAACTCAGAAATGAGATATCCATGTGCAGCGTGAATTTGAACACCCGTAAAACCTGTTTCGCGCGCAATCTTGGCTGCATGCGCAAAGCGTTTAATAACATCGAGAATTTCTTTTCCTGTTAATGCGCGGGGCGTACCAAATTGCGCGCCCGGCATTTTGAGGCCAATATTAGACGGCCCAACAGGTTCAGGCGCAACAGCTGCCGGTGTCTGACGACCCGCATGGCTAATCTGCATCCACAAATGCGTTCCATCCCGAGTGCCTGCTTTAGCCCATGCACGAAGCGCATCTTTTTGAGCTTTTGACTGACGTCCCTCAATTACAACATTGCCTGGACGCTCCAGATAACGATGATCGACTTGAACATTACCCGTGAGCAAAATGCCGGCGCCACCTTTTGCCCATCGCCCATAAAGCTCAGCATGTTTTTCTGTTGCTTGGTTCGAGGGAGAGGCAAGACCTTCTGTCATTGCCGCCTTGCATATTCGATTGGGAACAGACACACCACAAGGCAATTTCAAAGTCGAAGAAACCGTAATTTTAGCCACAAAAAACTCCTACACCATTATTACGCTAAGAATATCATATTAATATCTAGTCTTTTGGTTAAAATAGCCAGTGATTCGTTACATAAAGAGGGATTATTTCCGACCTTACGGTGGTCTAATTTCTATAAAATTATAAAGGGATCATGGTTTGAACTTATTTCAAGCCATGGACTTAATGGAGGGACTATGGCGCGCGGTAAAGGCAAAAAAGATATGAGCACGGACGATTTATTTGGTTCCGAAAGTGCATCCGCGCCTGCAAAAAAACCAGCAACAAAACCTGCGACAAAGTCCTCCAAAGCCAAAACAGACACAGCGGCACAAGTCAAAAAACCAAGCAACCCCGAAGAAGAGGCACCTAGTTCCGTTAAAGGCAACTATACAGCCAAAGACATTGAGGTGCTTGAAGGCCTAGAGCCTGTGCGTCGTCGCCCAGGTATGTATATTGGTGGAACCGACCAACGCGCCCTCCACCATTTATTTGCCGAAGTCATCGACAATTCAATGGATGAAGCGGTTGCAGGTCACGCGACATTTATTGAAATTCACTTGGAACCAGATAATTGGCTAAGCATCCGAGACAATGGCCGCGGTATTCCCGTTGACCCCCATCCGCGATATAAAGACAAATCAGCACTCGAAGTCATTATGACGACTCTTCATGCCGGTGGTAAATTTGGTGGAGCAGCTTATGAAACATCCGGCGGCCTTCACGGTGTCGGCGTTTCTGTTGTAAATGCACTTTCGGATCAGTTATTTGTTCAAGTGGCACGCGATAAAAAACTCTATGAACAAGAGTTCTCGCGCGGCATCCCAAAAGGGAAAATCAAAACACTTGGAGACGCCAAAAATCAACGCGGTACGCTGGTCCGCTTTCATCCTGATGCAGAGATTTTTGGGACCAAAGCTGCCTTTGAACCCCAACGTTTATTTGCCATGGCTAAAGCCAAAGCTTATTTATTTGGTGGCGTTGAGATTCGCTGGAATTGTGCCGCAGATCTTTTAACCGATGGCGGCTTAACACCCGAACATACGGTTTTAAAGTTCCCAAATGGTTTGAGCGATTATTTACAAGAACAAATTGGCTCGCATCCGGTTGTCACACCCATTCCTTTTTCAGGCAAAGTAACAAAGCCAGGAGGACACGGTTCAGTTGAATGGGCCGTCAGTTGGGTCGGCGGCGTTGACGGCGTTTCAACCTCTTATTGTAATACTGTCCCCACAGCCGAGGGCGGAACCCATGAACAAGGAATTCGCAATGCCCTTACTAAGGGATTGAAAGCTTATGGCGATCTTGCGAATGTCAAAAAAGCCTCTCTCATCACAGCTGATGATGTGATGGGTACAGCTTTATCGCTCGTATCTGTTTTTATTCGTGAACCCGAGTTTCAAGGCCAGACAAAAGATAAATTGGCCTCACCCGAAGCCACGCGCATTGTCGAACAAACGGTAAGGGATCATTTCGAACACTGGTTATCAAATGCACCACAAGATGCGTCAAAGCTTCTGGATTGGGTCATTGATCGCGCCGAAGAACGAATGAAGCGTCGCCAAGAACGTGACGTCAGCCGCAAATCAGCAACACGCAAACTTCGGCTTCCAGGCAAACTATCTGATTGCTCTCAGAACAATGCAAAAGGCGCTGAGCTTTTTATTGTTGAGGGCGATAGCGCCGGCGGGTCTGCCAAACAAGCACGCAACAGAAGCAACCAAGCAATTTTGCCTTTGCGCGGTAAAATTTTAAATGTTGCCAATGCGACAGGCAGTAAGATTCAGCAAAATCAACAATTAGCCGACCTGGTCTTAGCACTTGGTTGCGGCATTGGTGCTTCTTATAAAGAAGACCGACTGCGTTATGAAAAAATCATTATCATGACAGATGCCGATGTCGATGGCGCCCACATCGCCTCATTATTAATCACCTTCTTCCATGAAGAGATACCAGAACTCATCAAAAACAATCATTTATATTTAGCGGTTCCCCCGCTTTATCGTCTTAGCCAAGGCGGTAAAACCATTTATGTTCGTGATGATGAAGAACGCGAGCGCGTTTTAAAAACAGAATTCCGCGCAAATGCAAAAGTTGACGTTAGCCGCTTTAAAGGGCTCGGTGAAATGATGCCGGCTCAGTTAAAAGAGACAACAATGTTTCCAGGCAAGAGAACACTTATGCAAGTCGTCATCCCAGAAGGTGAGCAAAAGGCAACAGCAGATAGCGTGCAACGGCTTATGGGCAATAAACCTGAGCTCCGCTTTCAGTTCATTCAAGAAAATGCTGCATTTGCAGAAGGCTTAGACATATAATCAGTGGCGATTGACTTTTGCGCCACCACGCCTATGCTCACAACGTTCGCAGGCTGGGCCGTTACGGCCTAGAATTGAATGTCTCAGGCGTATCATAGAAAGTGTTGGTTTAACACCACATTACGATTGCTACACTTAAGGCGAATTAAAATCATGAAAATGATTTTCAAAATGAAATAAGCAATCCGTATGTTACGAATTGCATAACGGCAAAGTAAATATAAATGACATTTGACGACCTAAATCTGGCGCCTGAAATTATGCGCGCTATTAACGACGTTGGCTACACAACCCCAACACCAATCCAATCCCAAGCCATCCCAGAAGTGATTAATGGACGAGACGTTCTCGGCATCGCACAAACAGGAACAGGCAAAACCGCATCCTTTACCTTACCGATGATCCATCGCCTTATGAAAGGGCGTGCGAAAGCACGCATGCCACGCACACTGATTTTGGAGCCAACGCGTGAGCTCGCCTCGCAAGTGGCCGAAAATTTTGACCTCTATGGCAAATATACAAAACTCTCGAAAGCATTATTGATTGGCGGCATGGCTTTTGGTGACCAAGAAAAAGCAATTGAGCGCGGCGCCGATGTTTTAATCGCAACACCAGGACGTTTGCTTGATCATGTCGAGCGCGGCAAAGTCATGCTTCGCGGTGTTGATATTTTAGTTATCGATGAAGCTGATCGTATGCTGGACATGGGATTTATTCCAGATATTGAACGCATCGTTAAATTGCTCCCTTTCACACGTCAAACGCTTTTCTTTTCAGCCACGATGCCACCCGAAATTACACGTTTGTCGGATCAGTTTTTACAGGCTCCCATTCGTATTGAAGTTGCCCGCGCCTCATCAACAAGCGACACCGTGGCCCAGCATACGATAAATGTGGGCAGTAAATTAAAACGCGAAGCATTACGAAGCATGTTTCAAACCGAAGATATTCAAAATGCAATTATCTTTTGTAATCGCAAACGTGACATTGGCACTTTGGTAACCTCGCTTAAGCGGCATGGCTTTGATGCCTGTGCCCTTCATGGCGATATGGATCAACATTCCCGACTGCGTACCCTTGATATGTTTCGGAATGGCGAAACAAAATATCTAATTGCCAGTGATGTTGCGGCCCGCGGACTCGATATTCCAGAGGTTAGCCATGTTTTTAACTTTGACGTCCCAATCCATGCAGAAGACTATGTGCACCGTATTGGCCGTACTGGTCGTGCCGGGCGCTCGGGCCGAGCTTTTACGATTGTCACACCTGAGGACAGCAAATATTGGAAAGCTATTCTCGCACTCACAGAAAAACCAGTCGAAGAATATAAAATTGAAGGCATTGGCCTTAGTGACAAAGAGGCAAGCGCCACACCAAAAGCCAAACCTCAGAAAGACACGAAAGCTGATTCTAAAACGGAAAAGAAAGGCGCTCAACGCCGCGGTCTTTTAGCAAAGGCAAGCCCAACAATCGCAAAAGATCAAGAGACCCCATCAAACACGGAGAGCCTTGAAGAAAAGTCTGAGCAAGTTGGTCAAGACGATGACATGCCCAAGCCAAAAAAACCAAGGCGGGCAAAAAAAGTCGTGACGCCTCCGATAGACGTAACCACGAGCGATGATAATCATTCAGCCGAAAAAACCGACACTCCCAATGAAGATAGCTCAAATGATATAGGCAAAGATGCCTTTGACGGGGCAATGCCCGCGTTTCTCAAAATTGATCCCAGATCATAAAAACACTCTGGTTTGCGTTGGATAATCATCTTACGCCAAAGAAAAAAGTTAACTTATAAAAAAGGGCAGCTCTTGAGCTGCCCTTTTCATTTCACAAAAACCTTTATCTTTAGGCCTTTAACATACCGTTCAACATTTTGCGGATTTGAGCGCCGTAAGGTGGGCGCAACATTCCAGCAACTTTCTCGACAGATGTTTGACGGAAAACTGTTTTTGCATGTGAGAAATTCACAAAACCTTCGCGTCCATGATAAGCACCGGTGCCAGATGGGCCAACACCGCCAAAGGGGGCATCATCTTGCATGATGTGCGTAATCACATCATTTACAGCAACGCCACCTGAAGTCGTGCGCGAAACGACTTTGTTTTCTTCCTGAGCGTCTTCACCAAAATAGTAAAGCCCCAAAGGACGATCATGATCGTTCACATATTTAATTGCATCATCAACATTTTCATATGACTTAACAGGTAGAATTGGACCAAAGATTTCTTCCTGCATCACCTTCATATCTTCTGTTGGATCAACAATAATTGTCGGTGGCACTTTAAAATAAGGCTGTTGCGAAAAGTCTTCATTTGCTGGGTTGATCTCAATGACTCGCGCACCCTTGGCACGTGCATCATCAATGTAGCCCGTTAAACGGTCAAAGTGACGTTGATTAATAATAGATGTGTAATCTGTATTATCTTTTAACGTTGGGAACATTGTCTCAACAGATGCCGTGGCTTCGCTGACAAAGCTCTCTAATTTTCCTTTTGGTACCATCACATAATCAGGTGCCAAACAAATTTGACCGGCGTTCAGCGTTTTCCCAGTCATAACACGCGCAGCTGTTTTCTTCATATCCGCAGAGTCAGATACAATAACAGGTGACTTACCACCCAGCTCAAGTGTTACGGGCACAAGGTTTTCTGCCGCTGCCCGCATAATATGGCTGGCAATACCGGTGGCACCTGTAAACAAGAGGTGGTCAAATGGCATGCGCGAGAAAATGGCTCCCGTTTCAGGTCCACCCAAAACAACAACAGCTTCATCTTCTTTGAAATATTTAGAAATCAAATCTTTCATAAGCAAAGAACAATGCGGTGTGAACTCAGAAGGCTTTATGATCGTGCGGTTACCAGCGGCAAAAATGCTACCCATCGGACCAAAAGCCAAATTAAATGGGAAATTCCATGGCACCACATTGCCAACACATCCAAGAGCTTGATATTCAACACGCGTACGCGCGCCAAAAACTCCGAGCGGAAACATGGAGTGACGCTTTGATGCCCGCATCCATTTTTTTACATTTTTACGCGCATATTTGAGGGCTCCCAATGTGCCGCCAACATCAGTTGCCAATGAACCTTCAGGTGAACGACTTCCAAAGTCATCGTTTAGGGCTTCAACAATTGCGTCTTTGTTTTCAATTAAAAGTGCAATGCATTTATTAATTAACTCAATACGGCGCTCAGCTGGCATTGGGCCATCATTAATATGGGCTTGTTTTTGTAGCTCAACCAAACGACGAATTTCTTTTTCTGGCGTATCTTTGGTTTCTGCTATTTTACGTTGAACACTCATTCGGTACTCCCTATTAAAACAACCTATAGTTAATCAAATCTTTTGATAGATGCCAATAGCTCTTTATCTTTATACAAAAAAAGATATGCTCAGGTCTCTCTTATGGAATTTTAAAGGACGCAAGACATGGAAAAAGATTTAGACGGCATGCTTTTAAGCATTAATAACTCCGTTGCCACACTCACATTTAATGATCCAGCAACATTAAATGCAATTTCCATGAAAATCCTAACGGCATTCAAGGCAGCATTAGATATTGTCGAAAACCCAGAAAATAATGTCAGGTGCCTCATTTTAACAGGCGCAGGACGCGGCTTTAGCGCGGGTGCCAATATTGCCGGCGGCGACGATAATGCGACACCGCGCGACCCCAAAGCACCGATTGACGCTGGCGCTGTCTTAGAAACACATTATCATCCTTTGATGCGTCGCTTAAGAAATTTACATTGCCCAATTGTGACCGCCGTTAATGGTGCTGCCGCAGGAGTGGGTATGAGTTTTGCTCTTATGGGCGACATGGTTCTTGCCTCAAAATCTTCATTTTTTCTTCAGGCTTTTCGTCGCATCGGCCTTGTGCCTGATGGGGGTGCAACCTGGCTTCTGCCCCGCCTAATTGGCATGGCGCGCGCCAAAGAGCTTGCGATTATGGGCGATCGACTTCCCGCAGAGAAAGCCCTTGAATGGGGGCTAATTAACCGTGTCTGTGAAGATGACCAGCTCATGAATGACGCGGTTGCTTTGGCGACTGATTTAGCTCAAGGGCCGATGGCGCTCGGGCTTATCCGCGACCTCATGACAGCGAGCATTGATCATACATATGAAGAACAGCTCAATATGGAGCGTCAATATCAACTCCGTGCCGGGCAAAGTAAAGATTTCAGTGAAGGTGTTCGCGCATTTATCGAAAAACGTCCAACCAAGTTCACAGGTCAATAAACACAAAACCTGTAAGTCTTTTCATTGTCGTTCTTGTCATTGTCGTTCTTGCCGCAGATAAACCGTTTCTTTGCGTCACTTAATCTTGCGTTTTGAAAACGTGAGTCCATAGACCAATACGGTGAAATACAAGCGCTGCTTATATAAACCCTAACCTGCGACGCAAGATACGATCAGTCCAACAAACCCAAGCGCAAAGAAAATAACCAGATGCGGCATATTTTATAGCGCCTCTACTCGATCTCTTCGATGCCGAGTTTTTCAAGAACCATTGCGTTAACGGCTTGCGGATTTGCCTTACCACCCGACTTCTGCATGACCTGACCAACAAACCAACCCGCCATTTTCGGTTTCGCTTTGGCTTGCTCGACCTTATCGGGATTTTCGGCAATAACCGCATCAACCACCGCTTCGATTTCACCTGTGTCTGTTACCTGGCGCAAACCTTTTTCTTCAACAATAAGCGCAGGGTCTTTGCCTTGATCGGGACCCTCATCAAACATCAAATCAAATATATCTTTTGCAATACGGGTTGATACAGTTTGATCGGCAATAAGATCAACTAAGGCGCCAACTTGCTCAGCCGTTACCGGGCTTTGCGCAAGTGTAAGACCTGACTTATTCAGACCGGCAAAAACAC
>CBFHJI010000005.1:0-46974 GCA_965656255.1 Alphaproteobacteria bacterium
TCCTATATTGCCACTAATTCGCCGGCAATGAAAAGATCATTTGCTGATTGTTTTTCTAAGAATATCATCATCAATGATCTTAAGTGCTGTCAGAAAACTGGGCCCAGCGCAAAACAAAAGGTTTTGCGGAATATAGATACGCTTTTTCTCGGGGAAAATGCCTTTAAAGGCAGTATGTGCTAAGGCTTCTTGCCCGCGATCCTCACCATAACGTCGTGCATCTGGTTTGAGACTTCCTATGTTCTTACTTGGTAAGATAATAAAGTCTGGCCTGGCGGATATCAGTGTTTCGAGTGATATCGGTGCGCTTCCAGATATGCGTTGCGCCATTGGATTTGTGTGGCCGGCATGCTCGATCAAGTCGTTAAGAATGTGACCTTTGCCGCTGGCGACACCCCCGCGATCATAGCTCGCAATTTGATAAATATGCTTCGGTTCGTTTCTGTTTTTGAGTTGGGATTCTGTTTGTGCAACCCATGCGCGAGCAGCGTCTTCACGCCCAATGGCGGCGCCGAGAGCAATCGCCTCTTCACGGCCGTCCGACCAGGTTTTTGATCCATCCAGAGTAACGACTTTTTTGCCCAGGCGGGTTATGGCATCACGCTTGGCTTTGCTTGTATATGTGCTCATCACAACAATATCGGCTTGGCTTTGCGTTAATGTTTCGAGCGATCCATTAAAAGATTCATATTGTGAGGCTTGATCGGCCAATGGCGAGAGAGACGGGTTGCTGGCCATGGCGGAAAGAGCAAGAATTTGATTGGGCTCTGCAAATGTCAGTAAATATTGATCAGCGCAAAGACTGGCGCTGATAATTTTTGGTAAGGGTGCGGCATATGGGGTTTGCAGCATTAGCAGATTGAGCGATGCGGTTGAAACCCCAAAACAGGCAATGAGCACCCCGCGCCGCAGATAAGCTGCGAAGCGAGTTCGTGGGTTGGTTTTCCAGGCTAGGGTTTTATGAAACTTGTCTTGGTGCATGCTCTGGTTGCTCGCATAGGGTGTAAGGGTATTCTCGTTGCTTGAAGGCTGTGCAGGGGTTTAAATACAGGTTAGTGTAATATCATCATAACATAAACCGTTTGGTCATAACTGATGCAGTCCTTTTTGTTAAAACATATCGTGACAACCGCTTTATTGGTTGCGCTCATATTTATGAGTTTTATGTCGCTTTTGAGCGGACCCATCTCCCTTTCACTGACGGATTTATGGGCGCGGGATCAGACAGCATCTTCTCAGATTGCGCAGGTTATTTTTATGCAAATAAGACTGCCGCGTATTTTATTAGCAGTCATTATCGGCTGGGGTTTAGGTTTGGCTGGCGCGGCCATTCAGGGTTTATTGCGCAACCCATTGGCTGAGCCCATGATTTTAGGCACCGGCAATGCCGCGGCATTGGGGGCGGTGCTTGTGATTTATATTGGGTTTCAGTCAACACTCAGTTGGGCCGTTCCTGTGGCGGCGAGTGGATTTGGTGTATTATCCGTTCTGCTTTTATTAGGGCTTATGCGCAGCAGCACATCAAGCGCTCGGCTTATTCTTGCAGGCTTTGCAATGAGTGCCTTTTGTGGGGCTCTTATTTCTTTGGCTTTGAATTTATCCCCTAATGTCTATGCGGCGCTTGAAATTGCTTATTGGTTATTAGGGTCGCTTGAAAATAAGACGATGAGTCATGTCTTGTTGGGGCTTGTTCCCATAGCTGTGGGATCTGTTTTGTTATTTTTATGTGGGCGCGGCTATGGTGTTTTATCGCTAGGGGCGGAAACAGCACAGAGCTTAGGTGTTTCTTTAAGAAGATTGCAGGGTTTGAGTATTTGTGGTGTTGCACTGATTTGCGGTGGCGTTGTTGCGGTTGCGGGTGTCATCGGATTTGTTGGACTTGTTGTGCCGCATATTATACGGCCCTTTTATGGCCATCACCCACAACGCATTTTGCTGCCCTCAGCACTATTGGGGGCATTGCTAGTGCTGAGTGCGGACACACTCATTCGTTATATTCAAACACCAGTGGAACTTAAACTGGGTGTTATTACAGCGCTTATGGGTGTCCCATTTTTTCTCTTCATCATTTTCCGCCATTATGGACATAATGACTAACCTAATTGCCTTGCTCAAGTTGTGAGGATGGCATAGGCTAAGCCTGTCTTTGGTGCTTCGCGAGAAGGTAAAAGGGAATTTGGTGCGCCATAATGGTTAGTCCAAAACTGTACCCGCAACTGTAAGCAAGGAGTATCGCTTCATAATGCCACTCATCATTTTGGGGAAGGCGAGGCGATGCAATGATCTGCAAGTCAGGAAACCTGCCTTTGACGGTCGTTTGACCTTGGGCCGGGAATAGTCCACAGGCACGGAACTTAATCCGCAATACGACGCTTTTAGAGCCTTGTGAATTTTTCATGAGGGTTTTTGCTATGGAGCGCGGAAATGAAATTTTTCAAACAAATTGCGGCGATTGCCGCTGGGGTTTTCTTGAGTTTAGGCCCCGTATTCTCGAATGATGTATCTTCTAATGCGCCTGATCGTGATGAGCTATATGACGAAATTGTCGTTAGTGCGGTCGGGTTTGAGACACCAAAGTCACATATTGGCAGTGCCATCAGCGTTATAACAGCTGAGGACATAGAATTATTGCAAGCAGACTTTGTGACCGATGCCCTCTCTCACCTTAGTGGCGTCAGCTTTGATCAAGATGGCGGTATGGGTGGCGTGGGTTATTTGCGCATGCGCGGATTTGATCGCGCATATGTCGCCGTCGTCGTGGACGGTATTGCTTTAGGGGATCCTTCAGACCCACAAGGAGCCTCGGAATTAGCCAATCTACAAACATCCGGCATAGACAGGATTGAGCTCTTGCGGGGTGCGCAAAGCATTTTATATGGATCAAATGCTGTGGCCGGCGCCATTCAGCTCTTCACGCAAAAAGGTGAGGGACCTTTGTCGGGGAAGGTGGCTATGGAAACCGGGAGTTTAAATACGCAGCGTATTGGCGCGAGCAGCCAATTTGGTTCACAAAAATTTGCCATGCGCTTGTCTCTTGATCACATTGAAAGCCAACCAGAGTCTGAGCTGGATAAACATAATACACAATATTCAGAGGATGAAGATTATGAAAACTCTGCTTTTTCCGGACGGTTTGACTTTATGCTTGGGGATAATACAGATCTGATGGTCATCTCGCGCGGCGGGCAAGCAAGCGCAGAATATGATGGATATGACCCCGTGACCTATGCCCCAGTTGATGGCTGGTTTGGAATGGATACAGATGAATGGGCGGTTAATGCTGCCCTCACGCATAAAATACTTGAGAATCGCGTGATCCTCAAACTCCATGGCGGACGGTTTGAGCGCCGCCGTGATAGTTTTCAAGAAATTGGAACAGGTTATTGGAATGATGGTGGGCGTGACAACTTTGGATTTCAATCGACAGTCCGCGCCAATGACGCTGTTACATTAAACATCGGTTTTGAACAAAAGGATGAGCGCTTTGCGCAGGGGGGCTTGTCTGAAAAATCAACGGATACGCGTTCTTATTATGGGCTGGCGCAGGTGGCGGTTACGCCTGAGCTGCATGCGTCAGTTGCATGGCGAAATGATACACATAGCTTATTTGGAAGTCATGATAGTTGGCGTCATGCCATTGCCTATCAAATTACTGATAGGGTCAAGCTTTACGCGTCTCAGGGTGTTGGGTTTCGTGCGCCGAGCCTTTATGAGCTCTATGGCGAAGATCCCATTTCTTGTGTGAATGGGGTTTGTGGTAATGCCAACCTGTCACCAGAAACAAGTCGTAGCTCTGATATTGGCGCTGAATTTTCCTTACTCAATAGGCGTTTGATGATGAATGTAAATGCATTTCGTATTCGTCTGAAAGATCGCATCATATTTAAAGATATTGGTCCGCCAACATATTTAGGGAATTATCAAAACGATCTAGGCCGTGCCCAAAGCGATGGTCTTGAAGTCAGCGCAGATTACAATGTGAACAGTTCTTTTATGGTTTCAACAAATATGACCTTTATAGATCCTCGAAAAGCTGACGGTACAATTGCCAATAAGCAACCACGACAAATCTTGAATTTATCTGGGCGTTATATGTTCGGGCAGGGGCGCGGTCTGGTGAGTGCGTCTTGGCGTCATGTGAGCCAGCGTTATGTGTCTTCCGTGCGTCAAGAGGATTACGGTCTTTTGTCATTACGCTCAGAATGGAAATGGAGCGATGGCTATGTTTTTTATGGGCGTATTGAGAATGCGCTGAATGATCACTATCAAACCAGCACAGGTAAGTCGACACCAGGTCGGCAAGTGACCGTCGGAATAAGAGTCGATTTGTAATGGAATGAGTCTTTATATGATCAACATTTGGCGCCAAGATAAAAGCATGATGGATGCGGGTTCGCATCATATGCGCATTGATTAGGCAACATAAGAATTAAGGATAGAATATTATGTTATGTCTTCAGTCGGTAACATTTTGGCGCCAAAATACATGTGTCATCGATAATGTCTCCTTGAATATACCTTCGGGTCAAATGACAGGAGTGATTGGGCCTAATGGTGCTGGTAAATCGACTTTGTTTCATCTTGTGACAGGGCTTTTGACTCCGTCGCAGGGCCAGATAAGCTTTTCGGGTCAGGACCTTATTCAGTGTTCGGCCACTACACGCGCGCATATCATTTGCTGGTTGGCACAGAAAAATAATATCAGCTGGCCTTTGACGGTGCGGGATATTTTAAAACTTGGTGTTGTTGATGGTGTGCCTGTGCATGACGATGAGATCCAGGCTGTGCTCGCGCGTCTTGGTATGTTGTTTTGTATCGATCGCTCAGTATTGGCCTTATCGGGTGGGGAGCAGGCTTTGGTTATGTTGGCGCGGCTGCTTATGAGTGAGGCGCCGTGTCTTTTGATTGATGAACCTCTTCAATCGCTTGACCCTGCGCACCAATTTCAAGTTCTGGATATTTTACGCGAAGAAGCCCGAGCTGGACGGTGCGTTCTTATGGTTTGTCATGACCTTAATCTGGCTAGTCGATATTGTGATCAACTGGCCCTCATTGATAAAGGTCGATTATTGATTCATGATACGACGCAGGCAGTTATTGATAGCGGTTTTATTGAACAATCTTTTCATGTTCATTTTCAGCATTTTTCAAAAAATGAACGTGGCGAGGCCTTTTCTGCTCTGGTCGCAGGGCATGAAAAGAGCTAAGTTCATGATATGAGCATTCATGCAATAGACATTCAAAATGTAACCGTCAGATTTGGCCAGACGGTAGCTTTATCAAACCTCAGCCTTTCGGTGAAAGCTGGGGAGGTTCTTGGTATTATTGGCCCAACCGCTGCGGGTAAAACTGTTTTGTTGAAAACGCTGGCTGGTTTGTATAAGCCGCAAACAGGCTCCCTGTTTATTGATGGTAATAATATTAGTGGTCGCGACGCGCATACCTCAGATCGCATAGGGATGTTATTTCAACAAAATGCTTTGTTCGATAGTATGACCAACTGGGAAAATATTGCGTTTCGCGCCATTAATTCTGGCATGCCCCGCGAGGAGGCTCGGGCGCAAGTTGCAGCGCTTCTGCCCCGCGTTGGGTTGTCGGAAAGCGCTGGTGATTTAATGCCGTCTGACCTCTCGGGGGGTATGCAAAAACGTGTTGGTTTTGCCCGCGCTATTTTCTCTAAACCGGATTTTCTCCTTCTCGACAATCCCACCGCGGGTCTTGATCCTATTTTAGCGGCACGTATTGAAAAAATGATTCAGTCCATGGCGCGCGAGAGCGGGGCAACAGTGTTAAGTGTAACAGGTAACATGACGCATATTCATGAGGCTTATGACGTTGTCGCGGTATTGCATGATGGTGTTTTGCGGTGGCAAGGGCCGGCGGAAGAGGCCCATAGTAACAACAACCCTTATTTGCGTCAGCTGATAGAGGGTCGACGTGACGGACCAATACAAGCGAATAAGTCAGTTGCATGAGGTATAGTAATGTTCGAGTCACTATTTAGCGATAAATCACAAATGCCCTCTCCTGAACAGGCGCTGCCGGGTCGTGAAACAGCTGTTCGTGTCGCCCCGTCTCATTTTGTTTTGGGCACACCCATGTACGGCCCATGGCCCCAAGGCCACCAAGAAATTATTTTTGGTATGGGCTGTTTTTGGGGCGCAGAAAGAAAATTTTGGGAAAATGCTGATGTCTTTAGCACCCAAGTTGGATATGCCGCTGGTTTTACGCCTAACCCTAGTTATGAGGAAGTTTGTTCTGGTAAGACCGGACATAATGAAGTGGTATGCGTTGTTTTTGACCCGAAGGTCACGCCATTAGCCCATATTTTTAAGATTTTTTGGGAAAATCATGACCCTACGCAAGGCATGCGGCAAGGCAATGATCGCGGAACACAATATCGTTCGGGTATCTATACGACATCCGATGTTCAATTTGAGATGGCGCAGGCGAGTAAAGCGGCTTTTCAAGATGCGATTAAAGCTGCTGGTTATCCCGATATTACAACTGAGATTATGCCCGCGCCCACTTTTTATTATGCTGAAGACTATCATCAGCAATATTTAGGTAAAAACCCAAATGGATATTGTGGTTTGGGGGGCACGGGGGTTAGTTGCCCTATCGGCTTTTCCTTAACTTAAAAATCGCGTCTAAATGTGAGCGAGACATGACGTGGTTCGCCAGGGAAATATCTGTCATTGCCATTGGCGCCATTAAAGTCCGCGCGCTTTGCATATTTATCATTCAATAGATTATTGATCCGCAAAGACAGAAGCGTATTGGTGCTTATGTTTTCCTGCCAAATAAAGTGAAGTAGATCATGCCCGTCATATTGGCGAAGATTTGCGCCATCCGCATAATATTTCCCCATATGTTCAAATTCCACCTTAGTTAAGGTTTCAGCGCGTGGCTGCCAAGCAAGAGCGAGATTGGCAATTGTTTTTGGTGCTGAATCGATTTGATTGCCATCCGCAATGACATTTTCAAGTCGCGTATTATTAACGGGTGTATGATTGAAATTATATTTGTGAGACGCAATGGCGGCAGCGCCAGAGACAGTCCATTTCGGAGCAAAAACCCAAGCGCCATCAAGTTCGATGCCCATATGTCTTGTTTGACCATTTGTTACATTATTATTGGAACTATCGCGGAAATAGTAATTACGTTTTTCCATGACATAGGTCGCGATGGAATAGCGGATATTGCCATCATTGACGCGTATACCTGTTTCAACGCTGTTAAGTGCTTCCGACTTGACCTCCCCTACAGTCTGTCCAACGCGAAGACGATAGGCATCGGTTGTTTGTGGTGCGCGATTACCGCGCGCTATATTCCCAAAAAGGGTGACCTTATCATTGAGCGTGTGCGTGAATCCCAATTTGGGTGAGATGTCTGCGTAATCATCGGTGCGATCGCTTGGACGAAAAAACTTATTTCCCGTTCCAAAATTCCCATCGTCTGTTTTGTTATTATAGTCATAACGCGTGAATTCGGCACGTAATCCTAATGTTACTTTCGTCTGTTCGCTGATATCCATCACCTGATGAATAAATGGTGCAATGACGAGTGCTTCAACTTCATAATCATAGTGAAGGCCGGGTTCATATCCAAATACTGTTGCTTTGTTTTGAAGCTCGGTCAATTCCCCGCGGGTAAACTCGGTGTCGAGGCCAAGTGTTAAGAGCCCTGAATATGCGGGCATTGCATAGGCGGATAATAGACCAATGCTTGTGTGTTCGTTTTCTTCAATTGGGTCGCCTGGCAAGAAATGCTGGCCAAAACGCATTGCATTGCTTCGCAAATAGGGGGTTAAAGAGAGTGTATTGCCGTTCTGTGTTTGATAATCAATCCGCAAACTGGCACGCATAGACCAAGCATCCCGAAATGCATCATCTGCATCGCTATTCTGCTTAGCAAGATCGCGGTCCTCATAAGCATTGGTGCCTTCAATATATCCTGCGGTTTCTTGGTTGAGGGACATGCCGGAAAGCGTTGCTTTGTAACGCGCCCGTGTCGTTTCCCAGCCATGCTGAATACGAAGTTTTTGCTGTGCAAATCCTGAATCTGTTCGGTAGGCGTTATCCTCACCACTGACTGAGGCGGCAATTCGCGTTGAGCCATTATCGTGAGCTAGGCTGGTTGCACCACGAAGCGCATAGCGCCCATAGCTGCCATAGGTTGCTTCAATGGTCTGACCATCATCGCTAGGGTCTTTGGTGATAAAGTTTACCAATCCATGGACAGCGTTTGAACCATATAATGCGCTTCCAGGGCCGCGAATGACCTCCACACGTTGTGTGTCAAAGCTCATGGAATCCATAAGCGCATTCACATTTGCAAAGCCAGCAGCGCGGAAGGCAATTCCGTCTTCCATGAATAAAAAGGACCCCGCGCCGGCACCGCCAGTTAAGATTGGAGAACGAATGGAGGTTAGGTGTTCTTGGCCATTGCCCCTATGAATCGCCACGCCGGGTGCGCGATTTAGAAGGTCAGATGGGTATAAGCTCGGCAAGTTTTGTGTTGGCAGAACAGCTATATTGCCGGCATTATCTTTTAATGGGGTTTGGCTTCGAGATGTTGTTACAACAATTTCGTTCACCAGGGACGCATCAGAATCTGATATTGTTGCTGAGGGTTCGGCAAATGCGGCCGCGGCATGAAACGCCGAGGTGAGGGTTATGAATATTATTGGTTTGGTTGCATTTATCATTTTGAACTCCCATTCATTACTTTTGGCGCGCCACGTTAAAATATCTGTGGCGTTTAAGCTGTGCCGATACGCAAAAGATCCAAAATGCGGACCAAGCCTATTGGTTTTTTGTCTGAACATACAAAAACACATTGAATACTTGCTTCGTTCATAACGTTCAGCGCTTCAGCAGTGAGCATGTCTGTTGAAATGGTGCGAGGTCCATGTGTCATAACGGCACGTGTGGTTTGGCTCAAAATATCGGCTGACATATGGCGCCTTAAATCACCATCGGTAATAATGCCAGATAACTCGCCATCTGCATTAAGAATGCCTAAACATCCAAATCCCTTTTTTGTCATTTCGACAATGGCATCACTCATCAAGACGTCTTCATTCATGAGAGGCAGATGGTCTGCTTTATGCATGATGTCTTCAACACGTAATAAATTGGCGCCGAGCTTGCCCCCGGGATGAAAGTTTTTAAAATCTGACGCTGAGAAATTCTTTTGCTTCAGTAAGGCAACAGCGAGCGCATCACCAATAGCGAGTTGCATTGTGGTTGATGTTGTTGGCGCAAGACCATTTGGGCAGGCTTCAGGGGCTTTTGGTAAGGTCAGGCAGACCCGCGCTGTGCGCCCGAGTTGGCTGTCTGGATTAGATGTGATAGCAATTAGGGGGATATCAAAGCGCGCTGAATAAGCTAATAGATTGGAAAGCTCGCTCGTTTCTCCAGACCAAGAGAGACCCAAAATAACATCTTCTTTGGTGATCATACCAAGGTCGCCATGGCTTGCTTCTGCAGGGTGCACGAATTGAGCGGGCGTTCCGGTTGAGGCCATTGTGGCAACAATCTTATTGGCGATATGGCCACTTTTGCCCATGCCTGAAACAATGACGCGTCCTTTTGCATTTCCAAGAATTTTGACGGCGTCGACAAATTCTTGACCGAGTGATTGCTCGAGTTGTAAGAGGCCTTCGCGCTCGGCTGAGAGTGTCTCTTGGGCGGATTTTAGGGCGTCAAAACTCATATTAACTTTGCTCCGGTTTTGGATTTATTATGTTGTTTAGCATGGTTTGCGTTTGAGTGCCCATATTTGCACCATGGGGTGAGAGGGCATAGGCAAGATTTGCGGCAAGAAAGCCTTCTCGGCTCCCGCAGTCGTAGCGCTCGCCAGTAAAGCGATAGCCCGAAGTCATGGTCGTTGGTATCATTTGTGCGATGGCGTCTGTTAATTGGATTTCTCCACCGGCACCAGCTTTTTGCGTTTCCAATATATCCATAATGCCACCGTCCAAAATATAACGCCCAACAACGCCTAAATTGGAGGGAGCTATATCTGGCTCGGGCTTTTCGACAATATCTGCAATCTTTACAATGTTTTCTGCTTCGCTCTCTGGGGCAACGATCCCATATTTATTAGTGTCTTGTGCTGGCACAGTCTCAAGAGCGATCATCGTACCGCCATGATAATGTGAAATCATTTGAGACAGGCAACCTTGTTCAGACAAGATCAAATCATCGGGTAAAATGACAGCAAAAGGCTCACCTTTTGTATGCGCGCGGGCGCACCATATAGCGTGCCCCAAGCCAAGAGGCGCATCTTGGTGTACTTCAATGATTTTAGCATCCTCAGGCAAACCTGCCTTTAAAAGTGAAAGTTCTTTTACTTTTCCGCGGGCTTTTAATGTGTCTTCATAATGCGGTGCGGCCGAAAAATGAGCGCAAATTGAAGCCTTTTCTTTGGATGTGACAAATATGAATTCACGGCAACCCGCGGCCGCGGCCTCTTCAACCACCCATTGGATGAGCGGGCGATCGACGACGGGCAACATTTCTTTGGGGACAGTTTTTGTGGCAGGTAGGAATCTGGTTCCTAGTCCGGCAACAGGAAAAACGACCCGCGAGACAGATTGCGACAATGAACCTTTGGCCATTTCCCAAAACCTCTTCACTTTTATACAAACAACATTAACATACATATATTAATCGATAGCTCAATGCCCGAGCGGGTTTTAAAAGGTGATTTGAAATGCCACAGAATAAAAAAAGAAAATCTATGCGTGCACTTTATTCGTCTCGGGTTTTTGGGGCCTTTATAGCGATGAGTTGTATGTCCGTTTTGGGTTTGTCATCTGTAAATGCTGAGGATCGCGCCTTTGCAGATTTTATTACTAATATCAAACAAGAGGCCCGAACAAAGGGTATTTCAGAATCTTATATTAATGCGCTGGACACATTGAGCCCCAACACACGCGTTTCTGAATTGGCAGCGAGACAGCCCGAATATATCAAACCGATATGGGAATATCTTGATATTATGATTACCGATCGGCGAGTCAGCGATGGCCGCACCAAATTCGCCGAACATAAGGCCTTTTTAGATAAAATATCGACGCAATATGGCATGCCACCTGAGATTTTGGTCGCTATATGGGGCATGGAAACAAATTACGGGACTATACTCGGCCATTTCCCGGTGCTCGAGTCTCTCGCTACCCTTGGCTATCAGGGGCGCCGCACAAAATTTGGGCGTCAGCAATTATTGGCAGCGCTCGAGATTTTAGAGTCTGGCGATGTTACTTTGGAAAACTTCCAGGGCAGTTGGGCCGGCGCTATGGGCCAAACCCAATTTATTCCAACAACTTTTCTTGGTTATGCCGTTGATGCAACAGGCGATGGTAAGCGTGATATTTGGACAAATTCTGATGATGCGCTTGGTTCAACAGCAAATTATTTAAAGGTTTCAGGCTGGACACGCGATGTGCCCTGGGGCGTGCGTGTTAGCGTGCCCAATGGCTTTGACTATGGTCAGGCTAACTTAAAAACTAAGAAATCCATAAGCGAGTGGCAGGCCCTTGGCGTGAAAGGCTTCGAGCGCACGCTTGACCCATCCTGGGGGACGGCGGCACTTTATTTGCCGGCTGGACATAGTGGACCTGTTTATCTTGCGACCGTTAATTTCTTTGCCATATTGCGTTATAACACCGCGCCCGCTTATGCGCTTTCGGCTGGTTTGTTGAGCGAGCGTATTCGGGGGCAGAAAAAACATGATATATCATGGCCATTGGAAGATAGGCCTTTGCAGCCCCATGAAATTAAAGAATTACAAGGTCTTCTGAAAACAGCTGGATATAATATTGATCTCGTTGATGGCATTCCAGGCGCAGAAACACGTGCTGCGGTTCTCGAATTTCAGCATAAAAATGGGCTCATTGCCGATGGCTATGCAACACCAGGTGTTTTGTCGCAAATAAGAAAAATTGTGCGCAATTAAAGAATTTAGGTTACGGTGCGCGCATGAAAACAAACACAGAGACAGCTGTAACAGCTATTGAGACAATATCGCGCGGATTTGCCGATATTGGTTACATTTGTGATCAAGATATTGCGACGGCACTTTTTCTGGCGCGCCAACTTCAAAAGCCTCTTTTGGTTGAGGGGCCTCCTGGGGTTGGGAAAACCGAGCTTGCCAAAGCCGCGGCAGAATATCTTAATCTCGATCTTATTCGTTTACAATGTTACGAGGGGCTTGATGAGAGCAAGGCTCTCTATGAGTGGCAGTATGGCAAGCAATTGTTGTATACGCAGGTTTTACGAGAAAAGCTCTCAGATTTGATGGATGGCGCTAAGGGCTTAGACGAGTCGATGGCGCGTTTGAATGGCTTTGAAGATGTCTTTTTCTCTGAGCAGTTTTTATTGCCACGGCCGCTTTTGTCTGCCTTAAGGTCCGAGGCGGGATGTGTGTTGCTTATTGATGAAATTGACAAAGCCGATAACGAGTTTGAAGCTTTTTTGCTTGAAATTTTGTCTGATTATCAGATTTCAGTACCTGAGTTAGGGACGATTAAAGCAAAGGTCCCCCCGTTGGTATTTTTAACCTCGAATAATACGCGCGAATTAAGCGATGCGCTTAAGCGTCGTTGTTTGCATTTGTTCATTCCATTCCCAGACCCTAAACGTGAGGCTGAAATTATTGCTACGCGTGTCCCTGATTTAGACGCGCGATTGCGTCATCATTTGGTTCAATTTGTTGCCGCCATTCGCGGGCAAGATGTAAAGAAACCACCCGCTGTTTCCGAAACCATTGATTGGGCGCGAGCGCTTATTTTGTTAAATGCTAAAGATCTCACGCCTGAATTCGTCGCTTCCACGTTAAATGTTTTGTTAAAGTTCAAAAGTGATATTGATATTGTTGAACCTCAATTAACAACGCTTATTCGTGAGAGCGATCCGGCACCTATTACGCGCGGCGCATAACATGTTTATGCTCGGAGATTTTATTCGGGTTCTACGAGCAGCAGAGGTGCGGATTTCAACAGCGGAATCAATCGAGGCAGCAGCAATTGTTGAAACCATTGGACTAGGTGATCGGCAGTTAATGCGGACCGCTTTAAGTCAAGCCTTGGCTAAATCTGATGCGGAAAAAGACGCCTTTCATGCTTGTTTTGATGAGTATTTTGGCGCCATGTTAGATGCCGTAAAGTCATCTGATAATGGTACTTCTGCAGAAGATGCTTCAGCTGATGGCGCTTCAAGCGACACACAAGACCCTCATGAGCAAGATAGTGGGGATATATCTAGCGAAGCAACGCCAAGTCATGATCTTGCTGAAATGCTGTTAAATAATGATGAGGCGGGCTTGGCTGCAAGATTAGTGCAAGCGGCAAGCGACGCAGACATGAGCGATGTGCGTCTTTTTACACAACAAGGGCTATTTACAAGGCGCATTATGGAGATGATGGGCCTTGAAGAGGTTGAGGCTGCTATTCAAAATGCACGAAATAGCGGCGATGGTGAATATGAATCTAATCTGCGTCATGCGCGGCAAAGACTTTTTGAGATGGCGCGTGATTTTGTTGAAAAACAAATTGCGATGCGTACGGCGAACTCGGGCAAGCTTGTCCGCGAAGAAGCTTTATCGCGAATTAAACTGTCTAATCTTGATCGAAGCGATATGCATATTATGCGTGGGCTCATTGCCAAGCTCTCTAAGCGTTTGGCGGCGCTCCATTCCCGGCGTCAAAAACGTTCTAAGCGCGGCTTAATAGATGTTCGCAAAACATTGCGAAAAAACCAAAGTCATGACGGGTTGCTCATCGATCTACAATGGCGGAGCGTAGAGGTGTCTCGCCCGCGTTTAATTACTATGTGTGATGTGTCAGGTTCGGTTGCGGCGGTCTCGCGTTTTCTATTAATGTTTTTATATAGTTTAGACGAGGTTATGCCACGCACTCGTTCTTTTGCTTTCTCACATGCTTGCGGTGAAATTACCGATTTATTTGATCGTATGGAACCCGAGGCAGCAATGACGGATACTTTGATGCGCTTTGGCGGCGGGTCAACTGATTACGGCAATGCGTTTACGGATCTCGCGCGACTTGTAATGGATGATCTCGACCATAAAACAACATTGATGATTTTGGGGGATGGTCGTTCAAATTATGGCGACCCGGGACATGAAATATTGCGCGAAATGTCTAATCGTTGCCGGCGTGTGATTTGGCTTAACCCAGAAAGTAAATCTCTCTGGGATACGGGAGATAGCGAGATGAAGCGCCTTGGTGCCTATTGTCATACTGTGCAAGTGTGCAACTCAGTACGCCATCTGGAGCGCGTGCTCGATGACATGCTGCGTCTGAGTATCTAGCCTGTAATCCGTTCCGCAATCTTAATCATGCGTCTAGCGTGGCAGGGCTGATGCACCCATTAAGAACAAATCCACTTCTCGTGCGCATTGGCGCCCTTCACGAATAGCCCATACAACAAGGGACTGACCGCGTCGCATATCACCACAAGTAAAGACTTTCTTGACTGAACTTTCATATGTCTCTGTATCAGCAGCGACATTCCCGCGGCCATCAAAGGCCACTTTTAGTTGTTCAAGCATGCCATCATGAATGGGGTTTACAAAACCCATAGCCAGTAGCACCAGGTCTGCTGGTAATTCAAATTCACTGCCAGAAATTGGCGCCATCTTATCATCGACTTTAACGCATTTAATGGCTTTAACATGACCACCTTCGCCGACAAATCCCTGTGTCATCACAGAGAAGTCACGATCAGCGCCTTCAGCTTGGCTTGAAGATGTGCGCATTTTAAGCGGCCAATTGGGCCAGGTTAGACCCTTGTCTTCTTTTTCAGGTGGCATCGGCATGATTTCAAGTTGGGTCACGGATGTTGCCCCTTGGCGAATAGAGGTGCCAATACAATCAGACCCTGTATCACCGCCGCCAATGACAATCACGTGCTTGCCTTCTGCTGAAATAGGTAGCATTTCGCCAATTGGCTCTTGTCCAACACGACGGTTTTGTTGGGGCAAGAATTGCATTGCAAATTCAACACCTTCAAGATTACGGCCATCGACCGGTAAGTCGCGCGGTTGTTCCGAGCCCCCAGCGAGAATGACGCAGTCATAATCATTTGTCAGATCAGTTGCAGTGATATCATGTCCAACATTTACATTGTAATGGAACTGAACACCCTCTGCTTCTATTTGCTCGATGCGGCGATCAATAAAGTGTTTTTCCATTTTGAAATCAGGAATGCCATAGCGCAGTAAACCGCCAGCTTTTGCATTTTTTTCATAGACATGCACATCATGACCAGCGCGGGCTAATTGCTGTGCAGCGGCGAGACCAGACGGACCTGACCCGACAATAGAAATTTTCTTGCCGGTTTTATTGGGGTTGATTTGGGGCACGATCCAACCATTTTCCCACCCGCGGTCAACAATCGCACATTCAATCGACTTGATCGTGACTGGCTTGTCATCGATATTGAGTGTACAGGCAGCCTCGCATGGCGCGGGGCAAATGCGACCAGTAAATTCTGGGAAGTTATTTGTCGATTGGAGATTAGAGAGGGCGATTTGCCAATCGCCCATATAGACGAGGTCATTCCAATCCGGAATTTGATTGTTAACAGGACAACCATTATGGCAATAGGGCACGCCGCAATCCATACAGCGCGAGGCTTGTTCTTTTAATGATTTATCCGTCAGCGGAACAACAAATTCACGAAAGTTTTGAATACGTTCTTCTGCCGGCAAATATGTCCTGTCTTGGCGATCAACTTCTAGAAACCCGGTTGGCTTTCCCATGTTTACTCTCCTGCAACGTGATGAGGCGCGGAAGTTGCACCTTCTAGTTCTGTTAATGCGCGACGGAAATCCGTTGGCATGACTTTGATAAATTTAGACTGATAGTGTTCAAAGTTCGCGAGAATGTCTTTTGCGCGGGTAGAATTTGTATAACGCGCATGGTTTTCGATAAGGCGGTAAAGGCGCGCCGCATCATGGTGACGCATATCACTCCGCAAATTGGTGAGCTCTTCTTTCGGGTCACCCGTGACTGCTTCCAGGTCAACCATGGCTGTATTGCATTTAATCTCAAAAGATCCATCCATATCGAGCACATAGGCAATACCACCCGACATGCCTGCTGCAAAATTACGTCCTGTTGGTCCAAGGACAACAACGACACCGCCGGTCATATATTCGCAGCAATGGTCTCCTGCACCTTCGATAACGCTTAGGGCGCCCGAGTTACGAACCCCAAAGCGCTCGCCAACAACGCCACGCAAATAAGCTTCACCATCGATTGCGCCATAAAGAAGTGTGTTGCCAGCAATAATGCTTTCCTCTGGAATAATTGAGGAGTTTGCAGGGGGATAAATGGCAATGCGCCCTCCTGAGAGGCCTTTACCGACATAATCATTGCCTTCACCTTCAAGCTCAAAGGAGATACCGCGACTTAAGAAGGCACCAAAGCTTTGGCCAGATGTGCCTTTAAACCGGACAGAAATAGTGTCTTCGGCAAGGCCAGCATGGCCATATTTTTTAGCAATGACGCCAGACAGCATGGCACCCGCACTACGATCAACGTTTGAGATCACGTGATCGATTTTAACTGGTGTGCCGTCTTCAATAGCACCTTTTGCTTGTTCAATGAGTTTGCGATCAAGAATGTCATGGATAGGGTGTTCTTGTGCTTCGCAGCGATAAACAGGTTGACCTTTGGCATCAATCTTCGCAAATAATTTTGTGAAATCTAAACCTTGGGCTTTCCAGTGGTCGATTGCGTGGCGCATATCCAAACGATCCGTCTGACCGATAATTTCATTGAGTGATCGCACACCCATCTCGGCCATAATTTCTCGGACTTCTTCAGCAACAAAGAAGAGATAATTAATCACGTGCTCGGGCGTTCCTGTAAAGCGTTTACGCAACTCTTCGTTTTGAGTTGCAATGCCAACCGGACATGTATTGAGGTGGCATTTACGCATCATCACACAACCTGCGGCAACCAAAGGCGCAGTTGCAAAGCCAAACTCATCTGCACCTAAGAGTGCGCCAATGATGACATCGCGGCCAGTTCGAAGGCCACCGTCAACTTGAACGGTAATGCGCTTGCGTAAGTCATTGAGCACCAATGTTTGGTGGGTTTCGGCAAGGCCAATTTCCCATGGTGATCCGGCATGTTTGATTGACGTGAGCGGAGAAGCGCCCGTTCCGCCATCATAACCAGAGATAGTTACGTGGTCAGCGCGGGCTTTTGATACGCCGGCGGCAACCGTTCCCACACCCACCTCAGATACCAATTTCACAGAAACGTCGGCGGCAGGGTTAACATTTTTAAGGTCAAAAATGAGCTGAGCTAAATCTTCAATCGAGTAAATGTCATGGTGTGGTGGCGGTGAAATGAGACCCACACCTGGTGTTGAGTGACGGACTGCTGCAATACGTTTATCAACCTTATGACCCGGTAGCTGCCCACCTTCGCCAGGTTTTGCACCCTGCGCCATTTTAATTTGGATCATATCAGAGTTGGCAAGATATTCTGCGGTTACACCGAAGCGGCCTGAGGCAACTTGCTTGATGGCCGAGCGCATGCTGTCACCATTGGCTAAGGGTGTGAAGCGTTCAACTTCTTCTCCGCCTTCGCCAGTATTTGACTTGCCACCAATCCGGTTCATTGCAATCGCGAGTGTCGAATGCGCTTCCGGGCTAATGGACCCCAAAGACATAGCGCCAGTGGCAAAGCGTTTCACAATATCACTGACGGCTTCAACTTCCTCGAGAGGAATAGGGGTTTTCCCGATTTCGTCAGCGTTTTTGATATGGAACAACCCACGCAAGGTAAGCAGTTCGCGATCTTGATCATTTATCAGACGCGCAAATTCGCGATACTGATCGCGGTTATTACCGCGAACAGCATGTTGCAGGTTGGAAATCGTGTCTGAGTTCCATGCGTGGTTCTCGCCGCGGGTACGGACAGCATATTCACCGCCGACGTCGAGGCTATTTTGCAATACCATATCATTACCAAAAGCACGCGCATGACGACGCAGTGTCTCTTCAGCAACTTCATTAATGCCAATGCCTTCAATCGTTGTCACGGTACCAGAGAAATAAGTGTCGATTAGTTTTTGGGATAAACCAATCGCATCAAAGATTTGTGCCCCACAATAAGATTGGTAGGTGGAAATGCCCATTTTGGACATGACTTTACGGATGCCTTTGTCTGCGGCTTTGATGAAATTCGCCTCGGCTTTTTCTTGGGTAATATCGAGTTCGAGTTTGCGGCGCAAATCGTCGATCGTGTCGAATAATAAATAAGGATTGATCGCCTCAGCACCATATCCGGCCAAACAGCATAGGTGATGGATTTCTCTTGGCTCGCCGCTTTCAACAACCAGACCAGCAGCAGTTCTGAGCCCAGCACGAATGAGATGGTGGTGAACGCTTGAGACTGCGAGCAATGCGGGGATGCCAATATTATCAGCATCAACATTTCTGTCTGATAGAATGATGATGTTTTCGTGGCTATTGCGAATTGCGTCTTCTGCTTGTGCGCAGATATCCTGCAAGCGTGCTTCCATGCCTGCGGCCCCGGTTTTTGCTGGCCAGGTTATGTCTATTGTGATTGCGTGAAAATTATTGTTCTCAATATCGCTAATGCCACGAATTTTTTCCAAATCATCATTGGTTAGAATTGGGGAATGTACCTCAAGCCGTTTTTGGGTGGAGGTATTTTCTAGATCCAACAAATTTGGTCTCGGTCCAATAAATGATGTTAGGGACATAACCAATTCTTCGCGAATTGGATCAATTGGCGGGTTGGTTACCTGCGCAAAATTTTGTTTGAAGTAAGTATAGAGTGGTTTTGACTTGCTGGACAAAGCCGATATGGGTGTATCAGTGCCCATGGAGCCTGTGCCTTCTTCGCCGCCTTCCATCATTGGGGTAATGAGGAATTTGAGGTCTTCAGCCGTGTAGCCATAGGCCTGCTGTAGATCAAGCAAGGACGCATGATTTTCAACATGACGTTGTCCAGTTGGGGATGGCAAGTCAGGAAGTTTTATTTGCGAGGTTGCCAACCATTCTGAATAGGGGTGGGCTTTTGCGAGATCTTCTTTAATTTCTTCGTCATCAATAATACGGCCTTGCTCGAGATCAATCAGGAGCATTTTGCCAGGCTGTAAGCGCCATTTTTTAATGATTAATTCTTCAGCGGTCGGCAATACACCCATTTCTGATGCCATGACGACACGGTCATCGCTGGTCACATAATAACGAGCTGGACGTAACCCATTGCGGTCAAGTGTAGCGCCGATTTGGCTGCCATTTGTAAAGGCGACGGCAGCCGGGCCATCCCATGGCTCCATAATGGCTGCGTTATATTCATAAAAAGCTTTCCGATTGGCGTCCATTAATTTGTGGCCAGACCATGCTTCGGGCACCATCATCATCATCGCATGGGGAAGGGAGTAACCACCCTGAACGAGAAGCTCAAGCGCATTGTCAAAATTAGCAGTATCTGATTGGCCCTCACTGATGAGTGGCCAAAGTGATTGAAGATCATCGCCGAGGATTTTTGATTCAAGGGTTCCTTGGCGCGCAGCCATCCAATTAACATTGCCGCGCACTGTATTGATTTCACCATTGTGACAAATCATGCGGAACGGATGGGCCAATTTCCATGTTGGAAATGTATTGGTTGAAAAGCGTTGGTGCACAAGCGCCAAAGCCGATGTCATATCCGGGTCCTGAAGGTCTAGGAAATAAGCCCCCAATTGTGCTGATAGTAACATGCCTTTATAAAGCAGCGTGCAGCTCGACATTGATGAGATATAGAAATTTTTCTCAACATCCTTGCCCATTTTTTCCGCTTTTAACTCAATTTTACGGCGGGTTATAAATAGCGACCGCTCAAAGGCTTTCGTGTCAGCCAAAACAGAGGCTTTCCCGATAAACATTTGACGTGTGAATGGTTCTGTCGGCACAACACTATATCCAAGGCCGCTATTATCGACAGGCACATCGCGCCAGCCAATGACCGTATTACCCGATGCTATGACTTCTTCTTCCATAAGCTTGCATAGCTGCTCACGCGTCGCCGCATCTTTAGGGAAAAAGACCATAGCAACGCCGTAAGCCCCAAGCTCTGGTAAGTTAAAGCCTTCTTTTTCAGCTTCTTTGCGTAAAAATAAATCGGGTATTTGGATGAGAATGCCGCAGCCATCACCTGCAAGCGGATCGGCGCCGACGGCGCCACGGTGTTCTAGGTTCTCTAATATGGTCAAGCCGTCGCGGATAATGCGATGGCTTTTTTCGTTTTTAATATGCGCAACGAAGCCAAGACCGCAGGCGTCATGTTCATGTCGCGGATCATAAAGCCCCTGTTTTTCTGGAGCAAATGCTGAGAATGCGTTTTCCGTCATATTTGCCTCTGTATAGTTCCGCGTCATAATATGCTCTCCAGTGTCACGTCCGCCCATCTTCGCAAAAAAGGTATGCGATAGTATCGTGCGTCGTTAAAATTTAAGTGAGGCTTCTAAAGCCTATAAAGCCAGATTTCGGACTGCTTTAAATTAGCCATGCAATATGGCCTAAAAGAGGTAATCTTTCAAGCCAAAAGGTCAATATTACTGACCTAAAAATTCATTTATCGGCTTCCTGAACCAAGAAAAATAGCAGGAAATACCTATGTTTTCAGTCGAATGTGGAAAACTTTTGATTTTTGGTGGGCAAAGCCATTTATTGGGGTTCAAAATGTTCAAAGATAAAATAATTATATAATAAAATCATAAGCTTATGATTATGCCGGCCATCATAAGATGGACCGCGTTTCTGTGTCAAAATGTCCTGAGGAATTTTAGAGATTTGTCCAAAAAACCCAAATAATACCGAGAGGCGAAACAATACGGCCTAACCATAGCCAAATCATGAAAATCTTGCGATCTTGACCAAAAGCTTGCTCAAGGCGATAGGACTTTATGCCCCAATAGGCGAAGAATACGATGAGAAGGCCACTTACCGGCATTAAAATAGATGAGGTAATATAATCTTTAACCTCGAATAGGTTTTTCTCCGCCCAAAAGCCCGTCTCGGCCAGCCTATATTCACTCAGCAGGTTAAAAGAAAACACTGTCAGCAGGCCAATCATGAAATTGCTTAATAGAACGGCCCAACTGGCAAAACGCCGAGATAAATTTAAACGATATTCTGCCCATGAAATGGTGACCTCGGCCAGAGCAAGCGCAGAAGTGAGTGCTGCAAAAAGGACGAGTATGAAGAATAATATGCCTAGTATATATCCCCCTGGAATGCTGGAAAATGCAACTGGGAGGGTTATGAAAATGAGTCCCGGCCCTGCTGCTGGATCAAGTCCCTGGCTGAAAACGATCGCGAATATCCCAAAACCTGCCAAAAGCGCTATGGCTGTGTCGGCAATGCCGATGGTAAGTGCTGCTGACCCGATTTTAATATCTTTATTCATATAGGCGCCAAAGGTGATCAGGATTGCAGAGCCGACGCCAACAGAGAAGAACCCTTGGCCAACCGCCGCCGCGATGGTGGCGTTATTGAGTTTGCTAAAGTCAGGCGTCAATAAATAGATGAGTGCTTCTTTAGGGCTGCCGGCGATTAATCCATACCCAGCGACCGCTAAAAGCATGATGAATAACATGGGCATCATGATACGATTAGCCCGCTCAAGCCCGCTGGTGATATCACGTGACAAGATGAATGTGACGGTCAGCAGAAATAGTCCTTGCATGAGGATCATTTCTGTTGGGCTTGCTTGAAGTGCTTGAAACATATTTTGCGACGCCTCACTTGAGAGGGCGTCAAAACTGCCAGTTATGGCACGATAAACATAGGATAAAACCCAGCCAGCAATAACGGCATAGAAGGTCAGGAGCAAGTAAGATGCAAGGACGCCGATATCGGCTCCGATACTAACCCAATGTGTCCGCTTCTCGCTTTTGGCAATATTATGCAAACTCTCAACTGGGCCAGCTTGACCGAGACGACCAAGGGCGATTTCAGCTGCCGCAACAGGGATGGCGATGGAAGCAATGGTTAAGAGGTAAATGAGAACAAATGCACTGCCGCCATTAGCACCAACCATATATGGAAATTTCCATATATTACCTAGGCCAACAGCAGCGCCAATACAGGCGAGCATGAAACCACTATAAGACGACCAATGTTGCGAACCCTGTGATGATTGTGCCATGTTGATCTCCTCCAGAAGTTAGTTTGCTTTTTTCATTTTAAATGGTCAATAATGATGAAGCGCGCCAAAGAGGATATAATGAGAAAAATTGAATTTGAATGGGATAAATCAGCTGCATTTGCAGAAACCGAAATGTTTCCCGCACCCAAGCGTGCAGATATTGGTTATTTGACGGCTGAAGATGGTGCTGACTTAAGAACGGCTATTTTTTACCCGACGGGTGTGGCGCGTGGCACATTAGTTTTGATGACCGGTTATGCCGAATATATTGAGAAATATGTTGGGGTTGCCCAGACATTTACCAAACAAGGGTTCTGCGTTGTATTGCCTGAATGGCGGGGCCATGGCCGCAGTACGCGGATATCTTCAGAGCATGTGCGGTTACATTTAAACGACTTTGATCAAAATTGCTCAGATCTCATGATGCGAATAGAGCGATTGGTCTTACCGCATTGTCCAATGCCTTATGTGGGTCTCGCCCATTCCATGGGTGGGTTGATTGCTTTGCGCAGCGTTATGAAAAACCCTGACATATTCGAGGCTTTAGCGCTCTGCGCCCCCATGCTTGGGGTTCAAATGAGTGCGGCGCAGCAATCTATTATTAAATTTATTGGTTCTTTTTATCGCTTGTTTGGAGCGTTGGATCAATATCCCCCCAGCGATCCTCCGTCGCGCACGGCAAAAAACCCTGCCCAAAACAGAGTGGCTTTCAATGATACCCTTTGGCAGCAATATGAGGTTTTTCTAAAAGCGCATCCTGACCTACAGGTTAATGGTCGATCTATGGGTTGGGTTCTGACGGCAATCGATGCTATGCGCGACTCTGCTAAGCCTGATCTGTTAAAAGCCATTCACAAACCGATTTTCATTGCATCTGCTTCAGATGAAAAATTGGTAGATAATGAACAAATTCGGCAAGCGCTTAAGCATTTGCCAAATGCGCAAGGCAAAGAATATGCGCCAGCTATGCACGAATTGCTGATGGAAAATAAAGAGATATATGATGCGTTTATTTCGGACCTATTGGCATTCTTTGATCGTTATATCAAAGGTTAAATAAACTGGTTGGGTTTAGGCAGCGTTGATCATATTGAGAATTTGCGCATGCAAGGTTTTGTCACCGCAAGCAATCACATGTCCGCCGGCTGTAACCGGGTTGCCCTGCCAATCAGTAACAATGCCGCCGGCGCCTTCTATAATGGGCCTTAGAGGTAAGATATCATAAGGGTGCAAATCTCGCTCAATGACGACATCAATATGACCCGCGGCAAGCAGGACGTAGTTATAGCTATCGCCGCCATAGCGCGTTAATTTTGCCGCGCTCGAAATTGCGTGCCAAATTGGGGCAACTTCTGGCGCTTCGAAAAAATGATGTGCGGTTGTCGCAAGCGTTGCTTGCGCGATATCGGGACAACTGCGTGTCTTGATGGGTTTATCAATATTGTTAGCGCGCCAATAGGCATTGCCATCAACAGCCCAGAAACGTTCGCCGATAAAAGGCTGGTCCATCAAACCCATGACGGGTGTGAGGCCATCATAAAGACCAATCAAGGTTGCCCAAGTTGGCATGCCTGATATATAGGCACGTGTGCCATCAATAGGATCAATGACCCAACTTAAGCTGCCTTCTTTAAGTGCGCCATCACCGTTAAATTCTTCGCTTAATAATTTATGATTAGGAAAGTTGGCTTTAATAATATCGATAATAGCTTGTTCTGATTTTCGATCAGCGACGGTGACGGGGTCAAAACCATTTTTATCTTTGTTTTCGACCTCGAGAGCTAAGCGGAAATACGCCAGCGTTTCTTTCGCGGCGGCTTTGGCCATGGCGTGTAAGAATTCGATTTGACGCGTTGTGCTTGGCATATGCTCACTCGGCCGCTTTGCGCATGGCTAGCATTTGCGGAGTAAGGTCTTCAATGCTGTTTTTTAGATCTATAAGGAGAAGGTCAATATCGCGTTTGAGTATGTCGAAGCCCGCGAGCGGCTCATAAGTTTTTTCATTCATATAGAGGTTACGATTAATCTCAACTTGAATCGCATGAAATCCGTTTTCTGGGCGGCCATAATGGCTGGTGATATAGCCACCTGCATAGGGATTATTGTGGGCCACGGTATAGCCAGCCCGAATGAAATGATCGCCAATAAAATTCGCTAAAGCTATGTCGCATGAGCGCCCATGGCAGTTGCCCAAAACAATATCTATTTGTGCCGAACGATTACGCGGTGCAGCCTGTCGTCCCGCCTGTGATGGCATTGAGTGGGCATCGATTAAAAGAGCAAAATCATGTTCCTCATGCATATTGCTTAATGTGGTTTTCATTTGTCGATGAAATGGTTTGTAAATATCGCGAATGCGCGCCTCAATTTCTATCAGGCTCAACTTATTATCGTAAATCGGTGTATCTTCAGCGACAACACTTGGGATTGTACCTAGACCAGCCTGAACGCGCGGTAATGATTGATCTTTGTGCGATGGGATATCCTCCACAACCAAGGCAGGGTCAATTTCATTCTCGCCGCGATTTAGATCAACAAAGGCTCGCGGGTAATGGGCTGCTAAAAGATGTGCGCCAAGGGCAGGCGCGCCGTCGAATAGTTTATCAACATACATATCTTCGGATTGACGAATAAGGTGAGCGTCTAATCGCGAGTCTTCAATAAAGGCATCTGAATAATGCGCACCACTATGAGGTGATGTTATGAGCAGGGGCAAGCTATTTTGCCCTTTTGCGGGTGTAAAAGCAAAAGGCGTCTCATAAACTGGCTCGGGGCCCACAATATCTTCAGATCGTTTTATCATTTCGCTTCTATAACACTTTTTATCCATAAATATGCCAAAAATCTTATTTTTGGAAAAACGAAGTAAGTTTTGGCTGGGCCATAATCTGCTCAGTTTTTAGCTTGCATTGTGTATATGATAAAGGGCAGGCGCATTTGATTTGCCCAAAATAGATGTCTTGGTGTTTTTGACTGTAGGTTACTCGTTCATTGGCTATGATTTGATTTTGTCTTGTCGAAGCCGGAGAATATGCTATACCCGATTTCTGTTTTCAAGGAGCTAGCTCCTCTAGATGTGGAAACGGGCGATTAGCTCAGCGGGAGAGCACTACATTGACATTGTAGGGGTCACTGGTTCAATCCCAGTATCGCCCACCACGCATCCACTCTTTCATGACTTTTGGATACATCAAGTATTTCAGCAAGATTCCTCTTTATCAGCTGACACCTTCTGATATTCAAACTTGGAATGATGGTCAAAGACACACCTAACGGCCTTCGTTTATTGCTAGGAGCGCAGCGTTTTTATCTAGCGCTATCAATTTGGCTATAAGCCAAGCTCAAGCAGGAATTCGCACCTAGGCTTCCTAGAGACTAGGTGTTTTCACGTCCTTGAAACCAGTTCAAGCGAGGTTTCCCCATTGTATATAGCATTACCTATTTCTAGGACTGTCAGGTCAGGCTGTCTCCAATTGCATGCTGCATTTCCCATCAGGGACTGGCGCACCTTATTCCCCTCAAGCTATATACAGCCACACCAAAGGAAGGCTTAGGTTGTGGTTCTTCACAAAGCCTGCTCACTTATAAAAATCTAATAAAAACCGCAGTTTTGTAGCGATGTTTTATTGTTGACACTCAAAAATGCCGAGGGGCATTTTTTATTATTTTTCTGACAATTGAAATAATGATGAGGAAACGATGAATATCTCATAGTAGATGGCTGTGATGGGGTTAAATACAAGCCCTTCAGGGGTGTCAAACAGAGAGGGTTTGGCCGTGCAGAGACAAAGCTAGGTTTTGATTGAGAAAAAGTGTTTTATTCCATTCAGAAAACAGTAGCCAAACAGCTTGAGAATGCTAGATAAACTGTTGTTATTAATTAGAAATGGCGCGACATACCAAAACTCAAAGTATCTCCATTGTCTGACTGGTCGAGATAGGAAAAGTTTAAGTCCACTCTGTGTGTTAAATAAACTCTTAGACTTACTTCGCTGGAGAGCCGACTCTTGCCATTGCGACGCTCGTCCAACATCGTATTAATTGATAATCTGCTACTCGTAGTAGGAGAAAAAATGACACCAGTTGTTAGTGCAGGCACAATAATATCGTTTATGCTGTTAGGTTCAGCAGCTGTAATAGATGCTATGGCATAAGCGTCTATATTATTTGTCATTTCAAAGTCGACTCCAATGCCTCCTTTGAAAAAGAGCGTCAATGAATTCGATGGATTTAGCCCCATTCTCTTAAGGCCAATCGAAAGTTGCCAAACTCTTCCAGGCTCGAAACGTTGTTTTACCGGAGCTGTGTTAAGATTCTGAACTTCAAAGAAAGTTAATTCCTTAAGTCTTAGATTTTTATCGTCTCCAATTAACACAAGCTTACCCATATGAAGGGTACTGTTATGAATTTTACCAATATTAGGTGAGAGCTTGTCGGAGTATGCAGGAGTGAAATTAATTTCTGCTGCAGAACCATATTCACTATGATTTATAAGACTTAAGCCAATAGAAGAGCCATTACGACCACCGTTATGTGGAGCTGGTGGTATCTCGCTAGTTTCCCTATAATTTTCCTTAATATTGCGAAGTTCTCTTAAGCCCGATAAAACTTTTTGCCGTACTTTTTTTGTTTGTTCTAATTTTAAGCTGTCTGAGTTTTGTTGATTTTCCATTACAATAAGCTGACGCCGCAAAAATAAGTCAGCAGAAATAAGAACAGATTTGTACGAGGCATTATCTAAATCGATATTATTAAAGGAAAGACCATCTAAGATAGCTTCAAGAGCTGAGAGCTGTTGTTTGCTCATAGCCTGTATTCTATTTAAAAATTGGGTGTGACTAGCTGGAAAATATCGAATATCAGAAACTAGAGGTAGGTGTCTATTAATCTGAGCAGATGCGACACTATTAATAAGCTGAATGGGCATCATCCATGGCATGTTATTAATATTTAAATTAACACCAGATACCTGCTCAATAATATCCCCTACTTTGTGAGCACAATTGTCACCAAAAAAGTAATATTTAAACTCTGCTCTTTCTAATTCAACCATGCGCTTATGAAGCTTCATCGATTGAGTTGGCGATAAATTTAAGTCGTATATCCAAATATCTCGTGACTCATTATCTGCATACTGAACATTATTTATAAAAAAATTATTCTTTTGATACCGTCCTCTATAAAATCCAAATACACCCTTAAATATATATTCAAAAGCATTCGTATTATCAGGAATCCTGGCTCCGTAGTTTACACTTGTATCAAGCAATCCCCTTGAGTTCGTCTCTATCGCATTTGAGTTTAGCTTTAGCAACACATGTCCATAATATGACGCTGGATTTCCAAAATATCCATTAGCAAATATTAGGCTAACTGATTTCACTTCTATCACAGTGCCAGCTTGAGTGCTTTCACATGTGAAGTTAAGGGATAGAATGGTTTCAAGAAAACTCAATCTTGCTGGATAAAGACAGGCTTTTTCACGCATGACTTTGTCAGAGGCAGCGTTAGATACTAGATTAAGAAATGCTATTAATTCGCTTTCAGGGTTCTGAAAGCCGTCTGGCGAAACAAAAAAATCAGCATTTTGTATTTCACTAGTCCATTTCCCTTGGGATTGGACATAATAATTCAGAGCCAACCATTCGGGATTTAGGTGTATAACTTCATTTGCTGCTAAAACTTTCAATGGCAGCAATGACAGAAATAAAATGAAAATTAATTGCAACAAAACAGAGGTAACCCGCTTCATTTAATGAAGCGGGTCCAGTTATTCACTTAAAGAGCTATTCTACAGCTATCTACCTTTGCAGTTTGCAGTGAACTATATAAAAAAGAAGCTTTCTCAACATCGGATGCAATCAAGTATTTAGGGCTGTTGATAAAGTCTTCATACTTTTGCGATGCAAATATTACAGCTGAAGAACTATCGCACTGCAATAAACCTGCTAAAGCATCAATATGCTCACCAGAGCCTAAGGCCAGCTCAGTCTCTAATTGAGGCATTGTCTCAAGTATAAATGAAGCAGTATTATTTTGCACATTAGTGCAAGTTTCTTCAGATGCAGTTGCAGATGTAATGGCTGTTGAACCTAGGTCCCATATAACATTAGAACTTGCCGCGAGAGCAGGATTATTAGGAAAAATTGCTGCGCCTATTCCGCAGTCCGAAAATGGGTTTGCCGCATGAGCCGAATTAGAAATAGTTGCTAATCCCAGAAAAACAGCTAGTGTCACTATAAATCTATACATTTAAAAACTCCTTTTAACTCTCGGAGCTTACTGCATATGAGAAGAAATAGAAATCAAAATCAATTATTGCTTATTGCAACATTAGTGTCAGTGTTAGTATTTTCTGGCAAATCTTCCATGGCTGCAGATTTAGTTGGGCAATTTAGCGTTCCTTCGATTTCACTCGATAAAAGCGCATCAGGTGTTTTAAGAACATTTTGCCACAAAAGTCTCATGTTTGTATCTTATAGTAGCCTCACAGGTGGAGACACTATTCAGCTTTTCAATTCAATAAATAAGAACACCGCTACTCCGCACATATGCAGTAGTGCCGAGTTTATTATAGAAAGTCAGACGCTTGTACCTTCAACTAAACTTTGCAAGGGTTGTAGCGAGATTGGTCGTATCTTTGAAATTAAGGGAGAAAAAATTTTGCTGCTCTCCAGAAAGAATGGTTCGGCTTCAATAACTCAAATATTTGAATAATATTGGCTAATAGACCCTTCTAACAGCCAATTGACTAGCCGCAAACCAACCAATAACCATTTGTGGTTAGGTCTAATCGAAGTTTGAACTAATTCAGTCAATCGCTGGATTAGACTCAACATGAACAACTTCCATGGTCATAACAAAGCCCTCTAATAATGATGAAGTTCACACCTTGAGTAGCTCACTATATCGCAGGGCTTATTTATATATATGAATGCAGGGTGTTTTTTTGCCCCCCATTGAACACTTTGGTCTCAGGAGCGAATACAGTACCGCTGGAGGTTTGCATCATCTTGGCACAGTTATGTCCCAGTTGCTGCAGTCACAGCACAAAAGGATTCACAAAAATATCTCTTTCGAGTCATTAGCGTATCTGTTTGATGCTTGCTATGTCTCGTTCCATGATGCGCAAAAACCCAACGCCTGTTTTTTCTGCGGCTATTCTAATTCTATATTCATAGCGACCCTCAATGCCATCTGTATCATAGATAACAATGAAGGGCTTTTTTTTGGTCAAATGGGCTGCAAATATAGCTTGCTGAAGGCTGTCGAGGCTAGATCGTTTATCGAGCCCACCCTCAATCACATGGGTTTGTGTTTCAATATCAACACGAATTGAGCTTTGTCCTGCGGCATGGTGGTAAATATGTTCCACCTCCTGTTTGCCGCCAATTGACTGCGCCAGTAGTTGATTGTAGTCGTCCTCGCTTTTTTTGCCATTATCCGCATGAGATGAGACGATTGTTGCTAAGAGTATCGTGAAGGCAAGGCAGAAATAAAAAGGTTTAGGCATGCCCGAATTCCAAACTGATTGACGCAATGTTTATATTGGCCGAGACCAAAAAATTTATCCCTATTATTCATTGACGATGAGAGACTATCGTAAAAATGTCAATTTGTTATTCACTCAACTAAATATATAGGTGCTTTTTATAATCTGGCATTTACGCAATGTGCTGACGCCTTAGCGATGCGAGAGGGCTCTCTTTTGCGTATCAATTTTAGGGGAAAATTGAATAAGGGTGAGGGTGTATATTTCCGGATTTTTTGAAACCCCTATTCTTGTTTGGGCGGCAAGGTTGTTCATCTGGATACTCTTTACTTCAAGGTCTATACGAATGAGCCATTCCGAAAATGGAGGCTATCTTTGAATAGAAAACCTAATGACAAGCCCGTGTTTTTGTTTGTATTGTGATGGGAGAAATTTAAAAAAGAACTGATTGAGGGACAATAAACATGGCAATAACAATCACACCAAGTGATCAAGCTTGTGGGGCGGCTATAACCGGCGTGGATTTGACCAAGCCCTTATCAGATGAAACAATTTCAGACATTCGAGCGGCATGGCTTAAACATCATGTGCTCAGCTTTCCTGGTCAACCAATGACCGATGACGATCTTGAGCGATTTACGCTGAGCTTTGGTCCATTTGGGGATGATCCCTTTATTGCTCCTATTGAGGGGCGCAAACATGTCATTGCAGTTATGCGCAAAGCTGACGAGCAATCCCCTATTTTTGCTGAAAACTGGCATACAGATTGGAGTTTTCAAAAAAACCCACCTGCGGGGACATGTTTATTTGGTATAACGATCCCGCCTGAGGGGGGAGATACACTTTTTTCTAACCAGCATAAGGCGCTTTTAGCGATGCCAGATGAGATGCGCGCAAAGCTTGAAGGCAAGATGGCCATTCATTCGGCGCAATTGGCTTATGCCCCTGAAGGAAGCTATGGTGAAGAGGATGCGGCAGGTGATCGCTCAATGGATATTCGCCCATCTGAAGATGCGCGTGATCAGTATAAACACCCACTGATACGTAAGCACCCTGAGACCGGACAGCTCGGACTATTTGGCACATTTGGCTATATTATCGGTATAGACGGCATGAGTGATGAAGAAAGCTGGCCGCTATTGATGGCTTTGCAAGAATGGCAAGGACGCGAAGAGTTTATCTATCGCCATAAATGGGAAGAAAACACACTCTTAATGTGGGATAATAGATCTGTTTTGCACCGTGCAACGGGGGGCTATCAGGGCTATGACCGACTTCTCCATCGCACAACGATTGGTGCATATGTCGCCTAATATTCTTCGAAATAACAGGATCGTTTAGCGCTTATCGATCAGATTAAGGGCATGCTCATTCATTGCCATGACGACATAATTTGGCTCTGCTTCATAGCACTCGTTTTGCGTGTTGGGGCAGACATCATCTTACTAAACTGACAATGATTGGCGCATATGCTGCCTGGCTTATTGTTTTTTAAAGCCTGCGTCTATGTGATAATGGTCCTCGAGATTACAGCCGCGCAAAGCTAAAATTGGCTCGAGTTCACGCAGAGCCGCAGGTGTTCGATCTAGCGGAATGCGCGGGTGTAAATGATGAACAATATGCGCTGTCATACCAAGTGAACTTAAGTTGCCGAGCCAGCTCTTGAACGCACGCGTGTTTTGATAACGACCCATAGTTGGGTTTGGAAAATGTGGGCGCCAGGACAAATAATAACGTAAGTAAATAAAGCCTAGCTTAATGGGAAGCCACCATAATAATAAGGCTTCGAGTGCATAGCCTGAAAATGCCATGATGAATAGAAAGAGATTAAAAGCCAGTGTGATCATGATCTGATCACGAATGGCGAGTTTGGCTTCGGGCGTATTAAGGCGCTCGAGTGTATTGAGATAGGCTTTATTGGACTTTGATCCGGGTTGGAAATTATTTATGGAATTCATAATATTCCCCCAACCGGTTTCGGCATTACTTGAGAAGTCAGGGTCAAGATCTGGGTTATTCGTGTGCTTATGATGTTCAATATGGGTTTCGCGCAGGACACGATAGGAACTTGCAAGAGGAATAAGCGAAGCATGACCAATCAGCTGATTGAGCCAATATAGCTTCTCGCCCTTGCGGGCATAAATATCATGCTGGGCTTCATGCGATGGTAGATAAGCCAAGGTACAGTTGATAACAGCAATGATAAAGCCAGCCCAAAGCGGGATCACATCATAGATAACCAAAGGCCAGATTGAAAACCAGCACAATACATTTAACAGAGGCCACAGAACCATAAACCAAGACAGGCCGCCCATATATTTGCGGGCAATTTCGCGCTCTAAGCGATATAATTCGTTCTCATCTAATGTTTTTAAATAGTCTAAGTCTAATTTTTGCGCGTTCATATCCAGCGTCCTGTTTTGAAGGCAATCAAGCCATAAATCCCACCAAACGCCATACATGTTGCGCGTAGATGGGTATTTGAAATCAAACTATTGAGGCTATCAGGTAAGACCCCATTATGAGCTGCCAATAAAGCGATCTCCGCAATGACTGGTCCAAGAAAAAACAGCCCAAACCAGACAGGCATGAGATTTAAGGTCGCTTTAATTATGAATGTCATTTTATAATTATAAGGCGCTGGGTTGCTCAGGTAAACAATTCATCTTTTATATGATGAAATTATTTCTTGTTTAAAGTCTTTGCTGAAATGCTTTTTTAATGTCCGTTTCAGCAAGAATATCGTTGAGCGCATTATTGGTTTTAAAGATTTCATATTTTTGACGCAGCACATTGAGTGACTTTGCATGATATTTTTGCGGTTGTTGCGTGTAGGTCTTACCAGCGAGGTCAACGCTAAACTCTTCCTCTCCATTTATAAGTGCTTTGGCATTGGCAAGCGACCAGGGCAAGAAATAAGACGCAATATTGCTCAATATTGGCTTAAGTGTAGGGGAGAGCTGTTCCCATGTTTCGAGCGATCCGCGGTCTTGCGGGTCCTGCATCCGCAAACACCAAGCGAGAAGATTAGGATATCTGGCGCGCAAATGGCCTCCTAATGTTGGGTCTAGAGACATTTCATAAACTTGAGCCGATGTGCCAAAATCGCCGGCAACAGGTTTGCCGCCAAACAAAAAAGGTCGGCTCTCTAAGTGAGCCTCAAAAAGTTCAGCAAGGTCGAAGAAATATTGCTGAATAAGAGGTGCTGTTGCTTCGCTGGAGCCAACAAAATGTCCGCGCGACGACATATGTTTTTTAATCATTTGCGCGGTGCCATCAATCGTCTCGAGCTCGGCAGTTGGATTAAATGAGCGCGCAAGAATATAGGCTGAGGTGGTTTGGTCAATGTCACGGTGCCATCTGAAGTGAAACATAATTTTATTGAGCCATTCATCTCCATATTCCTCGAGAAGGATGGATATAAAGTGGAGTGTTTCATTTTCGGGTTGTGTTGGCTTTTGGGGATAGGTTTTTTCCAAATGGTCCATTATTGGCGTCGAGTCCTGCATCACAGTGCCGTCAGGAAAATGCGCGAGCGGAATGATTGGCAATTTAGCGAGCTTTTTATAAGCCTCTTCATGATCTCCGCGATTGCGCCAAATATGGGGAATGTTTTTATAGCGACAAAAGGCCCGAAGTTTAACGGAATAGGGCGACATTTCTGTGCCAAATATTTCAATTACGTCGCTCATGATCATTTCCTAAAACATAATAATGGTTAGCTTGGAATGCTGTTCGAAAAAGCACCTATGACAATAACGCCTATAACGATCAACGCAATGCCAATGAGACCAACCATATCGATATGTTGATCAAATATAAATGTGCCGATCAGGGTGATCAAAACAATCCCCAAACCCGACCAAATTGCATAAATAATGCCGATCGGAGTTGATCGCATGACCATGGATAGACAGAAAAAAGCAATCAAAAACCCGATCGCCATTACGATAAGAGGTGGCCACTTTGTAAAACCGTCAGACATTTTGAGTGCGGAGGTTGCAATGACCTCGGCAACAATTGCAATTGTTAGATAGTGCCACCAAAGCATATATTGTCCGATCACATTAAAGATTTTACTGCATCAGCCATGGTGACTGCTTTAATTATTAAGCTCACTCAACGTACGGAGCGCAAAATATATATTGATAGAGCTTGAAGGCTCAACATTACCCACTTGCGTATTATCTTTTGTGTAACGTATTTCGAGCATTGTGCAATCGTCTTCATAAAGGAGGCTAAGCGAGTCATTAACAGCGACGCCGGTTCTTAGGTTTTCTTGACGCTGGCCCCTTACAGACCAATTTTGAGCAAACCGATAACGCGCTCCATAGGCTGCATCCTCGAGACGATCACCGATTTGTCCGGTTTCATAAAAACTATAACGTGCATCAGCGGAGAATCTGTCATTGGCGTAGGCAACCGATGTTTGGTTTCTCAATACAGATCTATCCACTTGGTCGAGGCGGAATTCGGTATTAACTGAGAATTGGCCGAAGCTTAAATTTGCGTTTGAAACGATGTTGGATTCATCATCGCCATAACCCGTTTTTGAAGCCAATGTATATTTATCCAGATTATAGGATTGACCGACAAAAAACTTAGCTCTTAGGTCTGAATTAGTTTCGATACTATATTCGACACCATAATTAGCCCGCGATGTTTCTTGCCCCGGGGCATCCATTCGAAACAAAGCCGAGGGTGAAATGTCCTGCGCGACGCCACTGCGCAAATATTGAGTAAAATAATCATTGTCACCCATTGCCCCGATAATTTGAACGCGCGGCTTTAAATTTTGTGTGGCCATGGGGCCAAAGCGAACGAGCGGGTATTCAACATTAAGGGCAATACTATTGGCGATATATGTTTCATCATTTGCGGCCGTTTGAAACGTGGCTTGGTGTTTGCCTTGATTATAATAAAATCCGTCCCACTGAAGGCGGTTATCAACACGCCAAACAAGCCCATGCCGGTCAATCGTGCTGGCATACCAATCTAGACGAGAGCGAAGTTCGGTTAAGTCATAGCCATAGTTTCGCACACTATGAATGGCCGAATTTGCGAGGGTCATTTTTCCACCCAAAAATGGATTTGCAAATCGGCGTGTGTGTTGAACGCTAGGTAAAATATGTTGAATATCCGTACTGCTATTGCCACCTGTGACATAGCGATAGTTAACCATTTCGATGCTGACATTATCTTGTCCAAAGCTTCGCATAAGTTTCGCATTGCTCGTTAATGTGGTCTCATCGCTGATATTATAGCGATCAAAGAAAGTGTCATCGCTTGGTTCAACAATGTCAAAATCCAGTATCCAATCACTGACGCTCAACTCACCTTTTGCGAGAATACCACCTCTAAACGGATGATCTCCATCGACTGTCGCAAGTTCGTCTTGTGGTTCGGTGCCGATGAGTGTCATTTCATATTGGCCGGCCTTTGTTAGGTGACGCCAATCGGCGCTTAACACGATCCCTTCATCTGTGGTTATTTGCGGGCGAAGCGTAATATCATAATTGGGTGCAAGATCGATGAAATAGGGGGTTGTGATATTTGCCCCTAACTTACCGTCGCTGCCAATTGAGGGCGCTAAAAACCCGGAACGTTTTTTCACATCCGATGTTGGGTGGGAGAAATAAGGCGTATAGATAATGGGTAGACCATAAATATCGAGCGTATTATGCCAATAGCTAACGGTCTGAGTGGTTTTATTTTGCACGGATTCTCGAGAGCGTATTTGCCAGAAAGGAGCATCTTCTGGGTTTTCGCAAGGTTCACAAGCCGTATATGTTGGCGAGGACATGGTTAATAGAGTGCCGTTCTGCAATGTGGCGCTTGGTGATTGAAGTCGCGCATTATCTGGTAGGTCTACGGAAATACGCTCCATATTCCCATTTTGCATTTTGTCCCGTAATTCCATATGCGCTGCACGTGTTCGCGTGCCATCGGGGTCAATTAAATTAATATTGCCGTCCGCCTTTATAATATCCTTGCCTTGATCCCAAATAACGTCATCAGCTGTCAGAGATTTGCCCTGATAGAGAATATTGACATTACCTTGTGCGGTTACAGAATTTTGGTCCTGATTAAAGGTGAGGCTATCGGCTTCAATTTGTGCTTGGTCTTGAGCGCTTACAGACAATGCCGGAACAATGAGGAGGCTGAGGGCAACAGCATAGATTGGGTTTTTACGCAGTTTGTTCATTTTCTGGCTCATCACATTCGTGTTCCTAAAACTCTGGTGTCATATGCTCTGGGTGTTAGGCGTTTGTCGCTTTGTTCTCGAGAAACCAATTATATGCATCGGTTAATCCATCCGAAAGAGAAATCGAGTGTTGCCAGCCTAATTGATTAATCTTGCTTGTATCAAGAAGTTTCCGCGGCGTCCCGTCGGGTTTGCTGGCATCAAATGTTAGACCGCCTTTAAAACCAACGGTTTGGCATACGGTCTGCGCCAGTTCCTTAATTGTGACATCTTCTCCGCTACCCAAATTGACATGTTCCATGTCCGAGTAGTTTTTAAGTAAAAAGAGGATGCCGGCGGCACAATCGTCAACGTGCAAGAATTCGCGCATGACTTTACCAGATCCCCAAACGGTCATGTCTGGGGCGTTGGCGACTTTAGCTTCATGGCATTTTCTGAGCAAAGCGGGTATGACATGGCTGGTGTCTAGGTCATAATTATCACCTGGGCCGTAAAGATTTGTTGGCATAGCGGAAATATAATCGACGCCATATTGCTTACGATAGGCCTGGCATAACTTAATGCCCGCAATTTTAGCAATGGCATACCATTCATTTGTAGGTTCAAGAGCGCCCGTCAATAGAGCGCTTTCTGTTATGGGTTGCTCGGCAAATTTAGGATAAATGCAGCTTGAGCCAAGAAATAAAACTTTTTTGACATTCGCTTGATAGGCCGCATGAATGAGATTGGCTTCTATCATGAGGTTTTCGTAAATGAATTCGGCGGGCATTTGGTCATTGGCCAGAATGCCGCCAACCTTTGCAGCGCATATAATCATGGCATCTGGCTTATTGGCGTTCATCCAATCACGCACTTGGCTTTGCTCGGTTAGGCTGCACTGGCTACGCTCAACGGTGAGGGGTTGGCAATTCTCTTTTTGTAATGCTCGCATGACAGCGCCCCCCACCATGCCTTTATGGCCGGCGACGAATATTTTTTTATTGGTGAGGTCATAAAGCATGATTAAAAATCTGCGAGTTTAAAGTCAGGTTTTGGCTGACGCGCATTGTGAAGCGCAATGCGCACCATTTCTTCAACCAACTCTTCGAGGCTTGTTGTTGGTTCCCAGCCCAATATTTTTTTAGCTTTTTCTGGGTTTCCAATCAGCAGGTCGACCTCTGTTGGACGAAAATAACGTGGATCGATTCTAACAAGAACATCTCCTGTTTTGGCATCTTTACCTATTTCGTCAACCTCCTGCCCAGACCAAACAATATCTCGGCCAATATGTTTGAAAGCATATTCTACAAATTGACGGACGGTTTCGGTTCGTCCTGTGGCGAGTACAAAATCATCGCCCTGTTCATGCTGAACAATCCGCCACATACCCTCGACATAATCTTTGGCGTGCCCCCAGTCGCGCTTGGCATCCAGGTTTCCAAGGTAGAGGCAATTTTGTCGCCCGACTTCGATATTGGCAACTGCCATAGCAATCTTTTGGGTTACGAATGTTTCTCCACGCATGGGACTTTCGTGATTGAATAAAATACCATTAGAGGCATGAAACCCATAGGCTTCGCGGTAATTTACGGTAATCCAATAGGCGTATAATTTTGCGGCCGCATAAGGCGATCGTGGGTAAAAAGGCGTAGTTTCAGATTGAGGGACTTCTTGTACTTTGCCATAGAGCTCAGAGGTTGAGGCTTGATAAAACCGCGTTTTCTCTCCCAAACCAAGTGTGCGCAAAGCTTCTAGAATACGCAACGTACCAATCGCATCTGCATTCGCAGTGTATTCAGCCGTTTCAAAACTAACCTGAACATGGCTTTGCGCCGCAAGATTATATACCTCATCTGGTTGTATATCCTGGATAAGACGCACCAAATTGCTGGTATCAGTGAGATCACCATAATGCATAAAGAATTGAACATTTTCTTCATGTGGATCTATATATATGTCGTCAACGCGTTGGGTGTTAAAACTTGAGGCACGCCGCTTTAACCCGTGAACGATATACCCTTTGGACAGAAGAAGCCTTGTGAGATAGGCGCCATCTTGTCCTGTGACACCGGTAATAAACGCCGTTTTTTGCGACATGTTTTATCCTTTAATTTATAAACGCTTTAGAACTATGCATAATCGTACGCCAAGCGCTTTCATACTGTTTATCGCAATTCGTTTAAGCGAAGCCAGCTATTTTTAAAGAATATATCCTCTCGCCATGGTTGTAAAACAGGGTTCTTGGCCTGACGACCAAAGCAGACTAGGGTTGATATCATGTTAACAACGTGCAAATTGGCTGCTTGTCGATATTGTTTTGGAATCTGTAACTATGGCGCGAACAGCGATTATTATCGGTGTCACAGGACAAGATGGTGGCTATTTGGCCCAGCTTCTTCTGTCGAAGGGATATAGAGTCATCGGTGGTTTGCGCCGAAGTTCGACCCTTAATTTGCCCCGTTTGTCTGAGCTTGGTATTGTGGGCGACTTGGATTTGCGAACCATAGATATGCAAGAATTGCCCAATATGTGTCGTTTAATTGAAGATACGGGTGCCGATGAAATTTACAATCTTGGTGGCCAAAGCAGTGTTCAGGTCAGTTTTCAGCAACCAATTTATACGGCCGAATCTGTCGGTCTTGGGACATTGCGCTTGTTGGAGGCGATCCGCATTACGGGCGGGCAGGCGCGATTATTCCAAGCTTCCTCTTCAGAAATTTTTGGTCGCACCAAAACTTCGCGTGTCAATGAAGCCACGCCCATGCAACCACGTTCGCCTTATGGTGTTGCTAAATTATTTTCACATTCACTCCTGGTCAATTATAGAGAAGCATATGATATTCATTGCGCATCAGGCATATTGTTTAATCATGAAAGCCCAATGCGAAGCCTTGAATTTGTGTCTCGAAAAATAACAACAACCTTGGCGCAAATTGCATGTGGCGGGCAGGGTGTTTTACGACTAGGTAATCTCGATACAAGCCGTGATTGGAGCTATGCTGGTGATGTTGTTCGGGCAATGTGGCAAATGATGCAAGTTGATCAGGCTGACGATTTTGTCATCGCCTCTGGAAAATTACACTCGGTGCGAGATTGGGTTGAACGTGTTTGTGCTTTTCATGACTTTGACCTGGAGTGGGATGGCGCGGGTGATAAAGAATGCGCCTTTGATAAAAAGACAGGTCGAAAATTGGTGGCGGTTGATTCTGCATTCTATAGGCCTTTGGAGCCCATGGCATTAAGTGGGGATAGCCAAAAAGCCTATAAAGATCTTAACTGGACGCCGGAAGTTGATTTTGATGCTCTTGTTGAAATGATGGCTAAGCGAGATTATGATAGAGCTTGTGATGATGGAAATTGGTTTTAAGGGTCTTAAATGTCAGATCAAAATAATAAAGAGGCCAATGAAGTAATCCTAACAACCAGCGCCAAAGAGCGCAGGCGCGGTTTAAATCTATTATTTGTAACACTGCTTTCTCTTGGCATGGGGCAATCGCTGTTTTTTGCTATTTTCCCGCCGGTTGCTCGAGATTTAGGGCTTAGCGAAATTCAGGTCAGCGCCATTTTCACCCTTTCGGCCGTTTTATGGGTGATTTTTAGCCCTATTTGGGGGCGTTTAAGCGATGTTTGGGGAAGAAAGCCTGTCATATTGATTGGTCTTGCGGGTTTTGGTGTCTCCACGGGTGGCTTTGGCTTTTTGCTTTTAATTGGCGAAAAAGGGTTTTTGCCACTTATGACCCTATATGTGCTGATGATCATCGTGCGTGCTATTTTTGGTTTTTTTGGATCTGGAACCCCTTCGGCCGCGCAAGCCTATGTTGCGGATCGAACCACCCGCGAAGAGCGCACATCCGGTGTGGCCGCAATTGGTGCTGCTTTTGGTATGGGGACCGTTATCGGCCCTGGCTTTGCTGCGGCACTTGCCGGCATTCATTTGCTCTTACCCTTTTTTGCATTATCGGCATTTGCGCTTACTGGGGCTTTGGCGATTTTTTTATTTTTGCCAGAGCGACGTCAGCCGAAAGTTAAGCGCAATAAAAAAACGGAACTTAAGCTTCTGGATAAGCGCCTTCGTCCGTTCTTATTCATGGGGATTGTTGTATCCTTAACCCAAGCTGCTGTTATGCAAGTGGCGGCTTTTTTTGTCATGGACACGATGCATATTTCATCCGGAGAAACGGCTCAAATTGTGGGCATTGGCATGATGAGCATGGCCATGGCAACCCTTTTTGCGCAATTGGTGCTTATTCCTAAAATGAACTTATCCGTTCGAACATTATTGCTCTGGGGCATTTGGATCAATATTGCAGGTATCGGGCTTTTGCTCATTCCCTTAAGCATATCATCCTTTGTAATTTCGATGACACTTCAAGGCTTAGGGATGGGGCTTATGCGCCCGGGTGTTTCTGCTGGGGCCTCTCTAGCTGTTAAAGCGAATGAGCAGGGGGCTGCGGCTGGGTTTATTACCTCAACAGCTGCTGTTGGTATTATCTTTGTGCCCCTCATTGCCATGCCGGTCTATCTTGTGGTGCATACGGGGCCATTTTGGATCGCCTTTGGGCTCTCTTTTGTGATGCTTTTGCTTTTATATAAGTCTGATATCGCGTCTTTGGCTGACCCAGTTGATGTTGACGACGTAGAAGAAAAGACGATGAGCGATCCATCGCGGCACTCTAAATATTAAGACGCTTTAGATCTCCGCTTTGCAGCGATTTAGGCTTTCGTCATGGTTTGCTAAAGTTTGAAATGCCCTGCTGCGCGCCATTGCTCCATTTGTGTTGCAATACTCGCGGCAAAAGCGTGGGGACGGTCTAACATAATATGGTGTCGGGCGCCGGGTACCTCGTAAAAAGGTATATCAGGTCGGACTTTGCGCACATGCTCGGCAATTTTGGGTTGCTGAAAGTCTCGTGTATCGTCATTGTGGCTAAGTCCGCCAAACATATAAGCTAAAGGCATTTTGAGGGCTTGCCACTTTTCGGCAAGGTCAGAGCCGACAACAAAGCCGTCATAAATATTATTGTCAAATTTCCAAGTGAAACCATCTTCGCGGCGTCCATCTCGGATAATGCCATCATCCTGGTTTAAATCGCGAATAGAGAGATCTCCAATATAGTCGATGATAAATTCATTCTCGCAAGGCTGTTCGGGCATCAGCCGAAAGCGGTGCAGGGCTTCTTCTTTTGTCTTGTAAACGCGGGTGGGTGGGGAGTTATCTCTGTCACTATACCATTCTTCATGATATTCGGGCGGTGGTGAAATATAATCACAGATTAACGTCGCCGCTAATTCATTGCCGTATAGATGGGATGCAACAACACCAATCATGCCCCCAAAACTATGCGCTACCAAAGCGGGCTTGCTGTCAAAGCCTGACTGGCGAACTGTTTCAATGACGGCCTCGGCCATTATCTCGCGGGAATAGTGTTCGAGCCAATCACTATCGCCCATGCCGGGTAAGTCGAGCGCAACAATATGGTATTGGGGAAAGAGCAAAGGCGCGATGAAATCAAACCATCGCGCATGTGCACCATTTCCGTGCAAGAGAACAATCCCAGGCGCCTTTTGATGCGGCTTCCAATGCAATGTGTGTATGTGACGTCCTCGAAAAGGGAGGCGGCGCGATTCACCAGGCTGAGCGAGGGCTTGTTTGAACCAAGTGGGTTCAAAGTCAATGCGTTCTGCTTTTGGTAGTTTTTCTTGTTGACCTGCGTTGTAAGCTCTCATAACTCTTCCTTATATTTGTGCCTAAACTACTCAAAATTCGTTATCTGCCAAGTGCAATATGAATAAGAGTGGATAAGAAATGTGAAACTTGACAAGCGAGGGCTGCGCGACTATTTTGCGGCCTTAATTGATGTCATCATGACAACTTACCTAGTTTATGGAGCCGACGATGAAAGTCCGGAACTCATTGAAATCATTGCGTGATCGCCACCAGAAGAACCAATTGGTTCGTCGTCGTGGTCGTCTTTTTGTTATTAACAAAGTAAATAAACGCTTTAAAGCGCGCCAAGGCTAAGGCTTTTACTTCATTTATCTTCGATTTGGGGATTGCGTTAAGGTGCAGTCAGGCACTACGTTTGTCTGATGTCATCGTTGCAATTTAATGAATTGCAATAATTGTTAATGCCATTTGATCCAGAGCTTTCTCCCATGTCGATTCTCTCAATTCTGCTTTTATGTGTCCTTGTCCTATTAATTTTGATGTGGCTTCACGACGCCTATTTGCGTCGTCAAATTGAGAAAAACCACCCTTCTTCCGGCCTTTTTCAGACATTTAAAGGTGGCGAGCTTCATTATATAGAATATGGGCAGGCATCTGAATTAGCGCCTGTCGTCTTGATTCATGGGTCGAGCGGGTCCGCGCGAGATATGGCGGCAGCTTTTTTCTCTCATCTTGGTTCAGCGACACATGTTATTAGCGTTGACCGTCCGGGGATTGGATATAGCCGCAATTTTATTGATGATGATGAACTAAGTTCTCCGCGCGCTCAAGCGCGCGCCATTCACGAGGCGATGACCGCACTTGGGGTTGTTCGGCCTGTTATCGTCGGTCATAGCTGGGGCGGGGCCGTTGCTATGGCTTATGCTATGGAATTTGGGGATGAGCTCAGCGGGGTGGTTGCAATTGCGCCGCCGCTTTATCCATGGGGTGGAAAACCAGGTTGGTATGAGCGTTTGGTAACGACACCTATTATTGGATCATTGTTCATGCATACAATTTTGACCAAATATGGATCGACACAATTGCAGTCCGGTATCGAACGAAATTTTTATCCTGAAATTCCCCCAGATGGATTTATTGATACAATCAGCTTGCCACTCATTTTACGGCCGCGACCATTCCGTACGAATAGTGTCTATAGTATGGCTTTAGATGGGCACCTTAAGGAAATGGCTGCCCATTATAAGCAGCCCGCGTGCGATTTATTGCTCGTGTCGGGTGACAGTGATCATACCGTTAGTTGTAAGCGCAATATTGAGCGATTTCATAGCGATATTCCGTCCTCTCGATTGAAGGTGTTTAAAGGTGTTGGGCATATGCCGCACCACACACAAGCATCTGTTTTAAGTAAAGAAATTTTGAAAATGGCAAAAAAAGCAACAGGTCGAATGCCGTCGTCGCAATCATCTGGGCATTTATAAAATGGCAATATTGCCGGAAGCATATAACTATATTGGGGCTGATCAGGACCCGCGCATATTGCTCTTATGCGATCATGCGAGTCCTTATATTCCTCCCGAATATGCTGATTTGGGCTTACCCGAAGGCAGTTTAGAAACGCATATTGCATATGATTTAGGGGCGGCTGAGATGACGCGCGCTTTGGCGGCGGCATTGGGGTGTCCGGCTATTTTATCCAATTTTTCTCGGCTTTTGATTGATCCAAACAGAGGGCTCGATGACCCGACATTGGTCGTTAAGCTTTCTGATCGCAATGTTATACCTGCCAATCAGAGGGTAGATAAATATCAAGACCAGCAAGAGTGGCAGCGTCGGATTGATCTTTTTTATCAGCCCTATAATGATGCTATTGATGCGCATTTGGAGCGGGTTTTGGCTGCTGATATATACCCAATTATATTATCTGTTCATAGTTTTACGCCGGTTTGGCGGGGTGACGAACGCCCATGGCATGGGGCGATATTGTGGGATAATGACCCAAGATTAAAAGATCATATGCATGACTATTTTGCAAAACGACCTGAGATCGTTTTCGGCGATAATATTCCCTATACTGGGCGTCTTAAGGGAGATTGTCTTTATCGCCACGCCACCAGACGAGGGCTGGCGCATGGTTTGATTGAAATCCGTCAAGATATTGCGACGGATGATGCGGCGAGGCAGGAATGGTTGGCGCATCTTGTTGCCATTATGCAAACCGCTTTGAAAGACCCCCGCATGGGCCAACAAGTTTTCTATGGGTCGACAACAGATCGCGACTTTACCTAACTATATGTTAAGCACACAATACCAAGATCAGTGCTTGTTTGGCTTTGGTCTTCTGCTATATTTCGTTGAATAATTTTGAGGAGCTAATAATGAGTGAGAATATCGATAACACCAAATGGTCCAAAGAAATGGATAAACCAGAACATGAAGCGACATATGAAGCTTTTATAAATTATTCTAAATATGGCACCATTATTGTCTGCGCAATTCTGCTCGGTCTTTTGGTATTTGTTTACTAATCATCTGAAATAATAGAGTTGATTTCAGCTTTTATTGAGAGCAGCTGATTGAATTGATCGAGTAAGTTTTAAGAGGGATAGCGATGAAGCTTGTTATTTTAAAAGAAAGCTACGCTAATGAAAGTCGCGTAGCGGCATCACCTGAGAGCATTAAAAAATATGTATCTCTTGGGTTGTCCGTCACTGTTGAGGCTGGTGCAGGTGCATTATCCAATTTCAGTGATAAGACTTTTTCGGATGCCGGTGCAAGCATCGTCAAGTCCGTTGGTGCATCATTAAAAACAGCAGACATTATTTTGTCGGTTCGCGCGCCTTCCGCGTCTAAATTGGCTGGTGTCAAAAAAGGTGCTGTCCTTGTCGCAACACTCAATCCATATACAAATGGCGCCTTGATTAAACAATATGCGGCGATGGGCGTTGAGGCCATGTCGATGGAGTTAATGCCCCGTATAACGCGTGCACAGTCCATGGATGTCTTATCATCTCAATCAAATTTGGCGGGCTATAAGGCGGTCTTAGATGCCACAAGCGTTTATAATCGCGCGCTCCCGATGATGATGACGGCTGCGGGAACTGTTCCTGCTGCTCGCATTTTTGTTATGGGCGCGGGTGTTGCTGGCCTTCAGGCGATTGCGACAGCAAAGCGCCTTGGTGCTATTGTAACGGCGACGGATGTACGTGCTGCAGCGAAAGAGCAAGTCGAAAGTTTGGGCGGTTCTTTTGTTATGGTTGAAACAGATAGTGACGAAAGCGGCGAGACTTCTGGTGGTTATGCCAAAGAAATGAGCGCCGATTATCAAAAGCGTCAAGCCGCTTTGGTTGCTGAGCATATTGCAAAGCAAGATATTGTCATTACGACCGCTTTAATTCCTGGTCGACCGGCCCCTGAATTGGTGACGACCAAAATGGTTGAAAGCATGAAGCCGGGTTCTGTTGTGGTTGATCTTGCTGTTGAGCAAGGTGGTAACTGCAAATTATCACGCGCTGGTAAGGTTATTAATCATAAAGGTGTTCATATCGTTGCCCATGAAAATGTGGCGGGCCGATTGGCCGGCAATGCCAGTGAGCTATTTGCGCGTAATCTTTATAATTTTGTTCAGTCTTTTTGGGATCAAGAGAAGAAAAGCTTAACTCTCGATTGGGAAGATGAAATTGTGAAAGGTATTGGCCTGACCCATGAGGGAAAGGTTGTGCATGAAATGTTTGCTGTGACGTCTTCAACCAAAGCAAAGCCGACAGCAAAATCACCTGCAGCCAAGAAGCCGGCGGCGAAGAAAGCTGCGCCAGCAGCCAAGAAGCCGGCAGCGAAGAAAGCTGCGCCAGCAACCAAAAAGCCATCAGCCAAGGCAGCGCCCGTTCGTAAAACAGCGGCGAAGAAAGCTGCGCCAGCGACCAAAAAGCCTGTTGGAGGAAATAAATAATGGAAATTTCAGCAACTATTTATTTAATCAGTATTCTCGTAATGGCTGTTTTTGTTGGCTATTACGTTGTCTGGTCTGTGACGCCGGCTTTGCATACGCCTTTAATGGCCGTGACGAATGCTATTTCGTCAGTCATTATTGTTGGTGCTTTGATCGCTCTTGGAAAATCTGGCTTAGAAAACACAGAGGCAAATTCTTTGTCGCGTTGGCTTGGTTTTGGCGCGGTCATTTTGGCCTCGGTCAATATTTTTGGGGGTTTCCTCGTCACCCAGCGCATGCTGGCCATGTATCGTAAAAAAGACAAATAGGAGCCTTACAAATGTCAGCTAATCTTACGGCTATTTTATATCTCGTTTCAGGCGTCTTATTTATTATGTCTTTACGAGGCTTAAGCTCACCCGAAACATCTCGTCAAGGAAACTATTATGGAATGGCTGGTATGGCCGTTGCTGTGGTGACGACACTTATTCAACTCGACCAAAGCGATATGACCATCTGGCTTACGATTGCTGCAGGCATTGCTATTGGTGGCATTATTGGATCTCAGATAGCGAAACGTATTGCTATGACGGACATGCCACAGCTTGTTGCGGGCTTCCATTCTTTGGTTGGTCTTGCGGCTGTGCTTGTTGCTTGGTCTGCATTTTTGGCGCCGGATGCCTTTGGCATTGCGACTCCGACAGGCGGCATTTTTGCAGCGAGCCTTATTGAAATGTCAGTTGGTCTGTCGATTGGAGCAATTACCTTTTCGGGTTCCATTATCGCCTTTGCCAAATTGCAAGGTGTGATGTCGGGTGCTCCGATCATGTTGCCGGGCCGTCACATAATTAATATTGGACTCGCCCTTGCGATTATTATTGGTATTAGCGTTCTTTGCTTGAGCGATTATCCATCGAGTGACATCTTTTTGATTGTGACTATTTTGTCATTCATTATTGGCTTTTTACTGATTATTCCAATTGGTGGCGCTGATATGCCGGTTGTTGTGTCCATGCTCAATTCATACTCTGGTTGGGCGGCAGCGGGTATTGGTTTTACCCTTGGCAATATGGCACTGATCATCACAGGCGCCTTGGTCGGGTCATCTGGTGCGATTCTATCCTATATTATGTGCCGAGGCATGAACCGGTCCTTCTTCTCCGTTATTCTTGGCGGCTTTGGGGGCGAGACAGCCACAGCCTCTGGTGTGGTTGAAACACGTCCTGTTAAACAGGGTAGCGCAGAAGACGCGGCCTTTATTATGAAGAATGCGGGATCTGTTATCATCGTTCCAGGTTATGGTATGGCGGTTGCGCAAGCTCAGCATGCTTTGCGCGAAATGGTCGACGAGCTGAAAAAAGCGGGCGTTAAAGTATCTTATGCTATCCACCCTGTTGCCGGTCGTATGCCAGGCCACATGAATGTGTTATTGGCCGAAGCTAATGTGCCATATGATGAAGTCTTTGAGCTTGAAGATATTAACAGCTCA
>CBFHJI010000006.1:0-4942 GCA_965656255.1 Alphaproteobacteria bacterium
TTGCTTATCATTGTTTTGGTGATTTTCTTTCGCTTACGTGGTGTTTTGGGGATGCGCGATGAAGATGATGGTGAAGAATCCCGAAAATCGTCCCGTTTTAAGATGAATGACGCTGCTTTAGGCGCTCAAGCCAATGTTAAAAAACCAACATTGCGCGTTGTCGAGAGTGAGCCTGTTTCAGAACAACTCGAAGATGAGCCTTATGATGGCGGTATTGTGCGCGGATTAGCTCGGTTTAAGGCGCTGGAACCTCGTTTTGATGAGGAGGGATTTTTGCAGGGTGCGCAACGCGCTTATGAAATGATCCTTGAAGACTTTGCCGCCGGAGATAAAGATGCTTTGCGTCCTTTATTAACCGAAGAGGTTTATAATGGCTTTGTTGCGGCAATTGAAGCGCGCGAAGCCTCAGAAGAAAAACTGGTAACGCGCGTGTCGCGCATGGCCAAGCCGGTCATTGACGATGTTTTGATCGAAAATAACATGGTGAATATTACCATTCGTTTTGTTGCCTATATTGCCTCAGGTTTAGAAGGTGAAGATATTGAAGCGGCGCGGACAGAAGATCTTTGGACATTTGTTCGCCCCCTTGGTTCGTCTGATCCAAATTGGCAATTGAGCGCAACCGAGACGGTCTAGTTTTTGGCTGGGCGTGACAAAAAAGGTTTAACACCGGCGGATACGGACCTATGGGGCCGCGTTTCGGCAACCATTCGCCCGATATCACCTGCCAAAACCAAGCGTGTTGTCTCTCAACGTCGTACATTAAAAGCCGGCTTCTCAATAACCAAAAATCAGAGCCAGTTACCGGATGTGAACGAGCCATTGCCTTCCAAGCCGAGTACTGGCCCGCTTAAGGGTAATGAGTTCCAGAACACCCCATTTCCAAATCCGGCCTCGGCCGTGTCGAAACGGGCCCGAGATGTTACCTTGGCGGCGCTTGATCAAAAAGAGGTCAGGCGCGTTCGCCGGGGGCATATTGAAATCGATGCGACCTTAGATTTGCACGGCATGACATTGGTCAACGCTTATCATCGATTATGTCAATTCACCGCGGAAGCTCAACGCCGACAATATCGTTGGTTGCTTGTTATTACAGGTAAGGGCACGGCTGGGCGTGGCGTTATTAGAGAGAATTTTCCATCATGGCTCAACGATGCGCCCTTAAATCAGATGGTTGTTGGCTATCACGTTGCACAACCGGCCCATGGGGGTGGTGGCGCATTTTATGTTCGCTTGCGGCGTCCATCGTGAAGTTCACGCTGGTGAACCTGGGCGGATCCTGTTACAAAGCCTTTAATGCAGCCTAAGTGGGGGTAGTTATGTCTACATTGCAGCGCACTGCGCGAATTGAACGCCAAACGAAAGAAACAAAAATCTCGGCCGAGGTGACAATTGATGGCACCGGCGAATATGAAGTGTCTACAGGCATTGGCTTTCTTGACCATATGCTTGAACAACTATCTCGTCACTCCTTAATCGATCTCAAGGTTAAGGCGGAGGGAGACTTACATATAGATTTTCATCACACCACAGAAGACACCGGCATTGTGATCGGCCAGGCCCTGCAAAATGCATTGGGCGATTTTAAAGGTCTGACACGCTACGGTTCGGCCCTTATCCCGATGGATGAAACCCTAACGCGGGTGGCTCTTGATGTCTCGCAACGCCCTTATTTAATTTGGAAGGTGAATTTCACCAAACCAAAATTAGGGGATATGGACACAGAACTATTCAAAGAATGGTTTCAGGCTTTTGCTCAGGCGGCGGGCATAACGCTGCATATTGAAAACATTTATGGTGAGAATAATCACCATATTGTAGAGAGCTGCTTTAAAGGTCTGGCCCGCGCTTTGCGTGAAGCGGTTGAGATCGACCTCCGTAAGGCCGATGCCATTCCGTCCACTAAAGGTGTTTTGGGTAACTAATTAGGATGAGCGTCGCAATCATTGATTACGGAGCGGGGAACCTGCGCTCTGCCGAAAAAGCTTTTCTGCACGTTGCTACGGATCAGTCTGTGATGGTGACGTCGCGCGCCGAGGATATCTTGGCGGCAACGCATATCGTCTTGCCCGGCGTTGGTGCTTTTGAAGATTGTGCAACCGGCCTAAGGGCTTTGCCGGGAATGGTCGAAGCCATGACCGAGCGCGTTATCAAACAAGGGCAACCGATGTTGGGCATTTGCGTGGGCATGCAGCTTATGTGTAGCCTAGGGCATGAAAATGGCCAACACGATGGCTTGGGGTGGATTGAGGGTGATGTTTGCCCCTTGGTTCCTGCACAAGAAAAACTGAAGATTCCACATATGGGTTGGAATGATATTTCTCTGACCCGCCCTCACCCTGTGACCAATGGGTTGAATGAAGCACATATGTATTTCGTGCACAGTTACTATGCAAAGCTTGAGAAAAAAGAAGACACGATTGCGACAACGGATTATGCGCAAATTTTTCCCGCGATTATTGGGCGTGACAATATTATAGGAACACAGTTCCATCCCGAGAAGAGTCAGCGTGCTGGCTTGCATCTTTTGTCGAACTTTTTGGAGTGGCGGCCATGATTATATTTCCTGCGATTGATTTAAAGGGGGGCAAATGTGTGCGCCTTGAGCAAGGTGACATGGCGCGCGCAACCACCTTTAATGATAGCCCTGCGGCACAGGCTCGGACTTTTTTTGAGCAGGGCTTCACACATTTACATATTGTTGATTTGGATGGCGCCTTTGCTGGAAATCCGGTTAACGCAAAAGCAGTTGAAGAAATTTGTGCGCAAAAAGGGGCCTATAAACAATTGGGCGGCGGCATTCGCGATATTGCGACCATTGAGAAATGGTTCACTCATGGGATTGATCGGGTTATTTTGGGAACAGCCGCGGTGCGCGATCCGGATTTCGTTAAGCAGGCGTGTCGCCTCTTTCCTGAGAGAATTGTCGTTGGCATTGATGCCCGCGCTGGACGTGTTGCTGTTGCGGGTTGGGCAGAAGAAAGCACTCTTGCTGCCACGGATTTGGCGCTTCGATTTGAGGACTGCGGAGTCGCTGCGATTATATTCACAGATATTGATCGCGATGGATTGCTTACCGGCGTTAATGTGGAAGCGACAACGGATCTGGCGCGTGCTGTTAATGTGCCCATTATTGCGTCGGGCGGCCTCTCGGGTATTGGTGACATTGAAGCTCTTTTGCCGTTTGAAGCAGATGGTGTCTGTGGCGCAATATCGGGCCGCGCCCTCTATGATGGTCGATTAGATCCCAAGGCAGTTTTGGCCCTTCCTGGGGTTTCTTAATATGTTAAAGGCGCGCGTTATTCCTTGTCTTGATGTTCACGATGGCCGTGTTGTTAAGGGCGTTAATTTTGTTGATCTTATTGATGCGGGTGATCCCGTTGAGGCGGCCAAAGCTTATGACATTGCCGGTGCGGATGAACTTTGTTTGCTTGACATTAGTGCGTCGCATGAAAATCGTGGCACCCTGTTAGAGGTTGTGCGTCAGACGGCAGAACATTGCTTCATGCCACTGACGGTGGGCGGGGGTGTGCGAACGCTTGAAGATGTACGTTCGCTCTTGTTGGCGGGTGCGGATAAAGTGTCGTTTAACACCGCGGCCGTTAATAATCCCGACATTGTTGCAGAGGCCTCACGGAAATTTGGTGTGCAATGTATTGTCGTTGCAATTGATGCGAAACGTGTGGACGAAGATCGTTGGGAAATTTTCACCCATGGCGGCCGGCAGTCAACGGGCATTAATGCCGTAACCTTTGCACAAGATATGGCCGCGCGAGGCGCCGGTGAGATATTGTTAACATCCATGGATCGTGATGGAACGCGCGATGGGTTCGATATTCCCTTAACACGCAAAATATCAGATGCTGTTAGTATTCCGGTTATTGCCTCTGGCGGTGTTGGTTCGATTGAACATTTTGCGCAGGGTATAAAAGAAGGGCATGCCTCTGCAGTTTTGGCAGCCAGCGTGTTTCATTTTGGTCAAATCACTATTCGTGAAGCAAAATTAGCCATGATGGCTGCGGGTATAGATATGCGTCCGAATGATAATTTTGACTTTTTGGCTAACCCTGATACACCTCAAACTCCTGAATAGGGATATAAAGACGACCAAATAGAGGAGAGCCTGCCGTGAGCCAAGATGTTCTGCAGACACTTTATAAAACAATTTCGGATCGCGCGAATGCCTCTCCAGAAGAGAGCTATAGCGCAAAGCTCATCGCGGGCGGTCCAGCTTATGCTGGACGCAAACTGGCTGAAGAGTCGGTTGAAACATTAATTGCAGCAATGCAAGAAGATGACGGCGCATTGATGAGTGAGGCGGCCGATGTGTTGTTTCACTTATTGGCTGTTTTGGTTGCGCGAAATGTGAGCTTGGATGCTGTTTATGATGAATTGCGGCGTCGAGAAGGAATGTCTGGCTTGGCTGAAAAAGCAAGTCGCGGCGAAGCAAATTAAATGACAATCCGCCAACACGATCTTTCTCCATTTCGACATTTCTCGGCTTCCGAGTGGGAGAAATTGCGCAAAGATGTTCTGCTAAATCTCAATGAAGATGAGTTAAGTCAGCTCCGCGGGCTTGGCGAAACGGTCGATTTACGTGAGGTTGAGCAAATATATTTACCTCTGTCGCGCTTGCTTAACCTTTATGTTGAAGCCAAGCAGACGTTATATGGGGCGACGAACGCCTTTCTTGGCTCTGAACAAAAAGTGCCTTTCATTATTGGAATTGGTGGTTCTGTTGCTGTCGGTAAAAGTACGACCTCCCGTATTTTGCGTCACCTCTTGGCGCGTTGGCCCAATCATCCAAAAGTCGATTTGGTAACAACAGACGGGTTCCTATATCCAAATGCAACATTGCTTGAAAATGATCTCATGGAGCGCAAGGGTTTTCCCGAGAGCTTTAATACGGATCGGTTGCGCGGGTTTTTAAGTGACGTAAAAT
>CBFHJI010000006.1:5037-9316 GCA_965656255.1 Alphaproteobacteria bacterium
CGTGTGTCACAGCCAGATATTCTCATTGTTGAAGGGCTTAATGTTCTGCAGCCAGCAAGGCTGAAAGAAGATGGCGATGATATTCCATTCGTCTCAGATTATTTTGATTTTTCAATCTATATTGATGCTGATCGCGATGCGGTCGAGCGGTGGTATATTGAGAGATTTCTTTTTTTGAAAGACACGGCGTTTAAAAAGCCGGGTGCGTATTTTCAACGCTACGCCGACTTGACCGAGGAGCAAGCCATTGCGACAGCCGCCGATATTTGGAAACGGATTAACCTCAAAAATTTGATTGAAAATATTCATCCGACGCGTGCCCGCGCGGACCTTATTTTACATAAGGCGGGTAATCATAGCATCGACCAGGTATTGCTTCGAAAAATCTAATTTCCCTAAACGCCAGCTTTTTCGAATAATGCGCTTATATTTGCTTCCGGGCGTGGACCAATATGAGCAATGACTTCAGCAGCGGCAATCGCGCCACGGCGTCCACATTGGGCGATAGATAAATGATCGGCTCGTCCAGATAAATATCCCGCCGCGAATTGATCGCCAGCTCCCGTTAGGTCGGTGATTGTTTCGACATGTTCTGCACCAATTTCAATTGCTTGATCAGGTGATGCGATGATAGCGCCTTGGGCGCCGCGCGTGATAACGCCCTCAACACCTGCGGCCCGGCATGCCGTTACAAGGCCTAAGGGTTCGCGTGTGCCAAACAGGGCATTTGCCTCTTCGAGATTTGCAAGCAATATGTCGACATGATCGCTGACAAATGATTGAAGAACGCCGAGATGGCGCTCGACGCAGAACGGGTCTGACAAAGAAAAGGCAACGCGCCCACCATTTGCCTTGACGATCCGCGCGGCTTCTAAAAATGTGTCGCGTGCCGATGGGCTATCCCAAATATAACCTTCGCCAAATAAAATCTCTGTATCGGCAAGTGCAGCTTCGTCAAGATCGGATGGCTGTGTTGATATGCTGGCGCCGAGCAGGGTATGCATGGTGCGCTCGGCGTCTGGTGTTAACAAAACAATGCATCTGCCTGTTGGCAACTCATCATGGGCAGCCATTGGAAAATGGGATCCGAGCTTTCTCATATCTTCGCTAAAGAAATGACCAAGCGGATCATTGCCCACTTTGCCAATAAAGCCTGTTTTAAGCCCAAGCGCGGAAATGCCTGCCACAGTATTGCCAGCTGAGCCGCCAGATGCGCGAGCATGTATCGTGATTTGAGCTTCTAAGGCCATAGCTTCATCTGCGGAGATGAGCGACATTGATGCTTTCGGACTGCCGATATGGGCAAGTTCGGCTTCAGTTACATTGGCGAAAACATCAACCAATGCCGCCCCCATGCCCATAACCTTGAATGTTTTGCTCATAATCACTCTCCTTTTATCGGGGTCCTACTTATTTTACTGATGCGTCTTTTAGGACTGTTTTACTTTTAAATTTGCATAAATCGCTCACAAGGCAATCGGGGCATCGCGGCTTTCGTGCCGTACATATATAGCGTCCGTGCAAAATAAGCCAGTGATGGGCATGAACGCGATAAGGGTCTGGCACGCGCTTTTCAAGTTTCTTTTCAACATCAAGTACAGTTTTGCCTGGTGCGAGCCCGGTTCGGTTGGATAGTCGAAACACATGTGTGTCCACAGCAAAAGTGGGAAGCCCAAAGGCGACATTCATAACCACATTGGCCGTCTTGCGTCCAACGCCAGGCAGGCGCATGAGTTGCTCTCTGTCCTGGGGCACCTGATGATCGAACTCGTCGATCAGCATCTGAGAGAGGAGGAATACATTTTTGGCTTTGGTCTTATAGAGACCAATGGTTTTCACCATATCTCTAATGCGCTCCTCGCCAAGGGCCACCATTTTTTCAGGTGTATCCGCAATTTTAAACAATTCTTTTGTCGCTTTGTTCACGCCTTTATCTGTGGCCTGGGCGGAAAGGGCAACAGCGACAACGAGGGTAAAGGGGTTTGAAAAATTAAGCTCGGTTTCAGGGCGCTCTTCGACCTCAGAGAGTCGACGAAAAAATTCAGAAATGTTTTCTTTTTTCATAACGCGACCTTAAAGATTTTATCCACTATGCGCAAATACTCTGCTTGATATTGGGTTTAACTGGTTTAATTTAACGCCATGGCAACCGCAGATGATATAACTGTTTTTCGGCTCAAGCCGCATAGCTCTCTTGGCAAGCAAGGGTTCTTGGTATTGATGTTGTTTGTATCATTCGTCAGCTTTGCCTCTGGTGCCTTTTTTGTTTATCTCGGCGCCTGGCCTGTTATGGGGTTTTTCGGTATTGAAGTCTTGCTTCTTTATGGCGCGTTTCGGCTTAATTATTTCTCAGCGCGGCGGGTTGAGGAGCTTGCGATTAGCAGCGATTGTTTCAAACTTACCAAAATATCTGCCAAGGGCCATGCAAGCGAAGTTTCGCTTAATCCCTATTGGCTGCGATTTGAGCTCAAGCCGTCGCGGCATGACCCAGAAGTTCCGGGAGATCTTATAATATCTTCCCATGGCAAGTCTTACCATATTGGTAGCTTTCTATCTCCAGAAGAGCGCGCTTGTTTGTTTGACGCTGTTTCTGGCGTATTAGATAGGCATCGACGAACCGCTTCGATTTAGATTTAGCAGGTGTTTGAAAATAAAATGATAAATAAGAAAAATATCAAATATCTAACGCAAGACGCATTCGCGGGATCAGATATGATCTACCGTAGTATCAAAACACCCTTTGGCCCGGCGCATATAGGTGTCATTCAGGATCGGTTGGTCTTTTTTGGCTTTGGCCCCACGGCAGAGCGTGAACTCTTGCAATTAAAAGATAAATGGAAACTCAACCATATTGGTTGTGATCAAACTATTTTTTCAGATAGAGATCTTTTTCAATCACCATTACCGATGACACTCATAGGCACGCCCTTTCAGCAACGCGTATGGCAGGCATTACAAGATATTCCGGCCGGGCAGACAAAAACCTATGGTGAGCTTGCGGATATATTAGACAGCGCCCCCCGAGCAATTGGGGGTGGCGTTGGGCGCAACCCAATTTCTTATTTCGTACCCTGTCACCGTGTGATTGCTCAGGCTGGCGGTTTGGGCGGTTATCGTTGGGGGCTTGCGATTAAGCAGAAAATATTGGCTGCCGAGACCCGTTAAGGCCACGCAGATCTAGGATATTGTGACCATTGGCTTTATTGGTTTGCCAAAAAAAGACGCAATGGTTCCAGCAATGATTGAGCGCGCTCATTCATCGTGCTGTTTAGTCTGCGATTATTTCTTTGCTGATCGTTTGGCCTTGATCATCCAGCGTGTAAATATAGGGAACACCAGTTCCAATATTAACGTCGATGATTTGCTCGGGCGTTAGATTGTCTAACTGCATAACCAAGGCTCTCAATGAGTTGCCATGTGCAGCAATGAGCAAATTTTTGCCGGCTTTGATTTGAGGCAGAATATCACTGTTAAAATAAGGCAATACGCGATCTGCTGTATCTTTTAAGCTTTCGCCCCCAGGAGGAGGTGTATCGTAAGAGCGGCGCCATATGTGAACCTGCTCCTCGCCCCATTTTGCGCGTGCATCATCTTTGTTTAAGCCAGAGAGGTCGCCATAATCGCGCTCGTTTAGTTTTTCGCTCTCGATTGTTTCAAGCGTTTCTTGTCCTAGTCCGGAGAGAATATGTCCGCATGTTTTTTGGGCACGCTGAAGTTTTGATGTGAAAGCAAGGTCAAAGATAAAGCCGCGTGCTTTTAAGGCCTGCCCGGCAGCAATGGCCTCTGAATGACCTTGTTCTGTGAGGTCTGGATCGCGCCAACCGGTAAAAAGGTTTTTTTCATTCCATTCACTTTGTCCATGACGGACGAGTACGAGTTTTGGCATTTCTATTCCTCATTTAGGCCAAGGACGTCTTGCATAGAATACAAGCCCGGCTCTTTGTTCTGTGCCCAAAGCGCAGCCTTAACAGCGCCTTGTGCAAAAATATCACGACTTTCAGCGCGATGAGAAAGTCTAATTTGTTCATTATCACCAGCAAATATCACATCATGGTCGCCAACGACGGATCCGCCACGTAATGCTGAAAAGCCAATGGCTCCAGGTGCGCGCGGGTCACTAATACCATCGCGCTGGGCAATGCGCGCCGTCTTGAGGTCAACATTGCGCCCTTGAGCGGCGGCCTCGCCAAGCAATAAAGCTGTGCCCGATGGTGCATCGACCTTATGGCGATGGTGCATGTCCAGAATCTCAATATCCCAATCGACATTGAGGGATTTT